>JARLHW010000128.1 GCA_031292075.1 Desulfosporosinus sp.
GAAGCGTTACGGAGCAGTCGCCCACTACAGACCGGTGGAAGACGCTGCTGGAATATATCGTAGCCAGAATCATCCCAAGCCAACCCCAAAAGCTGCTCCAAACATACCCTCATCTGGCACACTGACTGCCGTTTTTAGGATTACATGACTGCTCTAAGGAGACGTGCTTATGTTTCGGAAGGTTGAGCTAAGGTCGAAAACCTCGGCATGGTATTGGGTCTTTGCAGCGATCATGGTTATGCCTGTATCCCTGAGGAGCCAGACGCAATCACCTATAGAAGCTTCACAAAAACAGGCTCTGCAGCCGCCGATACTCGAAGTGGCTACGATTAGACCGGTCAAGGATACTCATGGTGACAGCGCACACGATATTAAACGAGGGCGGAGTCTTTTCGTATATCAGGCAACGGTAAAGTATCTTATGATGCTTGCCTACGGTATTGACCGTGCGCAAGTTGTGGACGGTCCGAATTGGGCTGCTGACGATGAATATGATGTTCAGGCACAAGCAATCGAAGGCGTGGATATTGTTAAGAATAACGATTGGCCGGAAGAATTATTGAAAGAAGTCCTGGCTGACCGTTTCAAACTGAAATTTCATCGAGAACAGAGGAAGCTCCCTGTCTATGTTTTGTCGGTAGCAAAGGGCGGTTCAAAACTTAAGGCGTCCGATCCCAACAGCAGTTTTAGCGGTGGTGGCGGCACGCATTTAGGAGAATGCTCCTTCAGGAAAGCTCCGCTCTCGCAGTTTTCAAATTGGTTGTCGTTCGTTGTCCTTGACCGTAAAATTGTGGATAATACGGGACTCACAGACAATTTTGATTTTGATCTGAAATGGTCGCCCGACGAGACGCAATTTACCCACTACAGCGGGGCTAGGCCTATGAAGGATTCGACAGGCCCGAATCTGTTCACGGCAATTCAAGAACAACTAGGGTTAAAGCTGAAGCCGATGAAGGCTCCGCTGGATGTTCTTGTAATCGATCATGTCGAGAGGCCGTCGGAAAACTGAAGGAATGTTTCCGCTTGTGGCGGATGGCCCATCCTAGTTCTACAGTTGTAGATAGCAGATTTCGGAGGGAGCCGGGGACTTCAGTCCCCGGAAATACAGCCCATTTTATGGGCCTTCAGGCCCGGCGCTTTGGCGGGTGACCCATCCGAAGTTTAGGAATCTCGATCCCGCCCCAAACAATGAGTGCCCCATCCTTCGCATTTTTTCTACCGAAGGGTGGGCGCTGAAATACAAGTGTTTTGAAAGGGCGGGACTTTAGTCCCGCCACAAGCAGCCTATTTTAATGCGGCTTCAGCCGCCGAGGGAATCTTCGTCCGCCAAAGCTGAGCTTGCCGCAGCCAGTTTATCCCGGTTAAAAAGCTTCTCTTTTGCATGTCATTCCCCACTCCTTAGCTTGTCATTCCGCACCCCTTTGTTTGTCATTCCGCAGCGCAGCAAGGAATCTGCTTTTCGCTGTGTGACTATTCACAAAACGCGACCCAAGGGCTACAATTCCCACAAACAGGAACGCCTCAAATGTCAGACACCTAAACCTCCACACGAACAATAAGATAGCCAACGCAGTTATCCTCCGGGAACATCAAAACCCGACCGAAGAATGGTGCACTGCTGGACTGGAGTAATTAGTCCGGACGAACTCAGCTGTTGGAAAGGAGGTCGAGAATGGACTCGTGGACGATCCAAGAGAGCCCTTACAATATGTGGCTTAGCGACGGTGGTATCCGTAGGATTTTTGTGGATGGTCTTTTCGGACGGTATCGATACGATCTTTCCGAACAATCTTCACAAACACTAGCCTCCAGAGTCCTCCTACTTTACGGGGACAACGGCACAGGCAAGACCACGATCCTCAGAATTCTTTTCTTCCTTCTTTCGCATATAGACAAAGTAGGCCATAAGGCACAGCTTAAGAAAATAAGGTTCAAGACATTTCAGGTTGATTTTGCCAACGGTACGAGCGTAATCGCAGCAAGAGATGACTTCCAGCAAACAGGTTATGTAATAAGCATTCTTCAGAATTCAACCCTTCTAGCAAGAGCTCAATATTTTTCTGAGGATGAAGACCTAAACTCAATCCTGTCTAGGCTTGAGCCACATGAATTCATGAGACGCCATCAAGAGAGTCAGAAAATTGAAGAAAATCATCAAAAGGTCTTAACTGCATTGAGTGCACTAGACCTTCGAATGATTTACGTCACAGATAAAAGAAGAATATTTACAACGGTTCCCGGAGCAAAAGAGCAACAGGTTCAAAGACGTCGGCAGGCCCAACGAAGCCTGTTCGACGAAGACGACGCAACGAACAGGGCTGAAGAGCCGCTCTCTATCTCAGCTGCTGTTGAGCAAATCGGATCATGGGCCACCACGCAAGCCTTACGTCTTTCATCGCAAGGAGAGGATGACGTAAACGCAGTTTATGCAAAAATCATCGAGAAGCTTGCCAGCGCGGGTCGAGAACCATTAAAGCCTGACTTAAGTCTGGCACAGGTCATGAATGAACTAGCAAGCCTTGAAAAAAGGTCATACGAATTTCAACGGTTTGGTCTGTCACAGCCGCTCAAATTGGAACCGCTATCTAAGTCCCTAACCGGAATGTCCGAAACTGCTAGGAAAACCGCTCTAGTAGTCATGCGACCTTACATCGAGAGCTTGAGAGCACGATTTGAGGCACTAGACCCAATCCGGATTCAATTGCTCCAATTCGTCGAAATACTCACGTCGTTCTACAAGCAAAAAAACGTCTCGCTTACTGTAGGAAGAGGACTACGAATTAATGTGGGAAACGAAGCAATCACACCTTCAATGTTGTCCTCCGGCGAGGGGCAGCTTCTGTTCATCTTAGCTAGCACATTAATGGCAAAAGAACGCTCAGGTCTATTCATGGTCGATGAACCTGAGATCTCACTGAACGTTGTCTGGCAACGCAAGCTACTGCAGGCGCTATTGGAAATTACCGCTGGAAAACGAATCCAGTTTTTAATGGCTACCCATTCAGTGGAGTTGTTGACGCGTTATAGCGATTTAGTCCTCAATCTGAATAAGAGCGCCGAGAATGGATAGCACAGTCGTTCAGAGAACAATCCCGGAAATAATTGAGCGGCACGCCCTGCACGATGATATTAGGGAAGTGTTCGTTGAAGGGTCTGAGGATAGACGCTTCTACCAGCACTTCTTGAATACACGAGGCTTATCAGAAGTATCCGTATACTCAATCGATACAGTGGAGATTGCTCCGGACAAAGTAAATAAATTGGGTTTGACTGATGGAAATCGAGGCCGGGTTATCACTTTAGCGGCACTTCTGGATGACAGAATAAGCGAGTATGCGGTCGTATGTATCGCAGATAAAGACCTAGACTATATCCTTGATAGCGCGACAGATTACAAGCTCCTTCTCTTCACGGATTGCACAGCTCTAGATACTTACGCCTTCGACTTAAGCACGCTGACCAAATACGTCAATATAGGAATCCAAAAATTTCCAAAGAATCCTGCAAAAATCATAACGGAACTGTCAATTCTATTACGAGAATCGTTTCTAATCCGAGCTGCGGCAGCCAAATTAGGAATTATAGGGAGATTTCCTGACTCCCGAGATGAAGGACGAGCGAAATACAGTCAATTCTGTGAATTCGATAGAAAAACACAACTCCCATCATTCAATAAGAGCTCCTACATCACAAGTTGCTTCAAGAACACGACCTCTGCAGCTGATATTGAGAGACTACATATCCAGATTGAAGAATTACGCATGTTATTACCACCAGTTCCCGACCAAGCTTGTCACGGACATGAATTCAGGGAAGCTTTTGGGTGGTACATCCGGCAGCATGACGGGTTTCGTACTTTGAATCCAGCGACTCTTACACGCACCCTCCTAGTGGCAATCGACATGGAGCAGCTCGAAGCGAGACCTCTATTCAAAGAGCTTCTAAGAAGGATGGGGCATAAGACGAGTGACGCCACATGAAATAGTATGAGGTGGATATTTATAACTATTTATTGTGATAAGTGGAGTAACTGCCTTCTGGGCTTTGACCACCAAAACCCGTCAAGCCCTGAGCTTGCAAAATACCCCTCAAACCATTCATAACAAACCAGTATCCGACTCCAAAAGATTGGCATAGTAGTTATGTCCACCTCCGTATAATTAAATCAGTGGATTTAGAGGGAAAAGGTCCGGCGCATCGCGCCGGGCCTTTGCATTTAGCCTCTCGAATCTCAAAATCACGAACACGGATTATATAGTGAGCGGTATGCAAACAACATCTTGTGGATCTCTGCTTTGGACATGATTCTGATGTCATGGGACGTTACAGAGAAGAAGACATATCGCGATGGCGGGATGTTGTATCGGAGCAAGTATCCAGCGGCAAGAGCGTGGCAGC
>JARLHW010000129.1 GCA_031292075.1 Desulfosporosinus sp.
CACCCGTTGCCGAAACCCCCGACCTCCGCTCCAGAAAATGATCGCCACCGAGGGGCCCGTAGGCCCCTACGGTCAAGCTTGCCTTGCTTCAAGAAAATGCAAAAGCGGGCCGCTTTTGGCGGCCTCGTGAATAAGAGCGGCTAGTGCACTATCAACGTAATTCCGTAATTCAAATAATGTGGCTACTTCCTCAATGAAGAGTTCTCTATACTCTTCGCTAAAATTGCCAAAAACACAAACACCATCCACCCCCAATACAAAATATCAAGAATTGACTTTTCAAAAAAACTGACATAAACGATAACACCGTGTATAATTACCTTAAAAGTAGAACCTATATCATATAATGGATGGCGTGATGCGCCATACATTAAGTATAGAGACAACAAAACCCTACACAGAATAAATAGGCAGAACATTCCTGCAAAAAATTGTGAAAATAGAAAATTATTTGTTTTCTTCATTTGAGAGGAGTAACGAGAAGGGGAATAATTTTTGTGTCTGTTACCGACATGCTACCACCAAAACCGCCGCCCACACCAACACTCAACCCTCCGCCCGTAACCTCGCCATGATCACTTGGTCCGGTAAAGGAATCAACGCCTACGTTGGGTCCCAATGCAGCATTTGCACTATAGTTCATAAATGGCCCTTCTAGATCATAAATAGTCTGTCCATTAGAAACGGCGAGATTGGCTCCAAGTGTAGCATTTCCACCAGCGGCAGGTCCGAAACCTCCAGCTTGATAAAGACCAAGGTTACCTTTGTCGTCGACAGCAATTCCGCCCGAGATGTTAACACTCCAAGGACCAAAAGTTGCTGCAGCTGTCGCTCCAAATTGAAGCGTCGCATTATACAGATACCCATAAGCCCCGTTCATCGCCCCTTGCGAGAAGGTTCCCCCGGTGAGCGAAGACGCCGCCCCGCCGATCGCGCTGGAAAGGGCCAGACCGTCGGTGAAGCCCAGCCTCACACTGACGGGCGTCGCCGTCGCCGACAGGCCCGACGCCGCCGCCCCGGAGGCGCAACTGCCACCGCTCGCCGCCGCCTGGGCGCAACCCACCGCCGCATGGCCGAGGACGTTCTCGGCATAATTGGCCGTGCCAAAATATTGACCGGGCGTTTCTCCGGCATGATTGGTCAGAGAAATTCCGCCTTCGTCGTCGGCCTTCGGCGTGTCGAAATGCCCATCCGTCAAGTCCCCCACCTCGGCGAAGGCGCCGGCCGCCGCCATCGAGATGGCGATATTCTTCACCGTGTCGAGCGAGCCC
>JARLHW010000130.1 GCA_031292075.1 Desulfosporosinus sp.
CCAAAACCCCAAAACCCCAAAACCCCAAAACCCCAATGCGCACAGATCTAGCACTAGACACAAGATACGTCTAGAGCACGAGATCAGAATATATCAGCTGCACATCGAACCTTAAATAGCCGGAGCACATAAGTTATGATTCTTATAACATCGAGCAAACAATGGAGTTATATGACTCATCGCAACATTTATATAATAGCGTGGGGCCGCTGCTGCCCCTCGAGAACTTTTTCGCTGAGATCCACGACGCGAAGGCCATCCAGGGGATGAGGCCGGAGCTGCAGTCGCACTTCCCGCTTTTCAGACACACCCGCTGGGACGGGAACAGCTACTACCGGGCGGTCATCTTCTCCTACCTCGAGCGACTGGTTCTGAAGGGCGAGGCCAAGACCTTCCTTAGGCTTCTCCAAGACCCGCACTACGCGGTCCCCAACGATGACCAGGAGATCACGAAAATCCTGGAAGCAAAGCTCAAAGTCATCATAAACACACAGTATTACCATGGGATATTCGCCGGCCTGCAGAAGCTGTACGACTGCTTCAACCAGGACGCAGAGTTCGACCGGACCGCCGTCCAGTGGCTACGGTGCGTCACGGCCACCTTCATGCGGCGAAATCGCGGGCTGATCGTCGGCGGCATTTCGTTTGAAGCTTTTGCCAAGGCTTTGAACATGGCCTTCGACGAATACATATATGAACAGGTGATGAAAATGGGCACGAATCCGGGAATGATGGTGCTGGCAGTGGTGCCGCTGCTGCTACAAATTGGGGTGGACGTGCTGACCCTGGACCCGATCGCGAATAGTCAGCCGAAGAACGGGGTGTTCGTGACGAACTACACGGCGAAGCACAAGGATATAATACCGATAGACTCCTCCTTGGATCAGAGTGAGGAAAGTCTCACGGTGATGCTCATGCCGACACACTGCCAGATTGTGTACCAGACGCAAGATCTTGCGAAATATGAGGCGATTGGTAAATTCTTCGAAAAAGAGTGCTTGATGTGTCGCGAGCTTACGACGGACTGCGACTCGGGGGTATGCGAGGGCAGGCTAGTGCACAAGAGGTGCTATACGAAGAAGATAAGCAGCGATACGAGCGGGTATGTGCTTCTAACTGAGCGGGAAAGCAAGAATTGGAGGCGAAGATGTCCGGTGACCGGAAAGGTGCTGAGGAACTGGGATATGGAGGAGTGGTTCCTGACGAGGAAGGAGTATCTGGAGTCTCTCGGGAAGGTGAAGGAGCGGGAGATGCTCGAGGAGAAGAAGTCGTCCGAAGAGAAGAAGGAGGTAGCCGCGATGCCGCAGCAGAAGGAAGCGGAAGGAAAAGGAACGACAGCCGACTTGCTCGCAGGCGAGAAAGTGAGTGTCGTCCCACCAGTACTGGCGATTGATCTGCCAAAAGTGAACGAGAAGCCAAGCGTGAAGGTCAAGCCCGCTGTGGGTTTAGAGGAGACCAAAGGATTGTGCGATGACGCCTATCTGAAATGGGACGCATACCCGAAAGAAGGAACGAAGGTGCGAGAATTTACGCTGCTGAAAAGATTGGGGAAACGTGGTGGAATGTATAAAGCACGCTGCGGGATGCATTCATACGCAATAAAGGTTATACCGCTTAAGGACAGAAGCGATGCAAGCATAAAAGCAAAAATTGCGATCATTAACAGCATGCGCGGAATAAACCACGAGTTATATGTAGAACTTGTTAGAGGTATGACGGACGAACAACAGCGATACGCATGCATTATGTATAACTGGTACAGTTGCAATGATCTGGAACAGTTCTTATCTGAACAACATAAAACGCTATCAGAGGATGATGTTGCGTGCATAATTCAGAAGATATTGCAAAGCTATACATGCTTGCGCGAAGAGAAGGGGCTTATACACGAAAATCTAACATCGGGTAATATTCTGCTTCGCCGTGATGCAAAAACGAACAAGTATGAAGCGATGATGTGCGATTACATCAGTGCCAGACTGCTCCAAGAACCTGCTGAAAGAATTGAGGGTGCGCCAGAATATGCTTCACCGCAGGTGGTGAAAGGTCTGGAGCACACGTACAAGACGGATATCTGGTCGATCGGAGTGCTGGCATATCATATGCTCACAGGGAAGTTTCCCTTCAACACCGTGGAGGAGCTGGAATGCGGCAAATACACTATCATCGGAGGATTTTCGTACGCATGCATGGACTTCATAACTGGCTGCATTCAGCTCAAAGAATGTGACAGAATGAACATCGATCAGCTGAAAGTCCATCCGTGGCTAAAGCGATGTAGTAAATTGGAATTGTCAGTGAAAGACGGTACTGCCACGGACGTTGCAGAAGGGTTGGAGCTTTCCGCTGCAAATCGAAAGTCTTACATGCCGATTGACGGACACTATAAAGGCATAATTTGTGAAAAAGATAGGATAAACGATATTTCGCAGTTGCGTGCAGAAGATCCTGTGACGATAGGCGAATACAATCTTATATTTATTGGAGACAAATCTGTTGGAAAGTTTACACTGCTTAATAGATGCACAGAACATATAACGGTAGAATTCAAGTCCATGGAAAATGTGCTTTATTTTCCTTATCAAGGCGCAAAATTGAAATTTCATTTCATTAACATTAGCGATAAAAAATGTCTTAAATCGGAGATGATAACAGATATTCAAGCTCAAAGGCCTAATGTGATAATACTGATGTTTAGTGTGGACAACAAAAGGTCTTTCGACAATATCAAAGAATGGTTCGTATTAGCGAATGACAACATCAGATACTTAGCGCTCACCATGCTAGTCGCAAACAAAATTGATTTGAGAAGTGAAATCACGTCAGAAGAAGCGGAAGCAATAGCCGATCGCGATGGCATGCTCTACGTCGAAACTAGCGCCCGGACTGACCAAGGAGTCGCGACGATGCTTGCCATGATAGCAAGGAAGCTACTAGAGATCCGCAACGCTACAATGAATGTGCCACAGAAGTTGCAGTAGGGTCTATTATATAACATCAACCACTCCTCGTCGTATCGATTCGAGATTCGTTTATCTATCCTATTTCGTGGAGGGGGTGTAGTGCCACATACAGATCTCACATGCAAATTGCGCCTGTGGGGTTTTGGGGTTTTGGGGTTTTGGGGTTTTGGGG
>JARLHW010000131.1 GCA_031292075.1 Desulfosporosinus sp.
AAAAAAATAATGGAGGTCCTAAATGCGCCTATTATCAGTAACTTTCATTACCTCGGTCTTGTTCCTCTCTCTCTTTGGATGTTCGCCTGTCTCCCAATTCAATCAGGTTGCGTACGATAGGGCAGTCTCCATTAAAACCACGGCCCTTAACCTGATTAGTAAATCAAATGAAACCTATTCCGGGCACCGGGCCGAAATCGACTCCCTAAAATTCGATGTCGAACAGGCATATCAATACTCTAAAACAATTCCCTATAATGATGAAACAACTGCTCAGTGGGAAATTATCCGCGATCCCCAGAGAAGCTCCCTGTTCGGTCTCCTCGAACGCTGGAAAAATAAGGATACCCTTAGTAATGAATTTATTTCCCAGGTCAAAATTCTCATAGCTTTCGACTTTAATTTGATTATCGATCTCGAAAACAATAAAAAGAAACTTCCGCCCCCCTCCACGGGGCTCCTGAACTCCACTACCCGGCCCAATATTGCCATACCCCTACACTGCCTAACCTGTGTTACAGCCAGCCTCTCCACAGGGCAGCAGTACCTCGCCGCCCGGCCCTATATTACCGTCCCCATCCAACGACTAACTTGTGTTACAGCCAGCCCCTCCACAGGGCAGCAGTACCTCGCCGCCCGGCCCTATATTACCGTCCCCCTCCAACACCTAACTTGTGTTACAGCCAGCCCCTCCACAGGGCAGCAGTACCTCGCCGCCCAGCCCAATATTACCGTCCCCATCCACAAGACTTTACCACTCGACCTCCTGCGTGACAGGCAGGCGGTTAGTTAAACTTAATATTATAAATTAAACTGGAGAATAATATGAAAACATTTGCGGAATTTTGGACCCAGCTTCTTCTCAGTATCAAATCCTTTATCGGCGATAATTGGAATGAACTCACTACAGAAGCAATTGATGATGCGGAAAAATTCTTAACCGGAATTAAAGATGATGCTCAACGCTGGATATCCCTTCTTGCAGAAGGGAAGTTAACCTCCGATGATCTTCTGTGGCTTGTAAAAGGGAAGCGCGACCAGGCAGAACTACTTTTGCTAAAAGAAAAAGGACTCGCTAAACCCGATCTCGATAAGTTCTTCGAAGGGCTTATCGAAACTATTCTCTCAACTGCACTGAAGATTATAATTTAATGCCTTTCCTGCTTCCGTTACCCCCGCGGAAGCAGGTTTTCTATGGTGCCGTTCTTATACCATCCCCGTCTTCGTGCCACTCCTCGCGAAGCCGGGGTTTTTCTTCCTATTTATTTTATTTCTATTGATAATAGTTGATAATCAGGATAATTTAATATATAATATTTTATAAATC
>JARLHW010000132.1 GCA_031292075.1 Desulfosporosinus sp.
AAGAAAGGAAATTGACGATAAAACTGGCGAGGATGGATATGAAGATTGGGAGGATGACTATGAACTCATTAGTAAGGGGGATTACGAAGGATTAAAAATGCTTAGACAGATGATAGCAAAGAATAACCCCGAGGATATCCACGCACAATGGCGTTTGGGAGAGGCTTATGTTCTTTGTAAAGAGTACGAAAAAGCAATTGATTATTTGAAACCATTATATAGAAATAATCCCGAGAATGGTGATATAGAATATTCGATTTTAGATGCTTTGTTTGCATTAGGTAAAAGTGAAAGAGACTTTATTTGGGTTTCAGCTCCTAAAATTTTGAGATTGAACAAGGAAATTTCGGACTTTTGTTTTGATTACCTAAAAGGAAAACGAAAAGAAAGAGAATTGGACGAAGTATTTTGTCAATTACTTATTGAGGGATATCTTACTTTTAACGAAGAAGAGTTTCTAAATTATTTGATAAAAGATGGACGGTTTGAGTTCCAAAATAATACATATGTTCATAGTACATTGATCAGCATTAAAAAGAGAAAAAAATAGGCTTCGTAGAGGACACACGCTCTCCACGACTTAATTGATACACAAGTCAAAAACTAATGAGATTTTACGATGTTCAATCGATGTCCTAGCATCGTCTCATAAGATGTGACGTATTTGTAGGATATTGTTCATTAAGGACTTTATTTGATTACAATTTTTGGGCGGTTTATGATTTGTGAGTCGTAAGTTTTATAAAATAGAGATAATTAAAATCCTGCAAGTTTTACATAAGAAATTACAAAGAGATGGCTTATGCGTATTCTTTATATACTTATGTAACGCCAACCAAGCAAATAATTTTATGAAAAGTTGCGACTATAATGAGAAAGTCTTATATACTTTAATTAAATGAGGGTTAAATATGGAGTGGCTAGACAAGATGAATAGTGCAATTAAATATATTGAGGAAAATCTTGCTGGTGATATTGATATTAAAGCAGTTGCGAAAATTGTTGTGTGCTCTGAATATCAATTTCAGAGGATGTTTGCATTCATTACGGATGTTCCGCTATCCGAGTATATAAGGAGAAGAAGGCATACACTTGCGGCATTTGAACTTCAGAGGACAGATGCCAAAGTAATTGACCTGGCACTTAAATATGGGTATGATTCCCCAATCTCATTTTCCAGGGCATTCAGAAAACTTCACGGTGTTACGCCAACTACAGTCAGAAGGATTGGAACAAAGCTAAAAGCCTATCCACCTATTTCCTTTCATATTTCTGTTAAGGGAGATGTTGAGACGAATTACAGAATTGAGGAAAAACAAGCTTTTTCAGTATTTGGCGTTGAGGAGATATTTAGCACCGAGAATGATGCGGACAAAAGTGCTGTGCCAGAGTTCTGGACCAGAAACATTAAAAATGGAACTGTTGATTGTATTCGTGAGGCATCAGGAATAAGATGGGATACTTTTTCAAGGGGAACTTGTCCTGTAAATGCAGTTATGGTGCGACACGTTCCTAAATGAAAAGTTTAGGCATCGGTAGAAATACTGATAGAACTGACATCTTGATGAATCAAATGATAGGGTAACGCCTTGAAGGGTTCACTTTAATACTCCGACATGCGTGTATATGTATAAGCGTCGAAGCGTCTGAAGCTCGGTGAAGTCGCATGAGAACTGCCCTGTTTTGCAAGAAACGGGAAACCGGTCCAGCGTGGATGGTGCAGTCTATAGTGCGGAGGTCTAGAAAATACCCATGGTAAGAATGTAGGTAAAACCTGCTGACGAAGTTCCGAATGTACGGGTGATCAGTTTGCCTGATAGAAATGTCAGAGCAAGTATATGCTTGGTAGATGAGGACCAGTAAAATTCGTAACTATGAAAATCCTTATGATGTTACAGGCATCATCCAGTCTACAAACCCAAAGGAGCTACCTAACGGTATATGTATAGATAGAGATGTTGGAACGTGGTAAGCGTTGAACGTGGAGACCCTTATAGTCTGTGAAACGTTGACAAGGCAACTTGTCTCTATCAATGTGAAAGTAGGGTCACAGTACCGATGAAACCATGATAATAAGTGGTGGAGGGATAGACCCAAGTCAATCTACTTTAAATGAAAACTTACCATCACAAAATCACTCCATAGGTTCTGGTGAGACTAAAAGAGGCTAACCTCGAAAGGAGGTGTTGCCGACTATGGCTACCACTACCGCGAATACCAAGTTGCGTCACAATGAATACTATGGGCAACAAAGTACCTTTGATGAATTATATGAAAGAAGTCTCAATGGTGTAAAGTTCAATAAGCTATACGATAAAATTGTAGAAGAAAGCAACATTCTTTTGGCTTACCGAAACATCAAGGCTAATACAGGAAGTAATACAGAGGGTACTGACGGTAAAACCATCAAGGATATTGCAGGTATGACCAATCAACAAGTTATAACCATGGTGAAAAGAAGGCTAAAGAACTATATACCGCAATCGGTCAGACGGGTAGAAATTTTAAAAGACAATGGCCAAAAGCGCCCTCTTGGAATACCTACTATGTTCGATCGCCTGCTCCAGCAGTGTATACTTCAAATCCTCGAACCAATCTGCGAAGCAAAGTTTCATAATCACAGCTATGGCTTTAGACCGAATAGAAGTACAGAACATGCAAAAGCCACAATGCACAGAATGATTAACCTACAGCATCTACATTTTGTCGTAGATATTGATATCAAGGGTTTTTACGACAATGTAGATCATGGAAAACTTCTTAAACAGATGTGGACGATGGGAATTAAGGACAAACAACTTCTTTGTATTATATCGGCTATGTTAAAAGCAGAAATTGAGGGACTAGGAATCCCTAACAAAGGCGTTCCTCAGGGTGGGCTGTGTTCTCCATTATTTTCTAACGTAGTCCTTAATGAATTAGACTGGTGGATTAGCGACCAATGGGAAAGCTTTGAAACGTCATACCCCTACAAAAAATAACAACGACAAAATCAAGTTAATACGCAAAGGATCGAAACTCAAGGAATGCTATATTATCAGGTACGCTGACGACCTCAAAATCATGTGCAGAACCAGAGATGAAGCAGAACGAATGTTTATGTCTGTTAAACTTTGGCTCAAAGAACGATTAAATTTGGAAATAAGTCCAGAAAAGTCAAAGATTACGAACCTGAGAAAAAAACCCTCAGAATTCCTTGGATTCTCCATCAAAGCAGTTGTTAAGGGTATTAAGCGAGTCGCTAACTCAAGAATTAAACCTACGGCTGTTATGAAAATAATAGCCAAAGGAAAAGAACTTATTAAGAAAATCCAAAAGAATCCCACAACCAAGAACATAAGTCTCTACAATTCTTATGTTCTTGGGACCCAAAATTACTATCGTATAGCAACACATTGCAACCTAGATTTCTCAAAAATCGGATACTGTCTTGATAGGATCATTAAAATCAGGTGGAAGTCATTTACCACCAATAAGGGTTCTCCTAGCAAGATATACTTGGAAAAGTACAAGGGATATGATAGGCAGAAGACATATATCAATAGTTCGATCATATTCCCAATGTCAGCATGTAAAACTAAAAATGCAATGTGTTTCTCCAAAAAGGTAAATAAGTTTACACCAAAAGGAAGAAAACTCATTCATAAACAGATCGAAAGTATATCAGACTTCGAATTTATATACCTCACTAAAAATCCAGTAACCAAGCGAAGTATTGAGTATAATGACAACCGAATATCCCTATTCTCTGCCCAAAGCGGAAAGTGTGGAGTACTCGGTGAGAGATTAGAGGTAAATGATTTCCATTGCCATCATATCATTCCAATTAATGCCGGTGGAGATGATAAATACAGTAATCTAGTCATAATTTCTCCTGAGATTCACAGAGTGATACATGCAACCAAAGCCGATACCATTCATCAAATACTGGCGAAACTTGAACTGTCTAAAAAGCAGATAGCCAAAGTGAATAAATTCAGAGTAAAAGTAGGTAATATTGTGATATAAGGAAGTAGTTTTAGATTGATGGAACGCAGTGTGAGCACGAAAGTCTCATGCACTGTGTGGAGCAGGGGAAAAAGTGGAGATCATATCAAAGCTTTACCTATTGCTATTCTTATCGTGAGACGGGGGACAGCACATTCCCATATATGATATGTGCCTTTACTCCTGAAAGCGGAGTACCATCTGGATTTACTTCTGCTGAAATACCTGCGGCAACCTGGGCAGTTTTTACTACTAAAGAATATAAAATTGAAGACACATCAAAGTTTGTTCAGGCATTGTGGAAGCGTATTTATACTGAATGGTTTCCATCATCAGGGTATGAGCATGGAATCTGTGGCGAGCTTGAAATATATGGGGTTGCTGATAATACTAAAGAATATTGCGAGATATGGATATCTGTTGTAAAAAAATAAGCATCTCTTTCAATTTACACAAAGCACCTAAGCGTAGTAACTTTGCGTAAACGGCTAGGTTCCCGTTGTCCATATTCCTGTTAGGATAATAATGGTAATCAAAGATAAATTAGGTTAAAACGTAAAAAGTAGGATAACGAGAAGTTCTCCTCATACGTTTTATAGGAGCAAAATTATTCTATTCCAGGATATATTACGGAACTTTCTTTAACCCATATATCTCTCCCACCTGCTTGAGAAATTCTAGCGTAACCATTGAACTTTTCTTAAAGACGACCACTATCTTC
Source organism: Desulfosporosinus sp. (assembly GCA_031292075.1). GTDB lineage: Bacteria > Bacillota > Desulfitobacteriia > Desulfitobacteriales > Desulfitobacteriaceae > Desulfosporosinus. Next base: position 4,709 of record JARLHW010000132.1, read on the forward strand.
ATTAACTAACTTCTCAGGTGTTGTTTTTTTATATCATCAAACTTAAAAGTTTCATAAACCTCTGCCCCTGCAATGATAGCTACGTCACTTTGAACTAAACGCACTTTATCTTTAGTATAGGAGACGGTCTCATTTTATTTTATCCAACCTTTGGAGAAACCTCCCCAAATCCTTATATCGTACATCACGTTACCAAATACTCTTATCAGTATTTCAATAAAATTTTTGCAATTTCATAAATACCCATTAAAAATTTAACCTTCTTTCAAGAGCATTCTTTATGTTCTGAAAAAAGGGCATATTTGACCCTATTCATTTAACTTTAAGTTATAAACATTAAATACCTTTTCATTTTGTTTTGTTTCTACATAATCCATATTCTTAGCACATAAAAACTTAACTAATACCAGTCCCGAATTTGAGGTGAATCATGTCCAAAATCATCTATGGCCTATACGAGCAAATCATTAACGGAATCATCAACGAAAACCTAAATAAAGTGGATCAGCAACTTATCATAAAAGATACTCAGCCCCTGGATTCGGCTGAGTCTTCTAAGATTCTGGCAGAATACCTAACGAAAATTCTACGCGAAATTTTTGAATATATCGAAGATGGGGTCTCTGTCGTCAGAGACCGTGTCAATTTGTGTAATGGTATCTTACAGTACATAGCCGAGTGTATTCAGAAAGGGAGCTTTAGCTTCAAAAAGGATCAGGATACCTTAAAACGAGTTGAGAGTTTCCTAATTAGTCAGGATGCCCAGATCTTATTAGCCCTGGTAGACAAGAAAGCAAGCAAAGCAAAAGCCTTACCTGCCGCTGAAAAAATCGTAAGACCAGAGACTTCTATCTCAGAAAACTCTCTCTTTACTGGGGCGGTCCATGAGCCGAGTATGATCTCAGAACTTAAAAAGGAAATCTTGAGCAGCGACAGAATTGATTTTCTCGTTTCCTTTATCAAGTGGAGCGGCTTGCGGTTGATCATCAATGAGCTGACTAAGTTTACAATGGGCGGCGGTAAACTGCGGGTTATCACTACCTCCTATCTGGGAGCCACGGATTTTAAAGCCGTCGAACAGCTCAGTAAACTGACCAATACGGAAATACATATTTCCTATGATACTGAAAGGACTCGTCTTCACGCTAAAACCTATGTCTTTTGGAGGGATACCGGCTTCAGTACGGTTTATATCGGATCGTCGAATATCTCTGAGTCAGCCATGACCAGCGGATTAGAATGGAATATTAAGCTATCCCAATATGACTCGGGGGATATTCTGGAGAAAATCCGGGCCACCTTTGAAGGGTATTGGAATAATCTTGAGTTTACGCCCTTTATTGCAGCCCTTGATTCTGAGCGTTTGAGAAAAGCGTTGAGGTCTGAGCGAAGGAGCAGTCAGGATGAAGTCAATGACTTAGCGTTTCACTTTGATCTGAAACCATACTATTATCAGCAAGAAATTCTGGACAGATTGAAGGCTGAACGGGAAGTCCACCACTCGTTTAAAAACCTGGTCGTTGCGGCAACGGGTACGGGTAAAACAGTCATCGCTGCCTTTGATTACCGAGATTTTTGCAGGGCAAATCCGAAGAGAACATACAAACTGCTCTTTGTCGCCCACCGAAAGGAAATATTAAGTCAGAGTCTGGCTTGCTTTCGAGGGATACTCAAGGATCTCAACTTTGGCTCCATGATGGTAGGAGGGGTAAAGCCGGATAGCTTTGATCATTTATTTGTCTCCATCCAATCCTTTAACTCTATGGATTTAACAGCGGTTACTTCGCCTGATTTCTGTGATTATATTGTGATTGACGAATTCCATCATGCCGCCGCCCCATCTTACCAAGAACTTTTAGAGTATTATAAACCAAAGGTGTTACTTGGACTGACAGCAACTCCAGAGAGAGCGGACGGACGAAGCATCTATTCTTATTTCGAGGGCAGAGTTGCTGCTGAAATCCGGTTATGGGAAGCCATTGAGCGTAAATTGCTCAGTCCCTTTCATTATTTTGGGGTGACAGACAATGTTGACCTTAGTCAGGTTCAATGGGTCGCTGGAAAATACGATGAGCGAGAACTAGAGAACCTCTATGTTTTCGAAAAAGCGATTGCTGAAAAACGAGTGGGTTATACTATCGACGCCATGGAACGCTATTGTCTTGGATCGTTCCGAAATTATCGGAATTGGTTTTTGCTTAAGTAAAAAGCATGCTGAATTTATGGCTCGGGCTTTTAACAAAGCGGGGATTCCCTCAGAATTTCTAGTCGCGGAATCGGAGAGCGCTGTGAGGGATAGCGTGAAACAGCGCCTGGTAACGAAGGAAATCACCTTTGTTTTTGTAGTGGATATATATAATGAAGGAATTGATATTCCTGAAGTGAATACAGTTCTTTTTCTGCGGCCGACGGAAAGCTTAACCGTCTTTTTGCAGCAGTTAGGTCGGGGGCTAAGGCTCTGCGAAGGGAAAGAAGCGCTGACGGTATTGGATTTTGTCGGACAAGCACATCAGAAGTATTCCTTTGAAGACCGTTTTAAAGCCTTGTTATCTAAGTCTCGAAAAACCATTGAGCAGGAAGTTAAGACAGGTTTTGCCAATGTGCCTAGAGGTTGCTCGATTCAATTGGAAAAACAGGCTCAGGACTACATTTTGGAGAACATCCGAGATGCGGTTAATACTAAGCGAAATTTGATCAGCAAGCTTTATGATCTTATAGAAGTCAAACATCAGCTTAAGGTCAGGGAGTTTTTCGAGGGTTACCATGTAACACCCCAAGATGTCTATAGCAAAAAAGTGACTGTAGTGGGACTGGCGTCTCAGGCTGGTTTACTGAAGGGCTATCAGGTAGATATAGAGCGAGAACGATTGCTTGCCTCAGCACTAGGAAGATTATCTTTTGTAAATTCCAGACGCTGGATTGGTTTTATGCAGAAGATCCTACCGCTGATTCTTTTAGGTCAAGGTTCTTTATTGCATTCTTTGACCACGGTAGAACGGACAATGCTAACTATGCTTCACTATACCCTATGGGGTAAGGGGCTTGGTGATCTGGGCAAGAGGTTTGTTTCAATTGAAGAAGCGATTTATTGGGCCATTAATGATCCACGGCTTTACCAAGAACTGATGGATTTGCTGGACTATCAGTTCGGCAATATCGATTTCGTGGATAAGCCTTTGGTTGGATTTGAGGATGAATACCCACTCGACTTATATTGTGCTTATACCTTTGATCAGATTTTAGTGGCTCTGGGAAGACATACGGAACAAAAGAGGAGTTCATTTCGAGAGGGAGTTCTCTACCTAGCTGAGAAGAAGCTGGACGTCTTTTTCGTGACCTTGAACAAGTCGGAAAAGGACTATTCTCCGTCAACCATGTATCAGGATTATTCCATTAATGAAGAGCTATTTCATTGGCAGTCTCAAAGTCGAACGACGGAGGAATCGCTGACAGGGCGGAGGTATCTTAACCAGGTAGCCAGTGGTGGGAATGTGTTGTTTTTTGTGAGAGAGTATAAGAAAGAGGGAGCATTTGCCTCTCCCTTTACTTGTCTTGGATTTGCGGATTTTCAAAGCCACTATGGTTCAGCACCAATCAGCATAGTTTGGAAGATGAAGGAGCCTTTGCCGGGGTTTGTGATGAAGAAGACGGTAAAGATTTAAGGTTAATGATGATTGGCAAAAGCCAATTAATAAAGGACGAATCAAAACTTAATAAGAAGAGTGGTATGGCAACAAAGAACAATAGCTTGATACTTGTAGCAGGAAATGGGAGCAAAAAGGAAATCAAATTTGCCTTTGATGATCCAGCCTTTGCCGTGGGGTATTTGGAAAGGCAATTTGGGTAGGGGGACTGCTGCTATCCTCACTGCTGAGCGTGGAACCTACCGATTCAGAGGATGTCAGGAACTCAAAGCTGACCATGATGCAGGAGCATTATGGCAAAATGCTGCTGGTTCTGGCGGTTTCCATCATGTAAGCCATCAAAAATGAAGCAAGTGATTTTAGCTCACTCGCTTCATTTTCTTAGGCCCTTGATGCCGGAGGCAAAACTCCCAAGTATTGCAAATTTGAGTAAAGAAGAATTGAATGCGGAAATAGAAAAAGGATACACTGATTTCATACAGGGTAATGTTAGACCGGCATCAGAAGTTTTCGCAGATATTCGAAAGAATTACGGGATATGAAGTACAAAATACTATTCTCATAACGAATGGAAAACGACTTGAAGGCAATATATGATTATATTGCTTTCACTTTACTTGCCCCTGACATCGCAGCGAGGCAACTGGACAGAATCGAAAAAGCTATCGCCAAATATGTTTTATTCTGCTTTAATGGCGGGATCAACCTCAATCTTAATTCTGCGTGAAAGTATAAAGTTGAGGAATGCGATAACGGCTGCGCCTATAAATACTGCTTGATATCCAAAAGCCGACCACAAAAGCCCGCCGAAAACGGGAATTATCATT
>JARLHW010000133.1 GCA_031292075.1 Desulfosporosinus sp.
GAATAAGATCTATCTACTGATGCATCCAAAGATCTACAAACAATATCACATGAGAGATTATACACTATAAAGCTTAACAATTAATGTATAGTATAGAATCATTACCATGGGTATTTTCACATCAAAGATCGAGGTCTACAAAGTTACGATACAGCTGGATGTTTGGCACATCCGGTTCAACTTGTTGAAGCCGCAAGTTGAACAATCTCTCGATGAAATCATGGAGGCCTACCCCACTCCATCCAATATGACAGTGTCTCTCGCCTCCGTCAACGAGGGGAGCACAAAATACGATGATGCTGTTAGAATCACAAGCCATTTCAACAGGCTCGGTATAGCCGCTTTCATGGCCCAGCTCAAGCAGTACGCTGATGTGCGGAATGGTGCCGAGCTGGTACCTTGCGTTAAGGTGGACAGTGGAGTGTGCGTTGGAGGGTGCCCACTCGAGATGCATTACAAACTCACTTCAAAAGATGAACAGTTTCAGGCGGTCTGGAACGTCAGCCGTGATATTACGGCCGCTGTAATAAATGCCTGGGTGAGTTCACCGGAGAACCAAAACCGTATGATGTGCCCGCGGATCGCACCAGCGGATTTCTGGCGGTTACATGATGAGGTGGTTCTGCCTCTTGCACTGAAAAGTGCGATGGCCGAACAGCGTCACCACATCCTACCTGACCATTACTCCAGCATCTATGTACTGATGCACCCATATGAATACCTGCTGTTCTTACCGAGGCCGAGGCACTACAGGTAGTTAAACCAAGGTATTTCTCAAGAGCCATAAGAAGCGGGAGTTCCACGGAATGATGATCTCTATCAAGAAGTACATAAACAAGCCAGAGAAGTTCGATGAGGAGTAAATAAACCAGAATAATTGTTAAGCGCGTTTAAAAGATTAACAATTAATGTATAGTATAGAATCAGAAGAGATGAGCAGCACTACCGAGCGAGCTAGGACGGTACCTGTACATGTGGTACCTGATGATCCCAAAAGGAAGTGGGTGCGTGTGCCGATGAAGGTGGTATACGTAGAAGAGGAAACTGGTACACTGCAAGTAGAGATGCCGCCGGGATCTTACAAGATGCTCGATGGCATAATTGAGTCTGCATTCGCCGAACTGGACAAAGGTAAACCTTAATCCGCGTTCAAGCTTACGGCTTCAATGTAGTAAACTATAGTAGTGTACTACAAGAAAGAACATGACCAGCAAATCAGATAAAGAGGCATTGAAGCGGCTGAAGGCCGCTCATGAGGCCAAGTACGGTGCTCCCATCGGAAAGCGTAAATGCCAGCACGAGTATAGTGAGGACTGCCTGGGTATAGCTCCGGAGCTGGATAAGAAAGGTGAATCGCAATGGCGCTATGTCATGTGCCTACCGTGCTATAGATCGAAACAGGCAGATAGGTATACGGAGCGCCTAGCCAAAGCGGGTAAGGTTCGTACAGGTAAGCCAGGTAGGCCACGCAAAGAGGAGACTCCCGTTAAGACCCAGAAAAAAAAGGCCACCAAGAAAAATACGAAAGCGGTCTAAGTGCGTCAGAATATCTATTATTAGAAATCTTTTCTACTAATATAAGACACTAAGAATGAGCAACCAAAGA
>JARLHW010000134.1 GCA_031292075.1 Desulfosporosinus sp.
AAAATACCAAGTATCATATTTCTGTATCCTTTGTTATGTTTTTTTGTTTTTGTAGTAATTAACAATTAAAACATATTTCAAGGGATACGTCTCTTTTTAATGAGCTTGAAATTGACTTCTTATTTTTTTGTTAATGCCTAACCAGTGTTCTATTTTTTAAGACGAATCACCGAGGTTTTGTATAGATCTAGAATTCCCTTTATAAGGTTTAACATTTTCTCCATACTAAGGTCACAAAATTATAACAAATTTCTTTTAGAATAATTTTAATAGATAGTTGGCAATTACCTTTACTCCCCCTCCGAACGAGGGGGTTTTTTAGCTATTAGTTAAACGAGCGATTCCTGGCAAATGGACGAGGAGATAGTGTATGTCTGAAATCGAGGAATTAATCAAAGAAATCGAGGAATTACGCTTAAATATGATCAAAGTCAAAGAGGGTAAATCATACTCTGATCCTGAAGTCATTAAAGCAAGCCAAAAGCTGGATGCAGTTTTAAACGAATACCATGCAAGGCTCATGAAAAAGGTGAATACGAGTTAGGATCAAAAAGAATAACTTTCGGTTCCTGTAAAAACGCAAAGAAATGATTGGTAATGTTATTTTATTGCTAGGTTGGTAATGATATAGGTAAATCTCTTGTTGTAATAGCAGGAATTCACTTCGAATTTATAGAATAGTAAAGAAAGGGCAAAAGAAATATAAATTTCATTGAAGATAAGGAGATTTTAGATTTGGAAAGACCACAGAGCAATCCCAGTCGTATGGTCGTTATTGAAAATAAAAGTAATGGTGAACGTTTTCTAGTTGATCTTTTGAAAGGTCAAACGTATGACAAAGAGATCTATACTAAGATTACTTATGAAGTTCCGCTCAAGAAGGAATTCTGGGATTTACCGCGCCTAAGTAAGTCTAAGTAAGAGAAATTTCTTAAGAAGTAAAGAGAGTGGATCCTGCAATCAGGATCCACTCTCTTTACTTCTTATGGTCTTTTAGTTGAGTTCTTTGTCAAAACGCGTAGTAAATTGGCTACGGGGGATGAGTTGACCGACGAACGTGAGAACCTTTGCCCCTGCCTTGGCAATTATCCAGTCTCCTAGTTTAACCGCGGCTAAGGCCAAGAAAATTCCTGCTATGACATCAGTAACCCAATGAATTTCAAGATATAGAGTAGAATAAATGATCGAGAGACAAAAAAGTGTCCAAACCCAGCGGAATAAAGGATCCTTTTCTCTCCAGGCCAGCAAAAGCATTGCGAAGGCTATCGAAGTATGCATTGAAGGAAAACAATTAACAACGACCACAGCTGCATCAGCTGACGAAAGATGACGAGCCATGCCATCGGGTTGCCCAAGAACATACCAGACTTCATTCACGTGAATTGTAAGATAAAAGGGAAAAATTAAAATAAATTGCAATACATGAGCTGACAAACTATAACGGATCATTTTTAGAGAATCCTTGCTTAGAAAGGAACGAAAAACAGGTATAAGCACGGGTAGGGTAAAGCCATTGGCATAAATCCAACGGAAATAGCTTGTCAACCATGGCGTTTGGATCACTCGAAACATCCAGCCGTTGTTACCGGGTATAGCCTTGAAAAGTGCATCTAAATCCAAAAGATGGGTCCTAGTCCCGAGTTGCCAATAAACAACTTCATTCCAGAAGGGAGGGAAATATTGCCACATTAAGATCGGGAAGAGAACTAAGGGGATTCCGAGCCATAAGAATCGTTGCCAAGAAACTGGGTGACGATCATGTTGCACTCTCCAAAAGGCCATGACTAGTAAAAGATAGGAGTAATGGGCAGAACGGTTTGGAGCAACAAGAACATATACAACTAGGGCAATCAGGCATAGTTGTAAAAAGTATTTCTTTGGCCAGCCAATCGTTCTAATTGCTCTAGAATCAATAGAAGAGATCATCTGTGCTATCTCAATCCTTTCCAAAAGTGTATGTTCGATGAACAGGCTTTGCGACGAACGAGCCTTGATTTTCGAATGAGTTTTGAGGGCTGAATTTTGGCGGAAGAACGCCATGATGAATACCAACGACAGAGAGGATAAAGGATTAACAAGCCTATTAACCAGACCGCAATTCCAAATGTCAGAGAGTACCCATTAAAATTTGAGATTAGTGCAGGTACTGCGGCGTAGAGCCAAAGATGGGTATTGTAAAAGAAAAGTGGAACCCGACCAAAGTCCTCTAATATCCTGCCGATCTTTGACGTTTGAGGCAGCTTATAAAATACGAAAAGCAATAAGAAAACAAGACCGAGATAAAGGAGAAAATAGTCTGGGCTCGGGGGGTATTTAGAAAGGCCGAAAAAGCCTTGAAATGTGCCATCAGGATGAAGGTAATCTCCGATGCCAGCGAAACGGAGAAGAAAAAACAGGGCGAGACTACTAAAACCAGAGATAGCGAATCTTCTGGCTTCGTAGGCAATCCCCCGCAGCTGCGCGTAGGTGTGTCCATACAGCCAACCAAGAGACATTGGTAATAGCCAAGGGATGACGGGAAAGTTATTATTCACTAAGGCTGTGGGCGAAAAAGGAATTGGTAAAACCAGCATCGTCGACCAGGCCTGCTCTATGGAATGGTGGAGTGGGTAGTTAGAGGTGAAACCGGGAAGAAACAGTTGGCTCAATACGTAGAGGAGTCCGACTATTCCGAAAAGTTTCCAAGGGGAAATATGGCGTCCAAGTGAAAGAAAGAAGAACCCAATACCTATAGCGGATAATACACTCATGGAAAAAAATGTTCCCCAGGTTAAGAGGGAAAGCGATTTGGTTTGCAGGAACAGGGGGAGATTAAAGGCCGGAGAAGCAATCAGCACTTGAAACGCGATCAGGAGCATTCCTCTACGCCATAAATGATGGTTGATACCGGAACTGGAAAGACCCTTTAATTCACGCTTTTTGATGGATAGAGCAAGCACATAGCCGGCAATGAAGAAAAAACCGGGTGCACAGATACTAGATAAGAACATAACAATTAAAGCTAGAGCGCTTGAGAAGCCAAGTGGGTTGAAAGTTACTGCGCCCTTGATTAAAAGTGGTAAACCCTCATTATTAATGCGTCCACTACTCCAGAAGAACAAGGCATGGTCTAGCGCCATAAAAACCATAATTAGGCCCCGGGTTCGATCTAAAAATGGAAGTCTACTTGAAATACTTTCAGTTGTTTTTAGACTTTTAAGTTTAGTTACCTTGTTCATAAGTTCATACTCAACTTAAACTCATCTCTTTCCGCAAAGTGCTTATGGTTCTTAATTATACTCTCCAAAAAAGTATAATATCTGCGTATTTTATGACGAAGTTGTTAAGATAAGGTTAAGGAGTACGGGTACTGGTACTGGTAAAATGAAAAAATGCTCCACAATCCTAGAAAGGGAGGATATGGGAGCTGGAATTAATATAATCTGCTAAGGGTAACAAATTGAAACGTCTGGAATACCAATATCCTAGCCACACTTCTGCAAAGGGGACAGCAAAGCATGGATATTCATGAGGTACAGAGCGGAGAAACGTTGTGGGCACTCGCCAACCGTTACAGGGTGACTGTTCAGCAGATCGTTGCGGCCAACGGTTTATCTGGCTCGGATACTTTAGTCACTGGCCAGGCACTTGTAATTCCTCAAGCAAACCAATTTACCAAGTTTAATCATATTAGAAGAGGACAAAAATCTATTATATCGTCAGAGTCCCTTCCGCCTAAAGAAGTTAATGCCTATTTAATAAATCTTGGAAATGCCGGTCAGAGCATGATTGATCAAGTAGGAAACGATTTAACTTACTTAAGTCCTTTCAGCTATAAGGTTAATAGCGATGGCAGCCTCAAAGGCTTAAATGATCTTCGAGTTTTAAATATCGCGCGGTTAAAAAAAGTTTCGCCACTCATGAGTATCACCAACATTGATGACAAAGGCTTTAATTCGGATATTGCCCATGTGATCCTTAACAATGATTCTGTGCGGGAAGTTTTTATAAATAATATTTTGAGTACTATAACCTTAAAAGGTTATAGAGGTCTTAATATCGACTTTGAATACGTTCCTTCTGAAGATTGGGAACGGTATAACCACTTTCTCAGGCAGCTAGTCAATCGTTTACACCCTCAAGGTTATTCGGTTTCAAGTGCCTTAGCTCCAAAATTATCATCTACTCAAAGAGGTCTCTTATATAAAGCTCACGATTACTCGATTCATGGTCAACTCCTAGACTTTGTGATCCTCATGACTTACGAATGGGGTTGGGCGGGCGGTCCTCCGATGGCCATTGCTCCCCTTAACATGGTAAGGCGTGTTCTTGATTATGCAGTTACTGTCATTCCCCTTAATAAAATTATGGTTGGTATAGCGTTGTATGCTCGTGATTGGACACTGCCGTTTATAAAGGGTGGTCCGTATGCTCGCACTTTCAGTCCTCAATACGCAATTCAGTTGGCCGCTCGTTATAACACTTCCATTCAATTTGATAAGTTATCTCAATCTCCATTTTTTAGGTATACGGACGAACTCGGCCGACTGCACGAAGTATGGTTTGAAGATGCTCGCAGCATTCAAGCGAAGTTTAACCTCGTTAAGGGCTACAACCTCCGTGGTATTAGCTATTGGGTCCTTCCCACATCATTTCCACAGGTTTGGTTCGTACAAGAGAACAGCTTCAAGGTGGTTAAGTTAGAATAGTGAGCGAGAATAAGCACCTTTAGCACTTCCGGAACCTCCACTTTTATGAGTGGGGGTTCTGATTTCTACGAGTTCACTAACTTGTTTAGGGGAAGAAGGTTTACCTTCTCCTTGCGCCTGATCAAGCCATTTTTTTGTTACTTTAAGTTTAACTATATTCCCCTTTTCGTCAGATCCTTGGAGTGTGATCTTTTCTCCAAATAATGAGTCTGATAATCCTGTCGAATAACGCATCAGTGATAGCTCCTTTCTCAACTAGCTATGTTCAATTAATCCTAGTGCCTAATGGGGTAATAATAGCTTACTAGACAAACCTTAAGAAAACCTTAAAAAGGTAAGCCAAACTGGCTGCCACTGGTTATAATGAAAGGGTAACTTTGTTTCGGGAAGGATCTGAACAGTGACAACGATTAAGGTATCAGTACGAAATTTGGTTGAGTTTGTGCTCATGCATGGAGATTTGCAACCGGGTTCAATCGGGGTTTCACGGGCCCAAGAGGGGATCAAAGCTCATCAAATGATTCAGAAAACAAGCGGCGCGGAGTACGTGCCGGAAGTAACGCTGAGTTATATCTATCTTCAAGAGGAGCTTGGCCTAGAAATCAAGGGGCGTGCTGATGGCATTATTAAGAAAGAATCTGGTGCCTGTATCGATGAAATTAAAACCACCTCATTGGACTTAGATCTTATCGATGAATCCTTTAGTGATTTGCACTGGGCTCAAGCTGAGTGTTATGCCTTTATGTACGCTGTGCAAGAAGGCTTAGAAACAATGGAAACTCAGCTTACCTACTTTCAGCTCGATACTGCTCAGACTAAGAAATTCTCTAGGAGGTTTTCTTTGGCGGAGTTGTCGGAATTTTTTATTGGTTTGGTAAAACGTTATCTGACGTGGGCACGGCAACTGCAGGAGTGGTCGCTCGTAAGGAATGCTACTATTAGCACGATGCAATTTCCGTTCGGAACTTACAGACCAGGACAAAGGGAACTTGCTATAGCGGTCTACAAGACCGTCAAAGAAAGCCAAAAACTGTTTGCCCAAGCCCCCACAGGGATCGGAAAGACCATGGGTACCTTGTTTCCAGCCTTGAAGGCTATGGCAGAAGGGTTAACCGTGCAAATCTTTTATCTAACGGCGAAAACTATTACCCGAACGGTTGCCGAGAAAGCTATGAATGATTTACAAAAGCAAGGTTTAGCGATAAAACGGCTTACCTTAACGGCTAAACGCAAACTGTGTTTTCTTCCTGAGGCAGCATGCTTGCCAGAGGAATGTTTTTTTGCCAAGGGGTATTATGACCGGGTGCGAGCGGCGGTGGAGGATGTGTTTGGGGAGGAAGCTTGGACACGTCAGGTGATCGAGGACTATGCTCACAAGCATTCTATTTGCCCCTTTGAATTTTCCTTGGAAATGGCGAACTGGGCGGATGTGGTGATTTGTGATTATAATTACGTGTTTGATCCGCGTGTTTATCTAAGGCGATTTTTCCTCGATGGGGGAGAGTACACCTTTTTGGTGGATGAAGCACACAACCTGGTAGAACGGGCTCGAGATATGTTTTCAGCTGAGCTTGGTAAGGAGTCTTGGCTGTTGCTTAAGCGGCTCACGAAAGAGGCTGACCTTAGGCTGACGAAAAGCCTTACTAAAGTTAACTCTGCTTTGGTCAAAGAGAAGAAACGATGTACAGAAGCCGGCGGAAGCGGAGAGTGTGTGACTAAGGAGCCTCCTACTAAACTGATCCAAGCGTTGCGACACTTTGTCAAAGCAGCTGAACAGTTTTTCAAAACGAACGATCAACTGCTCGTTTGGCGCGAACAACTTATTGAACAGTATTTCCAAGCGTTAAGTTTTATCAGAACTGCGGACAGTTATGATGAGCGATACGTCACCTTCCTGCAGCAGGTTCGGGATGATTTTAGAGTGAAATTGTTTTGCCTTGATCCCTCCGTGCGACTGAGGGAAGCCTTGGGAAGAGGGCGGGCCGCAGTGCTATTTTCGGCGACCTTGAGCCCGATGGAGTATTTCATGAATGTTTTAGGTGGCGAGGAGATGTCTTATAAACTAAAATTGGGGTCTCCGTTTCCTGTAGAGAATCTTTGTCTGCTTATTAACGATCGCATCTCCACCAAATACAAACAGCGTGGGATAACGTATGATCAGGTCGCCGAAGTTATTGCCACCGCTATTGAACACAAAGAGGGAAACTATCTCGTTTATTTTCCGTCGTATGATTATCTGCACAAGGTCTACCTTGAGTTTAGGGCACAATATCAACACGTTAGTGTAATTTGCCAAACTTCTGGTATGGCAGAAAAGGAACGGGAAGAATTCCTGGCAATGTTTGCTGTCAACCCCGATCAAACGCTGGTCGGATTTGCACTAATGGGTGGGATCTTTGGCGAAGGCATCGACCTTATTGGGGATCGGCTTTCCGGGGTGATCGTTGTCGGAGTCGGGTTGCCCCAGATTGGTCTAGAACGAGAGATTATTCGTTCCTACTACGATACGACAAGCCGGCAGGGATATGAATTTGCCTATATGTACCCAGGCCTAAACAAGGTATTACAGGCAGTCGGACGAGTCATTCGAACGGAAGAAGACAGGGGTATCGTGCTGCTTATTGATGAACGTTTCTCTCTAGCCTCGTATAAGAAGTTGTTTCCTGAAGAATGGAAAAAGATATGTTATGTAGCGACTACCGATAATATCCGTAAAACAATCGAACGTTTTTGGGCCGATGGAGTTCAAAAATAGAATAAATGAGGTTGATTTATGTTTAACTACGCGTTTCCTATTGTACTTATCGTAGTGTCAAATATCGTGTATAATGTGTGTCAAAAATCAACACCGCAGAATGTTAACCCCTTTACGGCGATGCTTGTTACATATTTGACTGCAGCAATTTTGATGGTTATTGCCGCGCAATTTTATAAAACGGATAAAGGATTTCTCCAATCCTTTAATGACTTAAATTGGACGAGCTTTGCCCTTGGTTTTACGATTATTGGCCTTGAATTGGGATATCTTTTTGCCTACAGGGTAGGGTGGAACATCAGTGTTGGGTCTTTAGTCGCTAATATTATTCTGGCAATAATGCTGATCCCCATAGGGATACTGTTTTTCAAAGAAGGATTTGCGCTTAAGCAAATAATTGGCGTAGTATTTTGTACGCTAGGGTTAATATTAACTGAAGTTTCGCACCCATAAAACCCGCGAAATTTCGACCTGAAAAGAGATGGAAATATTGCAAAAATCCGCATGAATACAGGATTCTTGGTATAATTAAGTGTCTAGCCAAATCAACCAAGAAAGAAGTGTTATCATG
>JARLHW010000135.1 GCA_031292075.1 Desulfosporosinus sp.
AACGCACTGATCGCCAAAGCCGATTGTCGCTCTTCTTATAATTGCTGGACCACAATTTCTGTGGCGCACGCCACCAAAGTAGTACTCCACTCCATGAGGCGAAATTACAGCTGGTCCCTCTTTTTCGTCGCGGTGAATCTGGCCGTGCAAGCGGTACACCGAAATTCCCTCGGACAGACAGACCTCTGCGGGGCCACCGTCTCTGTGGATCAGTCCTTTTGAGTCCACGTAGACTTCGAGACCATTGCTGCCAGATATTGCAGGAGATCCATCGGCGCCGTTGCTCAAAATACCGTTTTTGTACTGTTCTTGCTGAACAATATTCTCCTCGTGGTTGACCCGGATCAATTTGCTCGGCATGCGTTCCTCGAGCTGATCCCATGTAAGCATTTCCAGTATGGTGATTTGGCTGCAGACGCTCTTGGCAGTGCCGTCGTAAACCAGGACGTCTGCTTGTACACGCGCAAAACGGCACTTGTCCATCCCCACATCATAGTACTTTTTCACGTCGGTAGGTATGCGACAGAAGTGAAAGCCAGTCTCACACATCTCGAGCGACCTCGGCGACATTGTGTATGTGCAACCAACAGCATACTGGAAGCCACGGCACGTCATGTCGAGTTCGAACGCCTTGAAACCATAGACTGGCTCCCACACCGTCGCCGGCAGCTTCAAACGAGGTTCAATAGCGGCCATCCTGCAGATGTGGCGACGAAGAGATTCGTCTAATAGACTGGCTGCGGCACCATCACCGAGTCTTGGATGCCCGGAGCAGACAAATGCGAGAAGATCCTTGTGTTTGCTGACCTTGTTACCCATTGGTTTTTTTTATCTGAAAAAACACTGACGTAACATAAAAAAAAGAGAACAAAATGGTTGAGATGTGCAAGCTCTGTGGCAAGGACGTTCTATCTCGTGGTGGGGTGGATCCTGAAGGGATAGACTTTCTAAATGTCAAGCGTGGTTTGTGTTGTCTCTGCTTCTTGAAGAGCACTGCCTGCACTAGAGGAGAAAATCTTGGATATAGTTTATATGTTTCAAAGTTAATCTACGGACAATGGAATTTGCGGTGCTACTCGGACGACTACGGAACTAATAGGTGCATTTGGAACAACACTGATGCCACTACTATTTCAATATCCAGAACCAAAAGAACGAAACCTGAAGACAGTATGATCCGTGGAGAAATAAAACCATACAAACTCGCTATTCCATAAGGGAAAGACATGATTGACTTTTCAATAAAAAACGACATGTATTGTATTTGTCCACAAGATACAGTACATATCTCAAACACCACACACCAATTTACGCTGCGAATTTCACACCCAGCATGCCGAGAGACAGCTTGCACAGGTTGAAGTTACGCGCATAAATGTGGATACGTCCAGCATGAGACCACGGCAGCGGCGTCGCAACCTGGTTGTTCGTCGGGTCATAAGACCACGCCGGAGCAGTGGTGCCCCACAGCTCAAAGCGGACGTAGGCAGTATCCATACGCGAGAAGTTCACAGAGCCAGAGTGGAGCAGGCCATCAACCTCAACACCGAACGGGTACGTGCCAACAAACTTGCCGTGGGGAACACGGTAATGGCCACGCTGCGCCGGCAGGGTCGACAGGTTCTCAACAGAAAGCTTGACGGTACGCTGGTTGTTATTCAGGAAGATCTGCGCCGACTTGTACGGCGGTGCATGCATGCTCTGGGCTGGGAAGGTAAAAGGCGCCCCTGCTCCTGCGATGATAGGAGCAAATCGGACACCCGAGAAGTCCAGCCAATTGTTGGCATTGATGCTATCCTCGGACTGGAACACCCACATAGTGTCGGTGACAGGCTGGTTCCAACGGATGTTGACTTGCTTGTAGGTGTCGGTCGCCAGGTAGCTCTCCTCACCGAGGTACTGGACCTGGACGAAGATCTGCTCAAGCTTCTGGTTCGCAAACATTGCGCGCTCCGGACGGTCGAGGTACTGGAAGTTGCAGAGGTAGTGCAGCTCATCAAAGTTAGTGGGGAGAGCTGCTGCGTTGCCGCCGGGCAGAACTGCGGCCCAGCCAGTCTGGAAAAGGTCAGACGCGCTACGGAGAGAAAGGTCCATACGGAGCTCGTGCCAGTAGAGACCGATCATAGGGAGGGACTGCTCCAGCCAATTGTTAAACCAGAACTGCAGCGGAATGTGCAGTTTCTGAGGAACAAGGGAGTGGATTGCAGCCTGAGCAAGATTGTCATACAGGCCAACCTCCTCAGTGAGCTTATGGCCAGGCTTGCGGCTGACGAGCTCTCGCATGTACATGAAACGGCCGCTCTGAGTGTCAAACTCATGCTGTCCGATCATGGCCGAGATCTCCTCAATCATTGCATAGCCAATGCCATTAGTCCACGAGGTGAACTGGCCGTTAGTGATGCTGAAATCAGAGTTGTTGTTGGCGTACGTGATGCGGGGAAGATCGACAGTAATGTACATCTGGCTCAGCAGGTCGCCTGCACGAGCCACGGTGGTCTGGATGTTAGAACGTCCAAAGGCCGGGGTGTTGTTCGTCGCCTGCTCAGCCTCACCTGAGGCGAAATTGGTGTGACGGGAGTAAACAGCACGGAAGAATGATACCTCACGAGGAGACATGGTGAGCATATCCTGCGGGCCCCTCAGGGCGTTCTGGGTCTGGCAACCAACAGAGGCAGACATTTGTTAATCAAAAAAGTTTTGATGAAAGAGGAGTTATTGTATTCTATCCTTCACATAATTTTATTCGGGGCCCCCTCGAATTTTTTTGTCAAGTCCGTGGTTGCGCAACCGTCTCCAAGACCTTCTCAGGGGTAGGGAGGGCAATGCCGAAAAGCTCTGTGAGAAATTTGCCCGTCCTGCGGTCGACGACAACAAGCTCCCCTGTCTTTAAAAGGTCGACCAAATCCTCTTTGCTCGCCACACCCAACTCCTTTGCCGTACTCAGATCCAAATTCACTCTGTCCAGATTCATATGCGCGTCGTAAAACCTGGTAGTACAATATCCCTAGAAATGTTAATTATAGAGCATTGGTTTTTTTCTTTCGGGAAAAAAATGACTGAACTTGTTATTGTCACTACTGACTGGGAGCTTCAAGATGCCGGGGCCAAAACGTATGGCATGTGCTTTATTAGAGTCTCCCCTCCATATGACCACATGAACTTCAAGAGAGGCTTCTCGCTTTCAAACCCTACTCATCAACGGTGCGCTCTGTTTTCTTTGATTATGGGCTTGGAGCTTTTGGAAAGCATACCAGTCACAACAAAGCATCCCGAATACGTTGTGTCTACAAAGCACGCCTGGATCTACGATGTACTCAACAAGCATCTAGTTGACAAGTGGGAAAATAGTGGTCATTGGCCCAAGAATGTGGCGGCTGTCAAGGGGCTGTTGTTGCGGGCTCGAGATGTTCTGGCAGACCTTTTTCCCCTCGCTACAACCCTGGTTTACATCAAGCGCGACGATGACGAGAAGAGCACAGTGAACTTGATTTCCGAAAAAGAAGACACCGACGTTGATGCTATAACGTCCAAGGGCGGCGGCAAGGCTGAAATTGAAAAGGCTCTATTAGACATGCGGATGCGCAATGTTAAAATTCAGGAGCTAATGGAATCTGGGGCGCGCGGATCCAGGATGCACCATAAAATCGTTGAGAAAAGGAAAGAGACTAAAAAAAAGATAGCCAAGGATAAAGTCAATGGCTCAGACTCAGACCAAAGAGAAGGAGGAGGAAGAGGAGGAGGAGAGAAGGTGCGACCAGCTAAAGGGGCTGATCAAGTCGCTCCGGTCGCAGAAGGCGCTCCTGTCGGACGAGAACAATGCACTCAAGATGGAGATCGAGCAGATCCGCAAGGAAATGGGGGGCAAGCTCTATCAGGAGAGGGGACCAATGTCTGAGCTCGTCAAGACTGTCGAGCAGCTTCGCGAGACATTGGCCAAGAAGATGGAGGACAAGTCGATTCGTTCTATTGCCTCTGGCAAACCTCTTCGCGTTGTTGTTGCTGAAGTTGGTGTATCTGGGTCCGAGAAGCTTGCTCAGGAAATCCTTGAGAGGGGGGACATGCCTCTAACGCCAGCGAGTAAGGAGAATCCTCGAGTTGAGGAACTCTAATCTTTTTTTATCTACTCTGTCTCTCTAAGAGCTTTTTTGTTTCAAAGAAAAAAAACAACAATGGCAGAACGCTTTACTGCAGACCAAGCCCTCGATATCTCATTATCTCGCCATGCGTCATTTGAAAAGACAATGGCTATCATCAGAAACAGTATTGACAACCAGATCAAAGACGCTGCGATGGTAGGGAAACAGTCTATAACTGTTATTATTCCGCGGAATATTTTCGGGCGCGACAGTTTTGACCCCATAGAGATGGGGCGTGCTTTGGCGGAACAGCTTTTTGCGGACAAGTTCGATGTTAGTGGGACATATACGCGGTTCATTATAAGTTGGGGTCGTAAGAGAATTGATACATTGCGGCCAAAACCCAAACAACAACAACAACCTATCATAAAGGTGCCAACCCCGAGAAAAAAGTAAAAATTACTTACTTACTTACAATGGCACATATGTTCTTCCCTCGATGGTTATAGCACCTGCCGGGCTTGATTTTGTTGATGATGAGTTGTTGTGGTTTGCCAATAGCAGCCTGACAAGCACATCAATACCGACTACAAAAAGAACGCCAATCCCGGCAAACAACAAGAGATGATTGATATCTAGGTTGTTGGTCTGAAAGTCTTGCATTTGATATCTTCGTCTAGGTATCACCTGAACTTGTTGTTGCTCTATTGGTGGCTGAGAACAAGGACATTGGTGGTGGCTCTGCGTCTGTACTTTCCTTGGTCTTTCTCTTTCTTCCTCCTCAAGTTCTTCAAAACAAGGGGTATAACTAAATTTTTCACGTCCACGATTCGCCATTAGGGGATGGGTGAAAAAAAAGAAGGAGATGTCGCAGTTGTGATATACCGAATATAACTTTTTTTTCAAAGCTCATCGTCCTTCTTCTTCTTTTCCTTGTCCTTGTCTGGCTTGTTCTTATCGGGGTTCACAGCGCCACCGCGACGTTTCGGCGCCGGAAGCTGTACTACCACATCATCGTCGGAATCGTCTTCGTCTTCATCGACTTCTTCTTCTGTTTCATCGTCCTTTGTGACGAGCTTGGTCTCTTCCTCTGGTGGTGGCTGTTTCATCTCGATCTTTTCATTCTTTGAAACGGCAGGAGGGGGCAGTAGAGGCTGAGCTCCTCCTTCGTCTTCTTCGACGTCGGTAATGTCGTCGCTGGGCGGCTGCATTCTCGGCTGTGGTGGCACCTCCCGTTTGGGTTTTGAAGGAGGGGTCGGAGTGGTCTGAGCCTCCCGCTCCGCCTTTCTCTGTCTCTCCTTCTCCTCAAAGGCCTGGCGAATATGTTCAGCGTTTTCACGTGTCTCTGGTGCCCGCGCAGTCTCTTCAGCCTCCTTCTCCATCTCGGCGCGCATGTTACTGACATGGACATCGACAAGGATCTGCATCGTGATCAAGCCAAACTGGATCCATGGATTCATCTCCTTGCTCTTTGGCATCTTGGCATAGATGTGCTTGAAGACGGCCTCGTAGAGATGGATCTTGCTGGCGACGGCCTCCTTGGCGCCGTTGAGTTTGAGTCCTGTCTCGAAAATGTGGGCGAATGGGTCGTATTTGCCATTGAGCTTCTCGATGATTCCGATAACAGAAATCCACCCTGTGCCGATAAGGCCAATCCCCATTATCTCGTCAGCCTTGCTCATCATGTAATCCCGCATCTTCCGGAGCAGTGAAATAGGCATGCTGAATGCAGGAGGTTGTGGAGGTAGAATGCCCATTTTGGCATACTCTTTGATCTCCTCGATGATCTTCATCTTCTCAATGTACTCGTCCTCTCGGCTCTGTGGTTTTTCCTCTTCTTCCTCTTCCTCTTTTGGGTCTTCTTCTTCCTCCTCCTCTGCCTGAGAGCCTTGAATGGAAGAAGATGCTGAAGATTCCCCATCACTCATTGGGGACAGGGGCCTTTTCTTGTGCCTTGGTTTTTCCTCCTCTTCTTCCTCCTCCTGTGGTTCTTCTTGCAGATCCTCCTCCTCCTCTTCATAGACGGGGTGCTTCTCTGGCTTGGGCTGTTTGCGTTTGGGTCTGGGCTCCTCCTCTACTTCAGATTCTTCTGCCAATGAGGAAAACGATGTGTCGTCGTCATCCAATTCAGCTTTTGGCAATGTGCTACGCATTGCTCGAGCGAATTGAGGGTTCTTGTCCAGATCGGCAAACATGTTTGGCGGTTCTTCTGTCTTTGGTGGTGGCGCATGATGCTTTTTCTCCTTGAAGACAGGGACCTTTTTGTGCTTTTTCGGAACCACAACAGGTTTTTGCGGCTCTGGCTCTGGAGTAGGGACACGGACTGGCTCTGGTGCTGGAGTGGACACTGGACTCGGAGGAGGCGCTGCATCCATTGGTTCGACGACGCCGTCGAGTACGTCTTCCACTGTGGTGTCAACAACTATTTCCTTTTCATCCTGACGGGCGGTCCTAACGCCCACATCGTCGATTTCGGCTTCGCCGGTATTGACCTCGATATCCATTCCCCTTTTACAAAATAGAAATTTAAAGTTATGTACTGCCTTGTTTTTTTGTTTAGCCCTTCTCTACGCGGGGGGTCTCGAAACGGAAAAGGATTAGGCAGAACACCTTGTCCACACAATAGGAGATATTGGCTTCAGCGGACAGAGGTGCTTTTGTTCATACTTGCGGCACTTGGTGCAGTAGTCATGCTGGACATATACTGGAGTGTCACTGCCTGGAACGTCTTCAACTAGAGGAACGTCAATGCACAAAGCGCCATTCTTGAGGAATAGGTGCATCATCCTATGGAACTGTAACGGCGGGTTCTGCAGCGCACATATACAGACCTTGGCCCCATCCATGGCTGAAGTTTGCTCAATGCCCTTGAACAACTCGACGGGCCATTCTTCAGGGCCTGTCCACAACCCCTCGCCATTCCAGCAATTACATATTGCCGGCTTGATCAATGGTGGTGGCAGTAGAACTTTCGGGGCAAAAGGGTCCTTTTTTGCGTCTCTGGTTTTCTGGCGGTATGTCTTCTTCATAGTTTATGAATCGACAGAGGGGGGGGGACAAAAGATACCCTTGGTTTTTTTGTTTGCCTGTCTTTAAATAGAGGAGTTTTGTGAACACATGACGTCACAGGATTCACTTTCAATCGTAGCCGAAATCGGTGAACAAACACCGATGGAAATCGTCGAATCTGAGGATGACGAAATGGCAGTTGACTTGCCCCAACCTCAGCCCAACCCCGATATCTATGTCGCTGATGAGGCCAGGTTCAATCAGCCTCACGATCCAGTGCCCCGAGACCCTGCTCCCGGCCAGGACGCTGTTGATGCGTTAAGGCGCGGTGCCAGAACGGCTCCGGAGCGTCTCCGTGATCTATGGGAAAAGTGGTTTCCGGGTCGCGAACCGGGCCAAGTCGAATGGACTGGCATTCCAAACATCCATGCTCTATATCAGTCTCTGGACGTCGACATAACGCATCCGCTTACCGTCGAGATGGTCAACGCGAAATTTAAAGTTATTAGCAGCGAAATAGCCGATTGCCTTAATGTATTGGATCGCACTGGAGATCTAAGACGCGGCACCAACGAAGCAATGGTCCGTCTCCTTCTCAACAAGATTGCCGCGGCACGACAAGTACTTCTCGGGTCCTGCATGCTTTTCCAGTCCGACATGATGCAGCCGTCCGATTTGCCTCGAGATGATCTCGGCCTTTGGCGCTTTGTGCCTCCAGACGCCGCCGAAGACGAGCAGCCCAACCCGCAACAGCGACTACGCATTTTCGCTCTCACGGATGGGCTCCAATCCGGGTTTCGGCGCTATAGAGACTCTTTTATGCAACGCATTCACACCGCAAACGGCATGCCTACATGTGCTTGGGGTGTCGCGATCAAGATTGCTGACTATGTTCGATCTTTGACACACCGTCGTCTTACTAACACCCGCGTCTGGTTTGATCTAACTACCGGTCCTGGCATCTCTGCCGCCGAGGGTCTCATCAAGTACCTTCAATTCTCTGACGACCCCGAGATTCCTTGGTTGGAGCTGGACCGCCATGTTTTCTCTTTTCGAAACGGCGTCTATCTCGCCAAAGAAGAGCGGTTCATCCTCTACGAAGTAATGCACCGCTTCTATGCTGAAGCCTCTTATCCAGTCGCTTGCCAACACTTTGACTTCGACCTCAACCCAGCAACGCTTTATGCACCAGACCCCTTTATAATCCCTACTCCAGCCGTCGACGAGTTCTGGATCGCTCAGAAGCTTAGCCCGAACGTTGTCAGATGGACACTTGTCTTCATCGGCCGCCTGCTCTATAACGTTAAGGAGTTTGAGGATTGGCAGATCGTTTTGTTCTTCAAGGGTCTCGCCAACACTGGCAAGTCGACATTGCTTACTTTCATCAAGTCCATATATCAGCCAGACGACGTTGGCATCATCGACAATGCTATAGAAAAGGTCTTTGGTATTGGTATGGTTGCCGGAAAGTTCCTTGCCATCATGGACGACATTCGCGCCAACTTTGCCTTGGACCAGTCGCACTTTCAGATCATGGCCACTGGAGGGACAATGTCCTGCGCCGTCAAAGGTAAGAGCACTCTGATCGTCGACCCGTGGACAACTCCGGTTGTTGGTTCTGGCAACGTCGTACCCGACTATCACGACAACTCTGGGTCCTATGGCCGCCGTATGGCCGTCGTCGGTTTCAATGAACCCGTCACCAACCCAGACGGCACCTTGGCTCAGAGACTCAAAGCGGACATGCCCAACTTTATCGTCAAATGCAACCGTTTCTACCGCAACATGGTCCGCCGTTTTCCACGACAGGGTGTTTGGAACGTCCTGCCCATAGAGTTCAAGATTCATCGCCAAGAGCTCACTGCGACCTCCAATGCCCTCATTGGCCTGCTCGCCTCCAGCGACGTCCGCAAGAGCCCAAATTACTACGTGCCACTCCGAGTTCTCTGTACTGCTGTGATGAGTTATGCTCTACGCAACAATATCGCCAAGCCTCAGTGGGGGCCTGACTACTTCCGTGGCCCGTTTGCCATCGAAGGGTTGACCGTCAGCGCCCGTCAGAAAAAAAGGTATCCGCGGCTCAGCACAAATGTGAAGAAACGCGTTGACGACGCCTACGTTTTCGGTATCGACCTCGTTGCCAACATGGAGGAAAGAGCTTCTGATAGACCGGGTGCCGCTGCTGACGCTATTCCCCCTGCTGTCGCTGCGCATGCAGACGATGTCTTTGGAGTCAGAGCCCCTGCGCCTCGTGATATACCGCTCTATGCGGTGCCACGTCGTTCCCCCATAGTTGCAGCTGCTGCTGCGCCCCAGCAGCAACGTGGCCCCCAACCCATACTTAACCCGCGAAAACGCGCTAGACTAGGTCCTGATCAATAAAAAACCCTCTATTCTCCTATCGTTCTCTTGTTGTTTCTTTTGGAAGGAGTGCCGGGATAACTTGATAGGCATGTTGTAGATGACGCATATAGCCTCGTAGAGTAGTGCTCATCCCTGTTCTTCTCCCTCCTACGAATAGTATGGAGGTATATTCCGCAATATTGCTTGGATCAAATACGCGTAACTCTGTTGCCATTTGTGGCTTAAACGTGAAGTAGTATTTATTTATTTCTATATAAATGGTTATTGTTGAAACGTTGATTGTTGGATCATTGATACTTCTTGCCTTCAACGCCGTTGTTGTTGCACATCGTCTCTGGACTTCAACCGACCCTCCGGTGTTCGAAAAATTTGAGGCCCCAGAAGGATATAGTATATGACGTTAGCATTAACTTCATATTCTCAACAAAAATGCCATTGTTGGAGATCATTCTTCTCACATACGTCGCTGTTGTCGCTGTCGGTGTGGCGGGGCATGTCATTTTCGATAGGGGCCAACCTGTTAAACCATGGAATGAACCAGAATACACTTGGACCGATCACGGTCACTATGAAGGCCCCTAAAAAAACACTGCCAAGCATTATTCGCTAAACTATGTCATCATTGCTCAGTGACGTATTTTATTGAGGCTCTCTTTTTAAAAAAAACAAATAGCGTGTGAAGCATCCACAAAAATGGCAGAGCCCAAATGCCGGAGGTTTTCAGACGACGAAGGTTGTGATGGGAAGAGCCCTGTTCGTCTGGTCGTCTACGCTGATGACTCTCATGAGCTCTACTGTCTTGCATGCATCGACGGTTTCCGCTCATACCTTGTCACACACGGTGCTACGGTCTATGAAATTGGGGGCTCTTGTTCTGAAGTTTTAAACATCAAATAAACTTTTTTTCTTGGAGAGAAATGTCTTATCATGGAGTATGAGTTGTCATAGGTGCAGCTTCTGGATCACGCGCCTTGTTGTCTTTTTGTACCTATAATCGAACGAACCAGTCAAACACCGCAGCATTGACATCGCTGTCTTTTTTGTACTTCTTGTCAAGCCAGTCAAACACCTTAACATTTCGCTTGACACAGTCGAGAACAAACTCCTTGTCCTCTCTGAACTCCCGTCTTGCATATTTGATGGCTTCGCCGTTGAAGGTGATGGCGTCGCGTACGAACCAGCCATCACCACTTAGTTTATCGCCAACGTAGAGCAGAACCTTTGCGTTCTTTATGATCTTTTCCATAACAAACGCGATATTGTTCTTGAATGAATCATCTGTGTACTTGAGGACCCGAGCATTGATGTCGACACATCTCCCAACAAACGACGAATCTTGCTTTAATTTTTGTGGCATCGTCAAGAACTTTCCGCTGTCCCGTTCGATTTCCTTCAAAAGCTCTTCCCAGCCATCGTCGAATTTTGGTTCTGCTGAGGGTGGCTCGTCAAACCACATGATGTCGCGAAAATATATAAGTCTAATGACGTTTTATATGATGACGTCGGTCAGTTATTTTATTAAAACTAAATGACTGCAACGACGACTGTCGTTGGCGCTGTATTGTCGACAGTGTCGTTGGTGTCCTCTGGCGCCGCTGTTGCAGTTTGTGCTATTGGGACATACTTGCGCGATAGGCAATGCAGTAAGAACGTTGGGTTGGGCATGGAGTTATGCTTGGCCGCGGCGTGCGCTTCGGTCATCATAGTTTTGCTCGACATTATCGAATCATGTATCTTTGGCTGTGGCGAGAAGAACAAGACGTTTGGCAAGTTCAAACAGATTATTTCGATCCCATCGGGCCTCTATGGCTTCTCTGTTTTCGTTTATCTCTGCGTTCAAGTTTTCGGCACATCATCAAGCTCATGTTATCCTTTGCTCTACAAACTCGGCTTGGCATATTGCATCGTCGGTTTTGTCGGTATAGGTGTCGTCATTGTTATACTGCCTATACTTGTTTGCCTTCGGGTCATTCTATCTCAATGAGCAAATCAGTTTTCTTGGCACCAGATGCTATCGACGTTTATGTTATGGCTCCGGATATTAAAACATTCTACAAAACGCCATACCAGTCTGAGAAAAACAATGTGGGAAGAGCTGTTGCTTAAAAAACACGAAACACCGCGTAAATCCGAGAAAAACTATGTTGAAAGAGATTCTTTTCCCCTCAAAGTGACGCCTTTGCATAGAGCAGCAACGACATAGGCACAGAACTCATGGCTGTCCAGAGCTTTGCCGTTGTCGTCGTAAAGTTCGTAGTCGTCACGTGAGACATTGAGATCGTCAATTATATCGCCCACTAGCTGGTATGGAACAACTGAAACAGTCATCTCCGTCACGCCAAAGATGGACACTTTTATAGGTATTCCACTCGCCAACTTCAAGGTTGCTGCCAGTTTATCACCG
>JARLHW010000136.1 GCA_031292075.1 Desulfosporosinus sp.
AAAAAGTGATTATACCACGATATTTAGTGGTTGAGATCAAAGCGTGTCAACTAATTCATCTGAACATTAAAGTGTGAGTTATCAAGGAACGTTCGGGTTGGTTTTAAACCATCAACCCTATATCTATCTTACAAGGAGGATTAGTATTAATAAAACTATGATTATCGCCAATTCGTATACTACAATATCCCCGAGGACTAGTGGAGATTCTTTAGAATTGGAAGTACATTTGCACTCGCATTTTTTCTCACTCATATCAGTTGCCCCTTTAAGGTATTTATGTTGGTAATATATTCCACGAATACCTTAATTGGAAGTTGGCTATGTCTAATCATTCAATTTATATCAGAATTTGATTTAATGGATCTTACTGCCACAATCACTGCAGAAACTTTAGACTTACAGAAAGATCATTCGTGAAGGAAATAGTAATGATTTCTAGTTATGCCAGAGGGTAGACACCAATAATAGTCTGATTATTCTAATTATTGTCACAATAACCAATAACTGCTATACTGATTATTGTAATAAGTTCACAAATATAACATTAATTTTTTTGAAGTGTTTTAGAAGTAATTATAATAAAAATAATGAGGAGGAGATTGTCATGTCCAAAGGGCCAAGAGAACTGATGAACAACTTCTTGAATGGAATGCAAGAATTAGGAAAAACTAATGAGGTCCAGGTTGGTGCATTTATGAACTTATCAAGTAAACTTTTTGAGCCGGGCGTGCTGGATCTAAAAACGAAGGTGTTAATAAGCGTGGGTATAGCTGTTTATAACCGCTGCGAATATTGTATCCCGTTTCATACCTTCAAGGCATTAGAAGCCGGCGCTACACGTGAAGAAATTATTGAAGCAGCTATGGTATCCGTTGGATTAGGTGGCGGACCTTCTATGGCTTACATTGCCACCTTATTAAAAGATTCTCTTGATGAATTTGAAGGCGACTTTAAGTAAAATTTATATAGATGAAATTTACTTATAACAAGTTGGGTAGACAATAAAGGTGGGCAGTAGCATATTTTTGCTACTGCCCACCTTTATTGTCTCAATCGTGATTGGACTAGTATTTCATTGGAAAGTTCGCGCTGTACTACTTGGGGCCAACATCTTTAAAAAAAGTAAGAGATATAGCAAATCACTCATATTAGTCATCATTTCAAATAGAATGTATTATCGTAATTTTTTAGACAACCCTGATGTTAATAGCCTAAAATCCCGCATTTTTTTATACCTACAAGGAAAAACACTGTAAATACGCCTTGGGGAATTCTTAACGGGGAACCACAGATTACACAGATTAAGAACGATTAGAAGATGAGAGTCAATGAAGAGGCACAAATTATAAATTATCTGAAAGCCACAGGGTTAAAACGAGGCCTGTTAATCAACTATGGCGATCATCAATTGAGTTACAAGCGATTAGTAGTTTAGAGCCAAAATGTATTTATTCTGTGTAATCTGTGTAATCTGTGGTTGATTAACTGAGGAGGCGAATGATTTTATGAGCGCCGGCAAGAGAATTACTTTGCTATTAGTCTTGAATATAATTCTAGTATCTGTGTTTCTTTATCCCGCAGTGGCGCAAAGCACCTCCGGTGATAACGGCAAGAAAGATATAAATCTTGTAATTGTACTGGATAGAACGAGAAGTCTACAGCAAACAGACCCCAATAGATTGTCTCAGGAGGCGGCTAAGTTAATCATTGATTTGATTGTCCAAAACGGTAGTAAAGTTGGATTAGTGCAATATACTGATAAGGTTATCGACCGACTGGATTTAACTGCTATCAACAGGCAAGGAGAAAAAAACAAGCTTAAATCTTACCTTGATGGGTTAGGTGTGCCGAATGGACAAAGCACCGATATTTCAACCGGCCTTAAGGAAGGGGTTGCGATGCTTGCCGGATTAGAGACCTTGGAAAATCCGGTCATCATACTCTTCACTGATGGCAAAAACGATTTAAACGCAAGTGACAGAACCCAGGCTATCTCGCAGCGTGACCAGGAACAGAGTCTGAATACGGCCAGGAAAAAGGGGATTCTTATTTATACCATTGGCCTGAATGCAGATGGCTCAGTCGATAAGGAGAGGTTATCACGTATTGCCAGGGAGACCGGAGGCAAGTCATACATCGTTGATAGAGCCAGTGATCTTCCGGAAATTATTAGCAATATCTATACGGATGCTCTGGGCTACAAAGTATTGTCCTTCGGATCAGACATAATTGCCTTGAGTGGAAATTTCGCTACCTACAAATTCGACGTTACCAATAGCAGTGTCGCAGACGCTAATATTGTGATTTACAAGAACGGAGACGTGCAAGCAAAGCTAATTAAGCCAGATGGTACTGAGGTCTCCTGGGACAATGAGCGGTTTATCGCAGCACCCTCCCGGAATTACATATCCTATAAAATCCCAAATCCTAATCCGGGTCAATGGAGATTAATGGTTAAGGGGACTCAGAATGAAGCGGTTAAAATCAGCCTGCTTTACAACTATGATGTAGCGATCCAAATGGATCAGCTTTCGTCAAGTATTTTTACCGGGACGGAAATCCCAGTGAAAGCAAACTTTATACGACAAGGTAGGGCAATTGAGGATAAGAACTTGTACAAGGATATGTCAGCGGTGGCTGTTGTCGAGAATATTTCGGCCAATACCTCAGTGAAAATACCCCTTACAGCTGGGGAAAAGGATTATCAAGGGCAGATCAAATTCGAACAACCGGGAGATTATAGCGTATATGTCCTTGCGGAAGGAAAGGCTTTAACCAGAAAGAGTGGTCCCCAAACTATTCAGATTACTGAGAAAAATGAGCCATCCATAGCATCACCGAAGATCCTCGTGCCCTGGAAAAAGCTTCTCTACACTTTGCTAGGGATCATAGCGGCGACAGCTCTTGCTATTTTGCTGCTGAAAGGGATTCTGAAGTTAAGAGAAAATGCCAAGCCGAAGCTATTGTTCGGCAAAATCAATCTCAGAGTAATAGATACTAAAACCGGTATTGAAGAAATGCGGCAGAGCAAACTGCTTGCCCTTTATGGGACATCAGTTGCCCTTAGTAAATTGGCAGAGAATCCCGCAGGTTCACTAACCAAAATAGTTATTGCCAGAAACGCGCAAGGAGTTTGCCTTATCAACAGTGAAGCGGGTAGTGAGGATATATCTGTGAGTGTAAATGGAGACAAAGTTGAATTCGGTCAGAGAGTTCTGCTGACCAATGGATGTTCGCTTCGAGTTGTGGCGGTTGGAGAGTCAATAAAAGTAGAAGGTAGATTTAATGAGTATTAAATAGATAGATAGATAGATAGATAGAACTAGGAAGGTGTATGTGCAGTGGATATGCGTTTAGCGGAAAATCTAAACCAGCTCCGGCTTAATAAAAGCGGTATAACCAGCGACCTTTCCAGGGTTGATGCTATTCCTGACCCAATCCTAGTCATTGGAATGGGGGGTACAGGCGTAACTGCTTTAAGCAAGGTAAAGAATGCCGTTTACCGCCGTTTTAACTTGCCGCGTGACAGTGTAACCGGCTATTACAAAGACAAACCGGAAAATATTGAGTACCTTGGCTTGGACACGGACGAGCATATAGTCTATGACGATGACAAATATTCCGGACGTTCTATTGAGCTTAACCCCTCGACTGAGTTTCTGAGGATTTATACCCCTGCCGTGCCTAGGATGCTGACTAATCGGGCCGGTCTGCCTCACACAATCACGGATTGGTTAAGTCCTAATTTGAGCCCTAACGATTTTGACCAAGGTGCCAATGGAATTCGCCAGATGGGTAGATTAGCTTTATTTTTACGGATTACTGATGTTGTTAATATGATTGAGCGAAAGTTAAATAGCGTACTCCAAGGCAAAAAAGGAAATCTTTATGTATTTATTTTAAGCGGTGTATCCGGGGGCACCGGTGGTGGAATGATTATTGATATTCCCTATATTGTCCGCTGTGTAGCTCAGCAGCTTGGCGCTTTGGATAGACTAAAGACGATAGGCTATTTATTTTTGCCCGATGTAAACATGAAGGAGAACAAAGCCGATTTTGTGCAATCCAATGGCTTTGCGGCCTTGAAAGAATTAGATTACTGGATGACGGATCACGGGCAACCCTATGTTCAAGAATATACTAAGAATTACTCTCACAGCTCTGTTGCTACTCCGTACGATTATTGTTACCTGATTTCTTCGATTGACAAGAATAATATCTTGTTAACTGACTCCAAAAGCAACTGCATGGAAATCGTCAGTGAAAACTTGGTCCACTTTATCAGTAAAGGTAAGGTTCAGAACACGACGTTTACCCTGCCTGCTTTCTTGTCTAACTTAGATCAAATTAAACTTAATATTTTTTCTGGTATGAAACCTCCTTTTCAAGCTAATTATGAGTACTTTATCCTCGGGGCTAGCTCGTATGAAATACCAATCGAACAAATGATGAACTACGCCGCCTACATTTTAATGGAACGGATAAAAGTTATCTACGAGAATGATCTAGGCGAAGGGGACATAGGTGCTTTTGTCGATAAAGTAGAGTTGACCCATGAGGATTTAATCGACCGTTACTTCGCCAACGGTCTGAGCCTTTTAGCTGAGTGGCAGCAGAATCCTTACTACAGCGCTGAAAACGCAGGAAAAATCGATC
This sequence comes from Desulfosporosinus sp., assembly GCA_031292075.1. GTDB lineage: Bacteria > Bacillota > Desulfitobacteriia > Desulfitobacteriales > Desulfitobacteriaceae > Desulfosporosinus. The sequence continues at coordinate 4,660 of JARLHW010000136.1, forward strand.
TGGATGGACAGCTGACTAAAGAAATACGAGCTTTCTTAGACCACGTTCAAGACAGTAAAAATAGTGAGAATGCCAAGGAAGCTACCAAAGATTTGAAGAGGAGAATTAGGAAAGAACTTAATCAATTGTTCGTCAATCCAGAAAAGGGGCCGATTTTTGTTAATCAGCTGCTCTTCTCGCCTGGCGAAGATTGTGTGCTGCGTAGAATTGATCAGTTAAGGCAGGAGGCTGAACAGGAACAGAAGAACCTGGAAAGTGAAAGGCAGATCAGGAAAGAAAGTGCAGCCAATCTTTTCTCAAAAACCCTGCCTGCACTCTTAAATTTTGGTCGTAAGACCAACTGGGAAAAGTATGTTCAGGCCAAGATTAAAGAGTATAAAGCTGTCTTAAAGGCCAAAGTTATCTCTGACCTGATCCTGCCGATGTATGAGGAACTTACAAATGAGCTTCGGGGGCTTAACACAGGAATATACCAAGTTTGGGTTGATATTCTCAAACAACTCCATAAAGTATTAAAGGCCAATGCAGAGATCGTAACCAGCATGAAAAATACCAAACACGCCAAGGTTGAGGTTTCTACCTGGAGTGTTCTTGACCCACAGGATTGGAGCAAAGAAATTAACTCAATGTTAAATGAGAAAAGCCGGGCCCAAGTCCTCCAAATAACCCAGGAATTTTTAACAGACCTGCAAAAAAACTCAGTCTTTTGGATCGACAATCAGGGCAAAGAGGCTGTCAGAATTCTGTCAAATTTCGTCTCAAACAAGTTTAGCGAGGTAGCCCTAAAAAGCCTGGAAACCCATTTGCAAGAGAAATATGGTAACATGACGTTTGAAGAAATCGTGACGCTGGAAATCGGCCCTAAATTACATAGTGGCTCGGCTCTGATCTTCCACATGGATAACACAGTGACCGCGAGCTTGAACGACTTCCCTACCCACTTTACAGTTTCGATACCGGAGAATTGCGAAAAATTGTACAGTGCCTTTTTGAACTATGTGGAGAAGGCTGAGGTTAAAGGTACTTCGGAACAAGTTGCGAGCAGCGAAGTAAAACACAGCATTTACTGGGTAAATACATCGATTGGGGTTCCTCTCTTTGCCTACAGCAGACTCCGAAGTTTAGAGGCAGTGTATGAATACCGGGCTCCGAATGACCCCGGTATTCACCTGCGCGATGAATGGCGTGCCTTTCCTTCGCCCTTTCCCGATAAGGCAGACCCAGCAAATCGAAGGGACAGGAATCGTGACCTTAGGGAACTGTTCAGGAGAGCTTTAGACAATGGAATTATAGTAGAGGACAGTAAAGTTAAACCGAAATTTAAGATTAAGCAGCTTCCGGCGGTAACAGTTCAGAATCGTTCCCGGATTTTAGACATGCCCGTACAACTAATCCCAATCTTCCAAAGTATAGATCTTGAATCAGCGGAGGACAACTTTCTGCGGGTACCCAGTTACTCAGAGCTTGTAAAACGGCAACTCGATGAAATCGAGCAGGTAGACCGAGAACTTGAGAGAAGGGAAAAAATCAGTCAGGAAGAAAAAATGAAGCGGGAGAGGATGAATGATTTTATCTTGTCACTGGTAAGCGGGACCCTCTACTGGGCTGGTCCTAAGCTGCTTTATCGGAATGACCCGGATGCGGAAGCTTGGTCTCCATTAGTGGATAAGCTGGAACATGAGGATTTCTACTTGCTTGCCTTTGATAATTACCGTGGCAAGAAAGAACACCAAATTCAAAGATTCGTGTGTACGGACAAGGCGAAACGGGACCTGATGGAGGCGAGCCGGATTAAGCAGCGTTTGGTCGAGCTAAAAGCAGAGTTCACCAAGATTAAGACCTATTTTGATCAGAAAAAACTCAATGGTAAAGCGGTAGACGAGAAGTACCTTGACTTTTTGACGGATGCCCTAGACAGAGTCAACTTCTTAACGAGTGTATACTGAGCGGAGGGTAGGGGACATGTTTAATATCTTGGATGTAAACGCCGCACTTGCCGAGCAAATCCGCAGGTATATTGACCAGGAGGATCGCGAGCCGGAGCATAGAGGGGAGTCGGGAGCAGCTCCCAACCTCAACTCTTGTGTACTGTTGGTAGGTATAGGCAACCAGAGCGCGAAAACAGTCTCCCGAATCATGCGGCAACTCTCTATGATCGGGATTTTTGCTGACAACTATACCGGGTTAGTCCTGATCGACGCCAAATTTCCCGAAAGAGATAATCAGATCGAGTATATCGTTATGGAAGAGTTCAGTACCCGCAATAGAGTTCAAGAGAAACTACTGGAGAAAAAAGACTACTTACTGGGAACCTTGGCATCGCTAAACATTAGGCTTACAAAAGTCATGGCAACAACTAGTGCTAAGTTTAAGATCTATGTCGTTAGCGATTTATCCGAGAACCTATTTGCGAGCTGCTCGCTGCTCCTGAGTCTGTTGGAAGATAATCTCAACAGTTTTTTTGTTGCGAATATCGGCATCGAATTTACGGGCCTGTTTTTTCAAAGTGCCATGCTGAAAACTAAACAGGAACAGGCGAAAGTCTTTGCCGCTTGGCAAGAAATCAAATCTATGTCGTCCCCCGAATTCAAATTAGATCTCGATATGAGGGATTTTCCTGGTCAGAGAGGGAACAGGGTTTCACGTAAAAAACCGATTTTTGCCATATCTTACTTGTTCTCTGATTTTAATGAGAACTTCTCACCTATTCTGAAGACCGTTGATGGGGACTTTAGTGTGGCGGAGATGTTAGCGATGCTAATCTATTTGAAAAGCAGTTCCCAGCTTAATGAAGCCAGAATTTTTAATTCCCTGCAGATGCCTTCACCAACTGTGGCTAATGGCCTACCACGTTATGCTGCAATAGGGTATAGTAAAAAATCAATTAAGATCTCCCCGTTATTTAGCTATACCTGCTGGTACCTTTTGAATAAAATAGACAATGTTAATAAAAGCAAGGCAAGTTACAGCAGTCAGGACTGGGAAACGGTACTAAACGAATTAGAAGTCAGCAGCCCAGGGTTTGAGACCTTAGGTTCTGAAGTCTATTCTTCTGTTAATCAGACTCTCAAAGAAATCGGCGAGCTTTACCTTCACCTAGGAAAAGATGTTGTTACAGAACTACAAGCGGATACTCTGGATACTGCTGAAAAGGTACTTATTGGTGATAGTGTTGAAATTATTTTTAGAGAAAGAACCAGCAAAGCGTGCCAACAAATTACGGAAGAATATCTCCCGAAGCAGCTAGAGAGTTTTATAAAAATCTTGAAAGGCTATCTGGAAAACGAACAGCGGGGTTTGTATTTTGTTAAGTGCCTCTTAAAATCCGATGATGGAAACAACCAGTTGGGTCTTATTAAGTATCTTGAATTAAAAGTCAATGAGTTAATGACACAGAGCGACGCTTTACGCCTGAGGGCTCACCGCGCTTCCCAACTAGCTATATCCAGACTGGAAATCGAGCCTGACAAAAAGGGATTGCTGGGTTGGGGAAACAAGAAAAATAACTTTTTACAGCGCTTAATTGAAGTCAAATATGAGCCCATGCAAAGGGCCGTCGTTTACGACCAGCTAAGGGAAATCTTAAAGGCTTACCTTGTTTATACTCGTGACCTATATAAAGTAATTCTCAAGCAGGAAGAAACTATCCAAAGCCTAGAAAAAGCTTTGCAGGATATTCATAACGCTGAGCGGCAGAAACTTGTTACTGCGGGCGAGGATGGTCTGATTGATTTATATAAAGACAGGCTTAATGAAAACAAGGAAGAAGAAATTACCCAGTCAGGATTCGGAATGCTCTTCGGAGCTAACGATCCGTCCGTATTCCAGGAAAACAATAATTTTTTGGCAGCGGCTATTAAGGCTTTATTCGATAATGCCAGATTATTGCTCCGACAAAGCAACATTCAAACACTTTCCCTGGAACAGCTATTGGAAAGTCTAGCCCAAACCCACCCGGCAAAAGGAAAACAAATGATTGAAGACCTTTACGCAAAATGCAATCTGGCCATAAGTTTGAGTCAAGGGGTAATGTCCAGGCAGCCTGAAACACATTACTACTTTTTTAACAATGAGGGCAACTCTAGCTTGCGCAGTTACATTAATGGGCTTTTCCAGGAAAAGTCCAACGATGTTTTATTTGTAGACTATAAATCAATCGATAGTATACTGATGGTCAAAGCATGTTTCGGTTTTGACATTAAGGATATCTACTTTTATAGAAACTACGAGGTTGCCTATGAATGTACTGATGCGTATTAAACCTGAGAATAAGATAATTTATCGGGGTATAGAATCCCACTTGTGATTTGACCTGAATAATAAGTGATTCTAAAATACAACTATATGGGTTAGAGGCAAGAACCATACACCGTTTACTCGTGTACAAGCCGCCTAAGGGTTACAAGAAGAATGCTGAATACCCCTTGGAATGTGATGTGCTGATTAAGAGTACCATCATTCACAAAGAATAATGGTGCATGGTTTCTTTCTAAAGGCCTTATTATTCCACAGAGGCTGTTGGGGTATAGCCCTATCCACCTAATTGTATAACCAAAGAAAATAATATATTATTTGTCAAATGCAGATTAATCATGTTAAAATTTTAATAAGCTTTAACAAAGGTTAATTATATAAGCTAAAGGAGAAGTTGTGATGAGCAGAAAGGTACTCATTGTTGGTGGAGTCGCTGGTGGAGCCAGTGCTGCAGCACGCTTGCGCCGTTTGGATGAAGAGGCGGAAATCATTATCTTTGAGCGGGGAGAACATATTTCCTACGCTAACTGCGGTTTGCCGTATTATGTCAGTGGAGTCATCAATGAGCGGGATGCACTTCTGGTACTAAAGCCTGAAGCAATGATAAACCGCTTTCGAATTGATGTAAGAATCTACAGTGAGGTTACCCGTGTTTTTCCTGAGGAAAAAGCCGTCGAAGTCCAAGAAAAGAGTGGCAAGGTCTATCGGGAATCCTATGATCAATTGATACTTTCTCCCGGGGCAGCTCCGCTTCGTCCGCCGATTCCCGGGATCGATGACATCGAAGCTCTTGTTGTGCGTAACGTTACAGATATTGATCTGATAAAACAAACTATCGATGAGGAGCAGCCTCAAACAGCTGCAGTCATAGGTGGTGGCTTTATTGGTTTGGAAATGGCCGAAAATCTCCACTCAAGAGGAGTAGAAACGACGATTATTGAAATGAGCAATCAGGTTATGGCTCCTTTTGATTATGAAATGGCCGCAATTCTCCATGAGCACATTTTCAACAAAGGAGTCAACCTCATTTTAGAAGATGGGGTAAAATCCTTTGCTAAAAAGGAGAATGGGACTCTCATTACCCTCCAAAGCGGCGAGGAAGTTCAAGCTGACTTAATAATCATGGCTATTGGTGTAAAGCCTGAAATTAAATTAGCAAAGGAAGCCGGGCTGACGATTGGGGACTTAGGCGGAATCAAAGTTAACGAAAGACTTCAGACCTCAGACCCGAATATTTACGCTGTTGGCGATGTCATTGAGGTAAAACACTTAGTAACAGGACAAGCTGCGCTCTTGCCTCTTGCCGGGCCTGCCAATAAGCAAGGCCGTATTGTTGCCGACGTTATCGTTGGTCGGGATAGCCGATATAATGGTACCCAAGGGACTGCTATCGCCAAGGTTTTTGATTTAGCGGCAGCGTCGACCGGTGCGAATGAAAAAATGCTCCGCAAATTAGGAATTCCTCATGAAGTATCCTTTACTCACTCCAATTCCCATGCCGGGTACTATCCTGGAGCAACAAGGTTATCCATTAAACTTATCTTTGATCGAAGTAACGGTCGAATCTTGGGTGCCCAAGCTGTCGGAGCTCAGGGTGCAGATAAACGGATCGATGACATCGCTGGGCTGATCCGTCACCAAGGCACGGTGTATGATTTGCAAGAACTCGAGCTGGCTTATGCACCGCCATTTTCAGCGGCTAAAGATCCGGTTAACATGGCCGGCTACGTAGCGGAAAACATTATTAATGGTGATGTTCGAATGATCCAGTGGCAAGAACTGAGTAAACTTAACGCGAAAGATATATGTATTATTGATGTCCGCGACGAAGAAGAACGAAGAGCTAAATTTATTCCTGGCTCGCTCCATATACCGATAGATAACCTGCGCAGCCGCTTATCGGAACTTCCTCATGATAAGGAGATTGTGGTTTACTGCGAGATAGGGTTGCGTGGCTATTTAGCTTATCGAATTTTAGCTCAACACGGATTTACTAATGTTAGAAATTTGAGCGGAGGCTGGGTTACTTATTATCCAGCGGTTTTTGGATAAGATTTTACCAATTTAACGGATTCCACTAATTCTTATTCGTGACCCAATGTAGGATAACTGGAAGTTTATTTCCAAATCAAGTGTTACAGGTTTATGGATATTAAAACCAAAAAACTCAAGCTCTATTTGGGCTTGAGTTTTTTAGCCTAACTTCGGATAATCTGTATTGTTACTAAATTAGTCTAAATGACAAGCAGCAAAATGCCCGACTTCTTTTTCTCTTAAGATGGGTATTTCTTGACGGCAACGCTCCGTAACATAACGGCAGCGAGTATGGAAGTGGCAGCCGGAAGGAGGATTTATAGGATTCGGAACGTCACCCTCTAAAATAATATGCTCCTTCTTGGCCCCGGGGGTTGGAATAGGAATGGCGCTCAGGAGGGCTTGGGTATAGGGATGCAGTGGATTAGCAAATAAAAGAGGTTTAGGAGCTAATTCAACTATTTTCCCTAGATACATAACACCTACTCTGTCACTGATGTGCTTAACAACACTCATATCATGGGCAATAAAGAGATAAGTGAGGTTAAATTCTTCCTGCAGGTCTTCCAAGAGATTAATAATTTGGGAGCGGATCGAGACGTCAAGGGCTGAGACTGGCTCGTCAGCTACTATCAATTTAGGTTTTAAAGATAAGGCCCGGGCAATGCCAATCCGTTGGCGCATACCTCCGCTCAATTCTCTGGGGAAACAGTACATATGGTTGGGTCTTAGTCCAACTGCCTCAAGCAGTTCCCGAACATATTTGTCCTTGTTTTCACCCTTATAAATCCCATGGACATGCATGGGCTCCGCAATTAGGTCCCCTACGGTCATCCGAGGATTTAAGGAAGCCATAGGATCCTGAAAGACGATTTGCATTTCTTTGCGTAAGCGGCGCAGCTCATTTTGACTTAAGTCGTTAATTCTTTGCCCATTAAAGATGATATCCCCCGAAGTAGGTTCGATGAGGCGGAGAATCAGTCGACCGGTTGTTGATTTGCCACAGCCGCTCTCGCCGACTAATCCCAAGGTTTCCCCCTTGGAAATATTAAAAGAAATTTGTTCAACGGCATGAACTCTGCCGACTTCTTTATTTAAAATCCCATTGCTAATTGGAAAGTGTTTGGTCAAGTTTTTTACTTCGACTAATAATTCAGGCTCAGAATTAGGCTTTTGTTGCTTTTCTTGCTGCTGTAGCGGCAATGACATCAGCTTCCACCCCCTTTTCTCCGGAAACACGCCAGCAAGAAACCCACTGACCAGGTTTGGGCGACACCAGGGGAGGCTGCTCAGTTTTACAGCGTTCATCAGCATACTGACAACGTGGATGGAACCGACATCCCTCGGGCATGTTGGTTGGGTTAGGTATACTACCGGGGATGATTCTCAACCTGTCACGCGTTTCGTCCAGCCTTGGCATAGCCTCAAGCAAACCTTGTGTATAAGGATGGGCAGGATGATTAAACAATTCATTGACATAGGAAACCTCGAGCACTTTACCGGAATACATAACAACGACACGTTCGCAAACCTCGGCTACGACACCCAGATCATGAGTAATCAGCATGATGGCGCTGCCAACCTTTTCCCTAGTATCGAGAATTAAGCGTAGAATCTGGGCTTGAATTGTGACATCAAGGGCGGTCGTAGGCTCATCAGCGATGAGCAGCTTGGGCTGACAGGAAAGGGCCATAGCTACCATGACGCGTTGGCGCATTCCACCAGACATTTGGAAAGGATAATCATGAACCCTCTTTTCAGGCGAAGCTATGCCGACGAGTCGGAGCATGTCCACTGTATGAACTAAGGCTTCTTTCTTGGTAATCTTCTGGTGTAGTTGGATGTTTTCTCTTATCTGATAGCCGATGGTATAGGCCGGGTTTAAGGAACTCATAGGCTCCTGAAACACCATAGAAATATCTTTGCCTCGAATAAGCCGCATTTCTTTTGGAGTTTTAGCCAGTAGGCTTTCATTTTCAAAAAGTATATCCCCTCCTGCAATGTATCCTGGGGGGGAAGGAAATAAGCGCAGGATCGACATAGCTGTAATACTCTTACCGCTACCTGACTCTCCTACCACACCTAAAATTTCCTTCTTACGGATATGAAGACTTGCTCCATCGACCGCTTTAACGATCTGTCCTTCTTCAGTACGAAAGTAGGTTTTTAAGTCATGAATTGAAAGCAGAGGGGTAACGTTTTCCCGAATAGTTTGTGTTTGTTTCATCGTCTAATCCCCCTTACTTAATGGCCTTTTTGTAAAGGATCTATTGCTGTTGTCAGCCAGTTTGAGAAAATGTTCAACGCTAAAACGGTTCCGGCGATCATAATTCCGGGAAACACAATCAACCACCAAGCCATAGGGAAGTACATTCTTCCTTCACCAATCATTAAGCCCCACGAGGAGGAGGGGGGCTGAATTCCGTAGCCAAGAAAACTCATCATAGCCTCTGCTCCGATGATTCTGGCTACTTCCAGAACAAAGAGCGTTGCCAGCGGAGCAAATATATTGGGCAGAATGTGGCGCAGCATTATTTTCAACGGATTCACGCCGATAGCCTTCGCTGCTTCAACGAGAGGGCCATCGCGAAAGGTTAGGACTAGACTCCGGACCATCCGGGCAAAAACCATCCACCCGTTAAAGGCCAAAGCTTCAGTTAAGTGTAACTCGCTGGGCCCTAACACCATGACGAAAACCAAGGCAACCAGCATTCCTGGAAAGGCAAACTGAATGTCTACTAGTCCCATAATGATGGTATCTGTAATGCCCCCGGCATAACCGGCCAAAAGTCCCAAGGATACCCCGACAAAAGAAGAAAAAATTACGGTTATGAAACCTATGCGTAGAGATACGCGTCCGCCATATAACAAGCGGCTCAAGATATCTCTGCCTAATTGATCGGTTCCGAGGAGGTGGCCCGAATACCCTCCCGCTAATGAAGGCGGTTTCAGCCGACTCCAGATATCGCCTGTGGTAGGGTCATGGGGAGAAATAAGTGTCGCTAAAGCAGCTGAGAGAAAAATTAGCAACAAGAAAATCAAGGCATAAAGAGCTAGTCGGTCTTTGACCATCTTTTTTGCTAGTCTGCGGACTTCGTAAAAGCGAGGCCTACTGTGTCTCAAATCAATGGAATCAGAGTCTGCTGCGGTTGAACACTCCACAGTTACGACCTCCTTTATTTAAACTTAACCCGGGGGTTAAATAAGGGGTAGGATAAGTCAATCAAGATATTTAAGAAGACAATGCAGATCGCGATGACAAACGTTATGGCTTGGATTAAGGGGAAATCCTGCTGGCCAATAGCATCCACGATCAAACTACCGATTCCCGGCAAGCCGAACACTGCTTCAATGGCAATCGCGTAACCAGCAATCATCCGCCCTAATTCCCAACCAGACATGGTAACAATTTGAATCCCGGCATTTTTTAAGGCATGTCTCGTAACTACCCAGAATTCATGCAATCCCTTCGAGCGAGCGGTTACTACATACAACTCCCGTAGTTGTTCCAACATAGCTGTGCGTACTATTTGGGTTATGCGCCCCAGCGGCAAGGCAGCTAAGGTCACCGAGGGCAAGACCCAGTACCGCCAATCCCCAGTGCCCGAGGTGGGAAACCAATGGAGGAGATTAGAAAAAATCAGGATGAGCATGAGCCCCAGCCAAAAATTAGGGACACAAATTCCGAACATCGAAGCAGTAGAAATCAGTTTATCCAGCAGGGACCGTGGTCTAAGGGCAGATAGTATTCCTAGAGGAATCGCGAAAACAAGGGAAATTGTTAGTGCGATTCCGGAAAGCTCCAAGGTAAAAGGCAGGGGTCGTAAAGCGACGGTCATGGCAGATTCATTTTGCCACCATGATAGCCCGAAGTTTCCGTGCACGAGCCCTGATACGTAATCCCAGAGTTGAGCTAAAATCGGTCTGTCAATACCTAACTGGTGGGCCAGACGTGCCCGCTCGGCCGTTGAGGCAGAAAGCGGGAGCATAATATTCACTGGGTTTCCGATGGCTCTGGTAAGCACAAAAACCAGCAGTGAGACTCCTAACACAACTACCAGGGCTTTGAGCAAAGTTTTGAGAATGTACGTGGCCATGGTAATTTCCTCCCTGGTTCTTCATTAACAAAAATGAGGTATCCTGTGTGTAATACCACGGTAGACGATCTACTGTGTGAAAAAGATGATTAAGCATAAGGAAAGGGTAGGAGTTATTCCTACCCCCTTGGTTTATTGAAACTTACTTGAAGCTCATTTCAGATACGATTAATCTCATATCCTCACGGGGTTGATAAACAACGTCTTTACCCATTCCGTCAATATCTTTGATGTTAATACCATTGATCCAAGCGGGATTATCATAGAGAGTTTGACCGATGGCTTCGTAATCCTGCTGGCGTTTTGTGAGGTCTAATTCCGTACGTGCTGTGTTGATTTGGGCGTCTAAAGTATTGGGATAAGAGGAGGCGGGACCTGTGGTCAATACATAAGTACTGTAAGTGCGGTCGGCATCATAAATATCGTTACTGTGGAACGTGAAGATCATATCTGGGGGTGTCGTATTAGGGTTCTTGGGAAATAATACATCAAGCCACTGGGAGAAAGCGAGTAATTTGACGTCAACTTTAAATCCGGCATCTCTTAACATTTGGGCGATGGCTTGTTCTTGTTCGCCGTCTTTGAGCCAACGGCCTTGTTCACCGACGAACTCGATCGTTTGGCCGTTGTAACCAGATTCAGCGAGCAATTGCTTAGCTTTGGCTAAATCAAAGGGGTAGGCTTTCAAATTCTTGTCAAAGCCAAAGTAGGAAGGTTTAAATACTTGTCCAGGGGCAATGCTGGCATAACCTGAGTAAAGAGACTTGGCAATGGCGTCCCAGTTAATAGCATAGCTGGCGGCCTGTCTAATCTTTTGATCCTTCATGACTCCACTGACAGCGTTCATGCGTACCAGGCTAAACTCAAGACCTTCAGCAGTTTGTACTTGTGGCAGGGTACTTACATATTCAGGCAGCATATTAGTAGCGAAATCAACTTCACCGTTTTTTAGAGCAGCAGCTCTGGTGGCATCCTCTTCGATAAACCGATATTTTACAGTCTTGATGGGCGGTTTAGGTCCCCAATAACTGTCATTACGCTCTAAGATAATATTCTGGCCTTTCGTCCAACTAGCAATCTTGTAAGGTCCGGTGCCAGAGACGGCGGTCTTAATCTTATCTGGTGAAGCCAGCATTTCTTTTTGGTTAAGGATGTCCAGCATTGTAAGTCTAGTAGGCAGACTCGGATCTGGACCAGTCGTGATTATGTGTACTTCAAGATCCCCGACTTTTTGAACGTCCTTAATTGTTGCAAAGAAACCCGCGATATTAGACTTGAAGGTAGGGTCAATAATTCTTTTGACACTATAAATAACGTCATCCGCTGTCAAGGGATTTCCGTTTTGGAAGGTCACCTTTGGGCGAAGTTTAACGTCCCAGGTAGTATTGTCGATTCTGGTAACATCCGTAGCAAGTTCAGGAATTACTTTCATCGTTTTGCCATCCAAGGTCAGTAGGCTTTCGGTAACGTTATCCCCGACTGCCCGCATGTTACCGTCATCGGCAAATTGGACATCCATGGTGCTGGGCTCACTCGGGATAGCGATCGTAATTGTATCTTTTTTGGTTTGAGCCGTGGGCTGAGGTGCAGATGGTGCTGCGGCTCCACATCCGCTTAGGATTAAACTTGTCGATATGACCAGGGTAAATAAAGCAATAGATACTGATTCAAACCTTTTTTTCATAGTATGGCTTCCTCCTTCAATTTTGCCAAAACCAGGGTTTTCTTTAGTTTGAAATCGCTTGTTGTCATTAAAAAAAGACTGTTGATACGGCGTACATCACATCCTTTAGTTATCAATGGATAGTTTTGGTGAAACGGGACACTTGAAATTACTATCTTGCCCCCTGATCCAGAGATGTATAGAAAGCTGAGTTCACTGAGAATAGGCAGTCTTTTTTGATAAGTAGAACACCGAAGATCGGGGTACTTATGCAAATTATAGCATTATTCAGTTATCTAAACATGACAAATTCAAAATATACATTCTGAAAATAAAAAAAGCAATGAAACTTTTGAATAATCAAAAAGCATCATTGCTTTAGGTAAGTTGAAGTAACATCTTCAAAAATATTATAGTTTGGAAGTAGAGAAGATTCAATGATTTCTGTTATATTTTTGGAATGTATACAATATAATCCGACTTATTGACTTAACTTTCGAAGTATTTCAATTGAATTATGATAGCAAGAGAGGGTATAATTTTTTCTAAGATATCGTAATAAGAAAGAATATTTGACCGAGCTATTTATAAAAACACTTGCTAAACACGAAAAGGTCATATCGCTTATAGTTAATCAATTTGAGTTAGAATAAAATTCATTAATAAAACAGGAGGTTTCAAAAAAATGGCACCAAAAGTTGTAATTGTTGGTGGCGGTTGGGCAGGTACGGGAGCAGCTGTCGCAGCAACACAGGCAGGGGCAGAAGTTATTATTTTGGAAAGAACTGACATGCTTTTAGGTACAGGCTTAGTTGGTGGTATTATGCGTAATAACGGTAGGTTTACGGCTACCGAAGAAGCAATTGCCATGGGTTTAGGCGATATTTTTCATATTCTTGATTCCGTTGTAGCCCGTCATACGAATATTAATTTTCCCGGTCACAAACATGCTAACTTATACGATATCGCTAAGGTTGAGCCAGCTATCAAAAAAATGCTCCAAACTAAAGGTGTTTCAATTAAGTTAAAAAGCCGTGTCAAAGATGTGGTTATGGATGGCAGTAAAATAAAAGAAGTTGTTCTTGATTCCGGTGAAGTTGTGTGCGGCGATGTTTTCCTTGATACCACAGGGACGGCAGGGCCGTATGCTATGTGCAATAAGTATGGGAATGGTTGTGCAATGTGCGTTATTCGTTGCCACAGTTACGGAGGTCGGATCAGCTTAGCAGCGAAAGCTGGTGTCGAAGAATTCATGGGAACTAAAGCGGACGGCACTGTCGGTGCCATGAGTGGATCCTGTAAAATTCTCAAAGAATCCCTGAGTGAAGCTATTCAGAAAGTGTTAAACGAAACTGGTGTAGCAATTATTCCGATTCCAGCTGAACTACAAAAAGGAAGCGAGGCTCTTGCTAAAAAGGCTTGCCAACAATATGCCTTGGCTGAATTCAATGAAAATATTATCCTTTTGGATACCGGCCATGCTAAATTAATGTCGCCCTTTTATCCTATGGATATGTTGCGGGCAATTCCTGGGTTTGAAAATGCTCGTTATGAAGATCCCTATGCGGGAGATATAGGTAACTCTATGCGATATATGGCTATGTCACCGCGGGACAACGCTTTACAAGTGCTTGGGGTGGACAACCTCTTTTGCGGCGGTGAAAAAGCCGGCCCACTTGTAGGACACACAGAAGCTATTGTCACTGGTGCCTTGGGTGGTAGCAATGCAGTTCGTTATGCTTTAGGCCAAGATTTGATCGTAATTCCAGAAACTTTAGCAATTGGTGATGCTATTGCCCATGTTAACGATATGGTCAAAACTAAAGAGGGTCTTGGCAAGAAATATACCTTCTCCGGCTCGGTCTATTTTAAAAGAATGCAGGAGAAAAATCTCTACAGTACAGATGTTGACGCAATCAAAAATAAAGTTGAACAAGCTGGAATGGGTAAAATATTTGCTAAACAATTAGTGTAGTTAACGGACAAAAGTAATTGCACCTTGCTATCCTGGCAAGGTGCTTTCAGTCCAGACGACGTGACAGTTTTTTAAGATAGAAATTCAAAGTTTGAGGTATCTCCTCCTAAAACTTCGAGGAGTGTTAAAGCCGCTTCGTGGGTTGGGTTATCATAATCCTTCTTGGTAAGTAGGTCTGTGAGGAATCTAATGGCATCATCTTCCCGATTATTGTTACTTAGCATTAAAGCGTAGCGGTAGCGACCATGATAGAATTCCGGCATAATGTTAAAAAGGTTCCTGTATTCAGCCTCTGCGCTTTCTGGATTTCCCTTTTGGGCAAGGAAATCTGCCTTATCGCAGATTATGGTTCCTTTTTCTTTGTTATCAGTCATTGAAATTAGATGATCCGATGCAATTAGAAATTCTTCGGCAAGTTGCTCGCGATTTTGACAGAAGAGCATATAATCTTGCCAAGCATTTTTAGTAAAATCTCTTCCCTCGTAAGATTCGGCTTGGGCAATATTTTCTTTAAGGACTATGACAGCACCGTCTAAGTCCTTATGTGTGTCCATATACTCAGCGATGTGATAGCGTGCTTCTAGTTGAAAAATCGGATCCAAGGGATCCTCAATAGTTGCGGGTGTACTAAAGATATAGGATCCATAGCCTAAGTCCATTCTTCCGGCAAGAGGAAAAACGCTAAAGGATTCAGCATAAGGAAAACAACATCGTTTAAACTTGGCACCGCTTCCGCATGGGCAGCGATCGTTGCGGTTAAGTTTGCTGATATCTGTTCCAATTAAACTAAGTCGACGAACAAAAGCTTCCTGGTCGAACGGTTGGTGCTCAGTCAAAACTGCCCAAAAATCATGCAGAAATACGTTGGCAATACAAGCCCGGGCTGCATGAGGAGTAAGGTTTTCTTCTTTTTGCAATTTGAAGTAAATCTCCTGCACACCTGCTTCGATTTGCAGTTGGTTTTCAATAACTCCCTCGATCAAGACATGAAGTATAGGATTTACCCCGTTAATCGTCAAAGTCTCAGGGTAACGATCCCTTCGTTCTAAAAGAGTCTTGACTTCAGGATGCTCATTGAGTACGATGTTAAAGCCTTTGTCGTCTTCTTTAAATGAAAATTCTCCTAGGTCCTCACCCTTAGGAAATGAAAATAGCTTGTGCATGACGATTTCCTCCTTGACTGAAGTTAATCAATTCCGAGACACCCACTTCTATAAAGTGAGTGTTCCGATTCCACTTTGATGGGGGTAGACTCCCTCACCGAAGCCCATGTTCAGCTTTAGCTGAACGAGTTCACGGTAGGACTTAGAAAAAGACTGCCAAGCATATACTCGGCAGTTGTTTTTGAGTGCTGCTCACTCTCACCCAAGGAGAGTATCTCCTTCTTATTCTACAATTCCTATACAATAGAGTAACAGATTGCTCTTGGTTGGGCAAGAGAATAACTAGCACCTGCATAATGGCAAAATAAATTGCAGGGACCATTCATTTAATCAGGCTGTAGGTAAAAAAACTTAAACATTAATGAGTTTAATACTCATCTGATTATTATTGTAGTATACTGACATGTATCATAAATGGTCGTGGTTAGTAAAAGATAGACTTAAGGCCAAGAAGTACAAAAATGAATTAAAGGTGGAAATTATGCGGAATTTAAAAATGACTATAGCATATGACGGTTTCAAATATAAAGGATGGCAAAAACAAAAAGATAATGATCTAACAATACAAGGGAAAATAGAAGCTGTATTATCTAAAATGACTGGAGAAGTTATACAGCTAGTGGGCTGCGGAAGAACTGACGCAGGGGTGCATGCAGAAAATTACATCGCAAATTTCCATACTAAGTGCTCTTTTAGCACAGATGCTATGTTGGATTATCTATATGAGTTTTTACCAGAAGATATCCTAGTAAAAACCATGGAAAATGTAGCTGAGCGATTTCATGCCAGATACAATGTAAAATCAAAAACTTACGTTTATAAAGTTAATAACACCAAATTCAGAGATGTGTTTAACCGAAAGTATACATATCATCTTGTAGAAAAACTAAATCTAACTGAAATGAAAAATGCTTCAGAGGTCTTAATTGGCAGTCATGATTTCCAAAGCTTTACTAACTCAAGAAATCGTGACAAATCTACGGTAAGAACGATCAATTATATCAATATAATTGAAAAGGATGGATTTTTAACAATAGAAGTTAATGGAGATGGATTCTTGTTAAATATGGTAAGGATCATCGTCGGAACACTAATCGAAGTGGGTAAAGGTAATTTTAAACCTGTAGAGGTTGAAAGGATATTAAAGGAAAAGAAACGATGGGAAGCCGGACCTTTAGCTCAGGCAAAAGGCCTAAGCTTAAGAGATGTCCAATATTAAGGATAGGGCTCGTCCTAATGATGCTGCAAAAGGACCATGATCGTAGAGCTTTTCTTGTGCCTAACCAAAGATAAGACAGTTTAATTTAATTTTAAACTGTCTTATCAACTAACATTCATGATTTTATTAAAATAATCAAAAAAATAGATTGATACTGTTCCAATGGTAAAAGAATATTATCTCAGTTCTTTAAAATTCTTCTGTTGGATCATCACTATCCTTATCATAAGATATAGAATTAGAATTAGAATTAGAATTAGAATCAGAAGCAGAATCAGAAGCAATCTTTGTCAGTGCACCATGCTGTATCTCATATACCAGTGTTTTCAGGTTACTAACCATGCGTTTTCCTTTCTGAAGCCAACTCTTACCGGTATCAAGCGTTACCTGAGTTTTGTCCTCGATATTTAGCCAGGCGCTTTGCGCCTTGTCTTTAATATCAATGGCTTTGTCTCCCATTTTTTGGGTCTGTTCGGCTAGTTCTTGGCGCAATTCCTTTCCGCTCTTTGGAGCAAGTAATAAGCCCATTGCAGCACCAACAAGACCACCAAATATTGCTGACTTGATCACCTTTTTATTTTTTTTATTATCATTTGCCATATTCTAACGACTCCTTTTCAATCATCCGGTTTTTCAGCATGAAATCATTTAGAGGGCTAACTGATGTGTAATACCTGGCTGGCAGATCGGATCCACCTCGTTTTACTTAAATGTCATGTAACTGCTTAAAGAGGGCTCATACCCGACAAGATTCAGACATGGACTTGGTCATATAATGATGTTACTGGTTTAAGACTTATTTATTATATGCTCTCCGCTGCAAAATGCCTCTAGCCAGTTATATGTACTCTTGTTAATGGCAATGATAGAATATATGTATTGGTAAAATCTTAAGCACATTAAGTAGGAGAATCAATTTGTTAAACGTGAAGGAATTTTTCAAAGAGATCCAAGCGAAAGACTTTAATTTAACAAGGCAACAGAAGAGGGCTGTAGTCCATAATCGGGGGCCGCTTTTGCTTTTAGCGGTTCCAGGCGCGGGTAAGACAACGGTTCTAACGGTTCGCTTAGCCTATTTGATCCTGGTAAAAGGGGTTGATCCGCGAACGATTCTCTGTCTAACGTTCGGACGAGCCGCCGCCAAAGAAATGCGTGAGCGATTTGTCAATAACTTTGCGGCTAGTAGTAGCAGCGACCTCCAAGCTCGTGGTAAAATCCAATTTTCAACGATTCACAGTTTTGCCTATGAGGTGGTAGGGTCTGCTTTTCGTCAAAGAGGTACTCGATTCCAGATTATCGAGGAGCAAACAGGCGCAGAAAGCAAGACCGGAGTTCTGCGAAGAATCTATGAAAAGCATAATGAAGCAACCATTACAGACGAGCAACTAGAAGGGTTGCAGAATACGATTTGTTATGTAAAAAATACTTTAAGGCAGCCTGAAGAGTTTAATAAGCTAGATATTAAGAACTTCGCTTTAATTTATGACGACTATGAGACGTATAAGAGAAATAGCCAGCCAAGGCTGATCGATTATGATGATATGCTTTATATCGCGTTTCAGGAATTGAGCGAAAATCCTGAGTGTCTTAAAACTTATCGCCGGCGCTTTAATTATATTCTGACGGATGAGAGCCAAGACACGTCGCTGCTTCAACACAAAATTATTGAAATCATTGTTAAGCCCAAAGGCAATATTTTTGTCGTCGGGGATGATGACCAGAGCATCTTTGGATTTCGCGCAGCTGAGCCGGAGTATTTATTAAAATTTGAACAAACCTATCCTGGTGCGAAGATCCTCCGCATGGAACAAAACTTTCGCTCCACCCCGCAAATTGTGACCGTATCCTGTCAGTTTATTCGTTCCAATAAACTGCGTTTTGATAAAGAAATGTTCACTAAGAATTCCAAGGGGGACATCCTTCAACTTGAGCAATTTAAAGGAATTAGGGAGCAATATCAGTTCTTAATCCAGAAACTAAGCAGTCAAAAAGATTTATCGAAGATCGGGGTTCTTTACCGCAATAATCTATCCGCGATTTGTTTAGCCGAAGAGTTAAGTAGGGCTAATATTCCTTTTTATATGAGAGAGGCTGGAAAACAGAGGTTTTTCTCACATTGGGCTATTAATGATGTTTTAAACTTCTTGCGCTTCTCGTTTAGCGATAAAAGCTTGCCTACCTTTGAGCGGATTTGGACTAAGCTTAGTTGTCGTATAAGCAAGCAACAACTCGAATATCTTAAGCAAAGACCCATTGATCGTTCAATCTTTGAAATCCTAGCGGAACATCCGCAAACTACGCTGAAACGTAAACCTGAGTATTCAGAGCTTAGGAAGCAGTTTAAAGAGCTTAATGCTCTTCCACCCTCTAAGGCAATTCGTTTTATCAGAAACCAGTTGGCGTATGATCAGGCCATTGAGCGAATCTGTGACGCATTAGGTTTTTCTGAAGACTATATTGGGAATCTCCTGGATATTTTAAGCTCCATTGCTCACAATGAACCTACCATAGTAGATTTCGCTAAGCGTTTATCCGACCTTGAAGGGCAGATGAAGTCTTCCTCTAAAAATAAGTACAGTAATGCCGTGACCCTTTCAACGATCCATTCGGCTAAGGGTTTAGAATGGGAACAGGTCTATTTAGTGGACCTGGTCGAAGGAGTTATTCCTGAGAGAGAGGCTATTAAGGCCGACCAAAGTGGGCAAAAAGACCTATTGGAAGAGGAAAGGCGTCTTTTCTATGTCGGGATGACTAGGGCCAAACGGCAGTTAACTCTATGTTCGATGGATTATCAGCATAATAAACGCGTTAAAACTTCCCGTTTTGTTCGCGAGGTATCTCTTGTTATGGAAGGAAAAAAGCCGGAGGAGGTTATCCGAACGGAAGAGTCGACTCTGCAGAGTGAGTTGGTAGCAGGGTTAGTAGTCCAACACAAAGTGTTTGGCGAGGGAGTCATTGCTAAAGAGGATGGGAATGTGATTCTAGTAAGCTTCAAGGATGGGTCCCAGCGAACCTTCCTGAAAGACATCTGTGAGAAACAAAAGTTGATCTGGGCGGTTTAATTGTTTAAGAACATTACTTTCAATAAAAATATAAGATGAGGGCAGGGGAGAATTAGATTAGATAAGCCATTCTTCAAAGGAAGTAAAGAAATATACGTAGGTAGATTTACTCGGTTGTTAATTAAACGTATGAGCACTGATACAGGGATCATTCTTCAAGACATAATATCTATTTTCAAGGTCAATTATATTGGCAGCTTTCAACTCTTTGAGAGCCTGAATGACCATTACCCGCGAACAACCAATCATATCAGCTAATTCTTGTTGGGTAATTTTTAAATCTATCAACGTCGAAGTAGGTGTTTTTCGTCCATATTGTTCGGCAAAACGATAAAATAGGCGCAACAATCTCTCTTTAACGTTGAGTCCGGTTTCTTTCCCTGAATTTAACATGGTATCATAACGCTTTTGCCCTAAGTAACCAATGATCCTCATGGCAAACGAAGGATCTTGCTTGATCAACTCCTCAAACTGTAGTTTGCTGAAGCAGCAGATACAAACCTCTTCCATGGCTATGGCATTTGAATGCTGATGTTGTTCCTGATATAGTGACAATTCACCAAGGACTTCACCAGGACCGCAGACATCCAAGATTGTTTCATTGCCATCCTCAGTAGTTTGAGCTAGTTTCAGTTTACCCGATTTTATGAGGTATATGGTGCTTGTTTTTTCTCCTTGACGGAACAGGTAGTTTCCTTTGGACAATCTCTTTCTGAGAGTGCAATGACATAAGTTGGTAATTTGATCTCGTTTAAGCCCTTGAAATAGTTCCAATTCTTGTAGACAGATAATGCAATGTTTCATACTTTTTCCTCCTCAGGTATTACGGTCGCTATTAGTGAAGTTTATCAAAAAAAAGTGCTTCAGGAAAACTAAAAACAAATAATCCCGCCTGTTATTGGGCGGGATTATTTGTTTTAAATAATTCTACAGCAGCATCTCTACTTTTTCTGCCTTAAACAAAACCAGTTTCTCTTCTAAGCAGGCTTTGCCGGTAAGCCTAAAGCCTTTAGGGCCACCTTCCATCGTTGCTATTATAACCTGCATTGTTCCGTTATCCTTGATATTCTGCTGGGTAATCTCCATCTTGTAAATGCCAAACCCTAGAATGTCACCATCTCTAATTTCCGCTACTTTGCCTACCACGATCAGGTGTGGTTCTCCTTGGGCAGAAACAGTGGTGATGGGAATAAACGGAGCTTTAGCTACCGTATCCTTAATTTCTTGAGTTATAATCATGTCAATTCACTCCTTAAATTATTTGTTAAGTATATGTCGCACAATTTAACCACTGAAAGCAGGGGCCTTCTCTGCCACATAACTCGTCTTAAGTAAGCTTAACATGAAGGCTTAATAAAAAATGTTAAATAATTAACAGAATACCTATGTTTTTCAATAATGCTAAAGTTGAGGATTGACTTGGCTCGAGAATACGGAAGAGCAGCAATTTCAGGATGATGAGTCTCACAGGCGTTGCTCGCTGAATTGGAGTCATGAATAATTGGTCTGCTTAAAACTGGTAAAAATTGAGATAAATTGTGGTTTTAAGCTGTCTTGGTACATGGTATAATTGGGTGAGTACCTGCTTTATAAGTCGCCACGAATGTGGTTTAAGGAGGGTTTCTTGATGCCAAAACTATATAAAATTCTATTGTCCCTTGTGATGCTATTTATGATCGTCTCAATTATAGTTTTTTCGTTTACGATCATTTTAGGGGGAGTGGCGATTACTGGTTTATATGGAGTTTACCGTTATTACTTCGCGAATAGGAAAACAAAAACGTTTAAAACTCAGCAAAAAGGGTATACCTCAGTGGAAGTGATCGATATAATCAAGAGATGAATTTAATCTGATAAACAATAAAACTTAATCCCAAGGTAAAGAAGGAAAAGATCAAGGCCAGCGCAGAAAAAGCAAGTAGGTAGACATTATATCGAGCTACTTGCGAAATATAACGGTAGGCGTTGACTTGAATAGAGTTACCTATCAGCGTCAGAATAACTAAGGCTACGTAAAGTGAAAGGAGTCCCTGGGTTGCCCCTTTGATATCTGCACCACTTAACGCCATGTGTGAAGAAACACTAATGGCAAGTAGTAGAAAAATCCAGAAATGTAGGTTGAATAAATTACTCAAGGTAAAGATGCTTTGAATCAAAACGAGACTGGCACTGATAAACCCTTTGATAAAAGTTAGATCTAAGGATTTAATCATCACTCCATCCAGTAAATAAACTTTAAAGACCTTGAAGGAGCCAGGTAACAAATAATAGAGGCCTAGAAACAGACCCCCAATGCCACTGAGAATAGGAGCTATCCCAATGAAGAAATTGCCCACGGTTTGATAGATACTCTTTCGATTATACGAATGAGTGACATATCCCAAGGTACCATCCCCTCGATTAATCATTAACAATCTCATGTCGATAATTTTATGACCAAAAATTAGGCACATCAAGGCGTGACCCATTTCGTGAACCGGTGTACCCAGCCAAGCTGTAGCCAAAATTCCTTTATAACCAAGTGCTGCAAAGAAGTAACGATTGGCTTTTCGCTCCATTAAACCTAAAACCAATCCGATGATAAGCAACGGCCCTGTAAGAGTTATGATTTCTAAGAGGCTAAATTTGAGGGTTTCGACTAAAAATTGTTCCATAAGCATACTCTCATTTCATTTTGTAATTCTGTTGTTTTGAGGAAAGAACGAAGGACTTTATCGCCAATGCAATTATAACACTAACCGGCCTTTCAACCATACCTGCTTGATGTCAAACTCCGGTGACAGGCGGATAAACGTCGCTTCCTTGTTTATTTCGAGACTGCCAACCCGGTTATCAATTCCTAAAAGTTGGGCGGGATTTAACGTTGCATAACGTACAGCCCTCGGTAACGGGCAGCGAAGCTTTTGTACCAAGACTTTTAGACCTTGACGCAAGGGATAGGCACTACCGGCGATTGTCCCATCAGGCAACTGGGCCACACCTTGATGAACATTGGCTTTTTGTCCCCCAAGTTCGTATTCTCCATCCGGCATGCCTACGGCTCGAGTACCGTCTGATATTAAACAAACCCGTTCTGGCGGTTTATTCCTAAAGACTAGTTCAAGGACTGCCGGGTGGATATGTACTCCATCAGCAATGATCTCCAGGGTGATCGTTTCATCGAGTAAAGCCTTCGTTAATAAGCCTGGGTTCCGGTGATGAATTGCAGGCATGGCATTAAATGCATGAGTAATATGGTGAACTCCCCATTGCGTTGCCTGCTCCAATTGAGAAAAATTGGCGGCGGTATGTCCCGCCGAGGGGATTACGCCATGCTTTAGGCAAACCTCAGTAAGTTCTCGTCCATCCGATCGTTCCGGAGCAAACGTAAGTATTTTAACAAGATGTGGAAACTGATTCAATAGACTTTCCAAGAACTGGGTACTGCCATCCTGGGTGCTCTCCCAAATCAGTTCGGTTGTTTGGGCACCACCAAATTCCTTCGCTAAAAAAGGGCCTTCCAAATGGAGACCTAAAATTTCTGCTCCTTGCAAGTGACTTAGGCGGAAATTGGCTACATTTAGTGACACTCGCAGCAGTTGTTCAGGGCTGCAAGACATCGTTGTCGGCAAAAAAGCAGTTGTGCCTTCTTTAAGAAGAGCCTCAGCTAGGGTCTGTAGGCTCTCTGTGGTCTGATCCATGACATCGCAGCCGCCGGCCCCATGCACATGAGTATCGATCAATCCCGGGATCACTAAATCTCCTTCCATGTCCCATACGGATGTTACCGGTAATGATTGTTGCCCTATTTGAAGGACAGGAGAAGTTTCTTCACAGATTTCCGTCAGAATACCATCTTGCCAGATCATGCCGCCATAGCAAACACGATTCGGCAGTACCAAGGTAGCACCGCGCACTAAACCACGATTCATTCGATTGCCTCCCCATTAAAGACTTGACTAGCGATTAGATAAAGTGATAAAATTCTCTATATGGTCGTGCAACTGTCGACGATCCCAACTTAATATAGCTCACTATCGCTTAATTCTATTTAGAAGCGGGGGAACCAATTTCTGGGGTGAATCCTTCATAGGCCTATGGTTTGTGAGGGTAGGGTTACTTTACGACCCGAATCCGTCAGCTAACTTCGTAAGCGTCGAAAGAGAGGAATCGAGCTTGAGTATACTATAGCTTTGTTTTGCTATTTATTACTTTTTTCGATAGCTGTACCCTAGACGTTTTGTCTAGGGTTATTTTATTTTTAAGGGGGGACTCCTGTGGAAAATTATAATTTAGAACAGTCTGAAACCAAAATTCTTAACGAGTTAAGTAGGTTAGCTGAAAAAAGCAGCTTAATTAAAACGGAATTGTATAGCAAATATGCCGTGAAACGCGGACTTCGAGATTTAGATGGGAAAGGCGTTCTCGTTGGTTTGACGGAGATTGGAGAAGTCCATTCCTATATTCTCGATGAAGGGGAGACCATCCCCGTTCCGGGCCGCTTAATTTACCGCGGTTACGATATTGCAGACCTTGTGAAAGGATTTACTGTTGACGAGCGCTATGGCTTTGAGGAAGCAGCTTATTTGCTGCTTTTTGGAAAGCTACCGGATCATAACTCACAAAAAGATTTTCAACAACTTCTTGCCAATTATCAAAGGCTGCCGGAGGATTTCGCCCGTAAAATGATTTTAAACGCTCCCAGCAAGGATATTATGAATACGCTGGCGAGAAGTGTCCTGGCTTTATACTCCTTTGATGACAATCCTGATGATACCTCGATGTTCAACGTTTTAAAACAATGCATTCAGCTGATTGCCTGTTTTCCGTCCTTAGCGGTTTATGGCTATCAAGCCTTTTCCCATTATCATGGAAATCAAAGCTTGTATATTCACAGTCCGCAAGCGGATTTAAGTATTGCTGAGAATTTCCTCTCTATGTTGAGACCGGACAGCAAATACACTAAGCTCGAAGCAACCTTGCTTGATCTGGCGCTTGTGCTTCATGCCGAACATGGTGGGGGTAACAATTCATCCTTTGTGACTCATGTCGTCACTTCTACAGGTACGGATACCTACTCAGCTATGGCCGCAGCAATTGGTTCACTCAAGGGACCGCGGCATGGAGGGGCTAACATTAAGGTTGTACAGATGTTCGAGGACATAAAAGACAAATTGAAGAACTGGGATGACGATGAAGAAATAGAGCGCTATCTTACTCAGATTCTTACGAAAGATGCCTTTGACCGGTCAGGTTTAATTTATGGGATTGGCCACGCCGTCTACTCCATTTCGGATCCAAGGGCGGTTATTCTGAAAGATTATGTTGCCCAACTAGCCCGAGAAAAGGGTCTTGAAGATGAATTTAAACTCTATGCCAATGTTGAGAGACTAGCCCCTCAGGTCATCGGAAAGTGCAATAAGATGTATAAGGGGGTCAGTGCCAATGTTGATTTCTATTCCGGGTTTGTGTATAGAATGCTGAATATACCTGTCGAAATGTTTACACCGATTTTTGCTATTGCCAGAGTCGTAGGCTGGAGCGCTCACCGCATTGAAGAAATCGTCAATGCAGGAAAAATCATCAGGCCCGCCTATAAAAGTGTCGCACCCAGACGAGATTATATTAGAATGATTGAAAGATAGTCACCGTATTTAGAATGCTCTTCTGTTCAACAACAGAGGAGCATTAAGCGCGCCAAAGTCTTAATGTCAGGCAGCGAAGGCTCCCACCTCCAGCTAATAAGGCTTCAGGATGAAACTCAATGATCTGTACGCCACGTTGTTTCAACCTCTTTTTAGTTTGATCATTTAAGGATATATCGTAGTGAATCAGGATCTTCGGTTCTAAAGGAACAAAACTACAACCCCAATTTTGCTGCTCTGCGTCATTTATTGCTACGAGCTCAATATTTCTCTTTTTAAGGTAGGCTTTTATATCAATTTCGATCCGTTCGTGTCTGCTTACTAAGTAAGTTCTCAGAAATGCCGGAGGGAAATATAGGGCTAAATCGTCACTGATCCTGTTGAAAATCATATCTGCATGCATGAATCTTCGTGCCTGTGGTGCCTCCACATATATCACTTCTTCGAAAATATCTAAGGCTTTAGCAAAGAATCGTTCAATCGTGCTGGGGCTAAGCCGCTCGGTATCCACGATGATTAACGTTGAAGGAGACAAAATTAAACAACCTTCGAACTGTTCATGACTCTCAAATTCATGAAAGATAGGTATGCCGATATTTGTAAGAGCCTCCTTAACTACCCGTTCCTCTCCGGCTCTGGTGCCGGGACACATTTCCGATATAATAGCCCCTTTACTTGTGACGACGGCTGTGTCATGAAGATAAGGTAAATTTGGGAGTTTAGCTAACAAGTCCTTTGTCTGGTGTACAAAGTTTCTAACTTGTAGAACCTCCACATCGTGTGCTTGCAACAGCTGGGCATATTGTTCATGCTCTCTTAAGTACAGATCTACGTGCGGAACATTATTGAATAAATGATACTTATAATTCGCTTGAGTGATGATCCGGAGTGATTCAATTGGGCTATGAAGTAAGACCCTCTTTAAACGTGCTAGTTTTTCAGTACCAAACATCGGTTTTGCCCCGCTCATTTTTCAACACCCTGTCTTAAGTATTTGTTTGACCCTATTCTTTGCATTTGGCCTTGATTAGATACAGATGTTTTATGAGATGCGGGGAGGATAACCGGCTCATTCGATTTTTTCTGTTCGCTTTTTTTGAATTCAGTCATTTGACCCCAATATCGTTTCGGCATCAGAGTCATACGACACCGTGGGTTATTTCTACCTTCAATGGCAACCGTCTTATAGAATTGTTGCCATAATCGGCGGTATTCAACTTCAGTTGCATCGGCTTCCGGCATAGTTAACTCTTCGACAAACACCAGTTCCGCTTTCTGTGACCGATAAATTAAGGCTATGCTATGGGTTTTATCATAAATCATGAAGGCTTCATTTCGGAAGCGGTCACAGAAATGCAAGGATAAAAGGGGTAACACAAAGTTTTTGGGTTCTATCACCGCCACAAGCACCTCCCCATAAACGGAAAAGCGAACAAATCCCTTGAACTTCTGGCTTTCGGACGTTAAGTGGTGTACAGCTTTGTGGAGGGAACAAACCGTATCATCCGTAAGCATAGTCATAACCTTACCCCCATACTTAAACCCCAAACGCAGGAAATGATAGATTAATAATTCTTTGTTCGGAGCACACGTTAAAAAACCGAGCTTAACCAGCTCTTGCGCCGGGGGCGAAATCTTCAGAGGAATTGAGTTGAAAACTCTGTCCGCTTTAAGATGGTCTGACTCAATCCATTTCGCAGTATCAAATAAACTTTGCTGTACACTTGGGGGGCGGATGACGCTGGGGATCTCCTTTTGCTCGTAACTTTCAAAAACGCAACACATCAGCCCTTCAAAACTGCCATCATAAGCATAGACTAAATTTGTACTGTCAGGCATTGCTGCACGTCCTCTCTTGTAAGGAAAGGCTCATTAAAAAATGAAAGTTGTTCAGGATATTGAGACGTAAGTTGGTACTGATCGGCCATAAGCGCTCTGATTGCTCCATCTGAGGTTATTTTTAGACCCTCCATAATCTTGCCCTTACAGGTAATAAAATACTGCGCGCGTTTCAGGACAATACCCATTTTTTTAAGGCCAGAAAAATCTAGCGAACTGTTTCTCCTAGCTGTAAGAATACGCCTGGCACCAGTCACGCCAATCCCCGGCACGCGTAAAAGCATTTCATAAGGCGCCTTGTTAATCTCCAGAGGAAACTTCTCCAAATGGTTCAGTGCCCAATTGCACTTGGGATCAACCTGTAAATTAAAATTGGGATGCTGCTCATCAAGCAGTTCCTTGGCTTCAAAGCCGTAAAATCGCAAAAGCCAATCGGCCTGATATAGTCGATGCTCACGCATCAGAGGAGGTTTTGTATTCACTGAAGGGAGGAGCGAATGCTCGGTCACTGGTATATAAGCAGAGAAAAAGACCCTTTTGAGACGGTACTTTTTATACAGCCCTTCAGTTAGGGTTAATATTTTATGATCCGTATCAGGAGTTGCCCCGACAATGAGCTGCGTGCTCTGTCCAGCTGGTACAAACTTGGAGGCATGGCGAAATTTCACAAGTTCCGTACTGTTTTCCTGGATCTTAGAACTAATCAGTCCCATTGGGCGCAAGATTGACTCCTTTGTCTTGTTTGGTGCTAAAAGCTTTAAACTTTCCTGAGAGGGTAGCTCAATGTTTATACTCATCCGATCGGCTAAAAGCCCTAAGCGCGTAATTAACTCGTTATCGGCTCCAGGGATGGCCTTAACATGGATATAACCGCCAAAGTGGAAATCGTTACGCAAGATCTTAAGGGCCTTAATCATTTGCTCAACAGTATTGTTTGGACTTTGAATCACCCCTGAACTAAGAAATAAACCCTCTATGTAGTTCCGGCGGTAGAAGTTGATTGTAAGTTCTGCTAGTTCTAGAGGCGTGAACCCCACTCTTACAATATCGTTTGATTCGCGATTGACACAATATTTGCAATCAAAGATGCAGACATTCGTCATCAGCACTTTTAGTAAAGATATGCAGCGACCATCAGCAGAAAAGCTATGACAAATGCCAGCCTTTACAGCACTGCCCATACTGCCTGGCTTACCACTTCTGTCTACGCCGCTGGAAGTACAAGCCACGTCATATTTGGCTGAATCTGACAAGATAGTCAATTTATCATAAATATCAATAATCAACACCGCCTAGCTTTGCAACTATCACATACTATAATATGAAACATATGTTCTTGTCAAAGCGAGAGTTCAAGGATTCAAATCACAACATAAAGCGTGCTTGCCAAGAGCAAGCAGGGAAATTAGGGGGTTGGATATGACTAGTCTAAAGGTAACAATCTTACTAGGAATACAAAGAAATCTGCTTTACAGATAAAGATAAAGCAGATTTTCTATATTTTCCCTTGTTTAATTCAAATTTAGAAGGAATATTTAGGAGTTGCGTTGAATAGCGGCAATAGTGACTAAAATTTCATGGAAGAAGGGGAGATGCCGGAAGGCAACGCTATCAAGTAAATTGTGAATCTATTGTTACAAGAGAGGGGATTGATGGTGGTGTTCTCAAGTAGGAAGCGCACTTCAAAACATTATTTAACCTTTTCGGCAGTTTTGGTCCTGCTGTGGCAACTGATTTTCCCAGGCACAGTTTGGGCGGGAGGACTGGCTCAGGCGGTTGCAGGTCCGACGCAAAAAGAACCGGCGGTTACGTTAGAAAAGGCGATCAGTACCGTTAAGGACAACTTTGACATTCCTCAAAACTATACCAAGTTTTCGTCAGGCCTGAACATGGATAATCAGAGACAGACTTGGTCATTGACTTGGAGTCCACCTGATCAACAGGACGGAAATTTTTCTGCTCAAGTAGATGTCAATACGGGCGAAATTATGAACATGAATAACTGGAAAAACAATCCACAGGGTCCTACTGTGCAGATTCCTTCCATTCAAGAGAGCGAGGCCCAAGGAATTGCAGTTAAGCTTGTGACGAACTTAGAAAGCAGCAAATTGGCAGAGCTTCAGCTTATGCCCATGGATGACACCAACATTCCACTGAGCAACTATGGTCCACAGGGCTATACTGTGCATTGGCAACGCCTCGTGAACGGCATAGCTTTCCCGAGCGATGGAATCTCAGTACAGGTGAATACCTTAGATGGAAGTATTCTAAGTTACTCAATGAATTGGACACCTATAACTCTAATCCCAGATGCCAAGGGTGTCATTTCGGCGAGTAACGCCGAAGCGAGTTTTATGAAAACCCAGATGTTTGAACTGCAGTATTTTACGTCTCCTCCGATGAGACCATTGACTACAGGGGGAAAACAAGACGTAAAATTGGTTTATCAGTTGAACAACTCTTATCAGGGTGGAGCAATTGATGCTTTGACCGGAGAACCCATTAAAGTTAATTATGGGAATTACTACGGCTATGGCAAAGGTCAGTACGGTGGGATGGCGAGTACTAGTTCGGCGGCTCAGGCTGATAACCGTGTTGTCTTGACCCCTGCGGAGCAGACAGAAATCGATAAAAGCACCCAGCTTATTAGCCAAGCTGAGGCGGTTACTGCCGTGAAACGTTGGCTCAGTATTCCTGATAATCTCGTTTTGCGTGGTTCCAACTTGAGCACTGATGGGTTATCTGAAAATACTCGGATTTGGAATTTGAACTGGAACGGGAGCGGGAACAAACCGGAGGAACAGCCGCAGTATATGTCTGCCCGAGTCGATGCTGCTACAGGAG
Source organism: Desulfosporosinus sp. (assembly GCA_031292075.1). GTDB lineage: Bacteria > Bacillota > Desulfitobacteriia > Desulfitobacteriales > Desulfitobacteriaceae > Desulfosporosinus. The sequence continues at coordinate 34,434 of JARLHW010000136.1, forward strand.
AGCTCTTAGGCTTCGACTGGCCCTATCCAGGACCGAGGACTGACAAACCTGTGATTGATCGGAAGCAGTCTCAAACGTTGGCGGAGAATTTTATCCAACAGATTGAACCAAGTCATTTTAAGGAATTAAAACTGTCCGAAGACAATAACCTCATGGGGAAAGGGTATAGTGACAATGGGTCTCAAGGATTTAACTATTATCGTGTTGTCAATGGTATCCCTTATCGAGGTAATGGCATCAACATTACAGTTGATTCCATTACTAAAAAGATCATAAACTACAATCTTAGCTGGGCCGACCTCGAATTCCCTGCTGTTGACGGCATTTTAGACGGCAAACAAGCGAGCACAACGTTACTCAAAGCAGAGCCTCTTCAATTAATGTATACTCAAATCTTTAATCCCGGACAATATGATAACACTCCAGAAATCCGCTTAGTCTACCAACCGATGCCTGCAAGTGGCTCACTCATCAGTAGTAATATTTTGGATGCCAAAACAGGCGAATTCCTCGATTGGCAGGGCCAACCTGCATCCCAAATGCGGAGGGCATACCATTTCACTGACATCGGGGATAATTTTGCTCAGAAAGAGATAACTCTCCTCGGACAGGCTGGGATATTTGGCGAGTATCAGGATTCGTTCCACCCGGATGAGCAGATTACGGTGGGTTCTCTATTAAAAGCTATGCTGGCTGTGACGAACGGGAATGAGATACCCGGGCAAACTGATGATGATATTATTAAAACTGCCCAACAGCAAGGTTGGCTCACAGAAGCTATCCAGCCTTCTGCCACTATAGACAGGGAAGATTTTACGAGATTAATGATCCGTTATTTGAAGTTGGAGTCGGTTGCCAAATTACAGGACATTTATCAAGCTACTTATTCCGATGTGGATAAGGACTTTGCTGGTTATGCTGCTTTGGCCCATGGGATCGGTATGTTCAATCTTAATGGCGGAACATTTGAATCAGGACATATTATGACAAGATCCGAAGCAGCCTATGCGCTCGTCAAATCGTTGATGTTTCGACACTAATAACATCAGACGTGAGCGGCCAAAACAGAGTTGATTTCAGTCGTTTTTGAGATTTACCCGTGGATTGAGTTGCTAGACATTAGTCTATTAGGTATATTTTGTGGTATATTATATTTAATCATGATGCAGGATTGAAAAACTTAGACTTATTAAGCCCAAAAGATAATTGCATCCTGCTTAATGATTAGATCAAGAACTAGAGGGAGGAAACTTTGTGAATAATCAAAAAACATTGGATAATTTAATGGGAGCTTTCGCTGGAGAATCACAGGCTAATCGAAAATATATCGCTTACTCCAAAAAAGCTGAGGCGGATGGTAAAAAGAATGCTGCGAAGCTTTTTAAAGCTGCTTCAGATGCTGAAACCATTCATGCCTTAAAGCATTTCGAGGTTGCGGGTAAGATTATGTCGACTGTTGAAAACTTAAACGATGCAGTAAACGGAGAAAATCATGAATATCAAAGCATGTATCCCGAGTTTCTGAAAGCGGCTCAAGAAGAAGGAAATCAAGCTGCCGTGAGAACTTTTACTTACGCTTTAAAGGCCGAGGAGGTCCATGCAAGACTATATAAAGAAGCATTAGATAATCTAGATCAAGAGGAAGAAGTATTTTACTATCTTTGTCCTGTTTGCGGAAACATTGAGAAAGTAGTACCTGAAAAGTGTTTCATTTGCGGTACTTCGGGAACAAAATTCGTAAAGTATTAGAAATAATAATCCCCACCTAGTTAATTGGGTGGGGATTATTTTATTTACCAAGTAAATTGCTAGTTGAAGCCGATAAGAGAGGGTTGAAGCCCGGAGTATTAAATTTAGGAAGTTGGGTAAGCATAGAATTAAATATTATATAATGGGAGCAAATTATTATGCAAACCTTTATGGAATTCGATACTCATTTAATGAATGACAAAAAACCTTCAACTTACTTTTTAGAATTAAGCAAAACAGGAATCTTCGATGTTAAATACCCTTATACATTATTGGGCGACTTAATCAAAATACCTCAATCTCCGAAACATCACCCAGAAGGAAGTGTTTGGAACCACACCATGTTGGTTCTGGACAATGCCGGGGAAAGGAAACATCTGAGCCAAAATCCTAAGGTGCTCATGTGGTCTGCTTTGCTCCATGATTTAGGTAAAGCATCCACAACGAAGCTAACAAAGGGAAGAATCACATCATATGATCATGATAAATTGGGAGAGAGACTTTCGGGTAACTTTCTTATGGAAATTACCGATGATCACGAATTTATAAAGCAAGTTTCAAAAATGGTAAGGTGGCATATGCAAATACTCTTTGTTACCAAGGGCTTACCTTTTGCAGATATTCGAAGAATGGCTGCCGAAGTTTCCATCGACGAAGTCGCACTTTTAGGTTTATGTGATAGGTTAGGTAGGGGAAATATGACCATTGATAAAAGGTTGGCAGAGGAAAAAAGTATCATGACCTTTTTAGAAAAATGCCATAAATATATTGCTGAAGAGAAAGAACTTGATATTAATAATGTATCGCTAGATTCCTAGCACTGTGGGCAGTGTGCCAAAGGATTATTTAAAAATAACCTGACCATCTCGTATGGAGTCGATGATGGCTAAAGACTCCAACTGAATGCCATTTTGTTGGATGAGTTTTCTACCTTCTTGGAATGTTTTTTCTATGACGATACCTGCTCCAGAAATCTCCGCGCCACTTTGAGATATTAAACTAACCAATCCCATGAGTGCACTTCCACTAGCTAGGAAATCATCAATCATCAATATTTTGTCATTAGGACTTAAGAACTCTTTTGATATTTTAATTGTATATTCTTGATTTTTTGTATAAGAATAAACCTTTGCCTCGTAAACATCGGGGTTCATGTTGATGCCTGCGTGTTTTTTCGCAAATACGACGGGCACATAGTTAAAGTACTGAGCAGCGATACAGGCTATCGCAATACCGGAAGTTTCGACGGTTACTATTTTTGTTACCTCTTTATTTGAAAACCTACGTTTGAATTCCTTACCTATTTCATTAAATAAAGTAATATCTAATTGGTGATTTAAGAAATTATCGACTTGAATGATTCGATCTTCGATTATTTTTGCGTCGGTACGAATTTTATCTTTTAAGAGTTGCATGACGGTATTACTCCTTTTTCTTAAAATGAAAACACTCCTAAAACCTTTCAGGAGTGTCATTTGATATTGAAATGTAATAACAAGGATAACTTGAATTTCGCAAAAAATCAATAGAATTTTTTACTAAACCTGCAATTTATCAGCAGTATTGCGGGCTTCATCTGCTAATCCAGTAGTCGCATTCTGTAAATCGGCAGGAATTTCTTTAACCAAGAGTTGGTTATGGTGTGATTTACGTTTGAGTCTCAGTTCCCTCCAAAAGGCCAGTAACAACATAACTAACGCACCGGCAAAGGCACAACCTAGAATAATCAGAACCAAAGGAACATCTTTTGTGAGCCAAAGAAATTTAATTGCGACCGGAGACGCATTTTGCAGGGCGAAAATTGAAATAAGCAAGGCAAATATCAGAGATAAAATCAGTATAATCACGTTTGGATTACCTCCTTATCTTTTTTACCAATTTCGACTTTTGTCTTAGAGATTCCTGCTTATCGAAAAGAGCAAGGGCTTTATATTTAATCAACAAATTTTATCATCTTAGTAAGCAAATCTCTTCCCGTTATAGTATTTGTAAAGATTGTTCTCACAGCCTCAATATATTCTTCCGGCTTGGTAAGGGCTGGGCTAAAGTGAGTAAGCCAGAGTTCTTTGGCTCTTCCTTGTTTCGCAAGTAATCCGGCTTCAGTAAACAGCATATGCTTTTTCTGCACAGCTTTGCACAGGTCGTCCTCATCACCATACATTCCTTCACAAACAAAGAGGTCAGAGTCTTCAATAAACTTAACTAAGTCCTCGGTCGGCCTCGTATCAGTACAATAGCAAACTTTTATTCCTTTCCTCATATCCCCCAGAACCATTTTAGGGCTTATCGTTATGTCTTCAAGGGTTATTGCCACACCTTTCTGGAGAGTGCTCCAAAAACTTACAGGTATGCTTAACTCTTTTGCACGTTCAACGTCAAATTTACCTTGCCTTCTAAGCTGAATACAATACGATAAGCAAGGAAGAGTATGATCTACAGGGATACTCTGGACATCAATAGTATTGATGCGTGTTTCGGTACCTTCAAGGTCGGATAGTTCAATTAATCTCAGCTCATACGGTAATACAGGTGAAATGATCGTTATACCCGCGATAATTCTTTTTAGTCCTGGAGGCCCCATCAAGGTTAACGGTTCTTCTTTTCCCGAATTACCTATTGTGAGGAGTAGTCCCGGTAAGCCAGCTATATGATCCGCATGATAATGAGTAAATAGTATGGCATCAATAGTTTTAAAACCCCACTCAGCCATTTTCAGCGGGATTTGAGTTCCTTCACCACAATCAATTAGAATCATTCTTCCATTATTCCTTATCAGAAGGGCTGAGAGCCATCTGTTTGGCAACGGCATCATCCCTCCTGTTCCCAATAAGCAAACATCAAGCATAACTGTCTCCTCATCATTCAACAATTAATGTTATTCAAGGATCGACCTTTTGGTAGCGGCTCTGCGCGAATGACAACCAGACTGTTAGAATTCCGAAATGGAGGAATCTACATGGAAGAACTAGAAAAACATGTACGGTTATTCAACCTAATTGCGCCTGTTTACCAGCAGTTTTTCCACGGTCAGGTCCAGAATTATCGTGCAATCCTGCAAAAATATGAAAAATCGCTAAATATTCCAGCAGGCGGCAGGGTACTGGATATTGGGTGTGGTACAGGCGCCTTTGTCTATTGTTTAGCGGAACGAGGGTATCAGGCTGTGGGGGTGGATTTTTCCTCGTCCATGCTTCGAGCAGCTAAAAAGTCAACCCAGGGAAAGTTAATTAAGTTTGTGCAAGGAGATGTGACCAAGGGATTGGATTTTCTTGATGGAAGCTTTGACCTGGTGCTATCGTCCTATGTCCTACATGGGCTAAGTTCTGAGTTGCGCCAAAGAATATATTCTGAGGCCGACAGGCTTTCTCGTGGCGTGAGTCTTTTTTATGATTATAACCAAAAACGCCGATTATTTACAGATTTAATAGAATGGGCTGAAGGGGGAGATTACTTTGGATTTATACGCGATGGAGAAAACGAAATGCGAACTTATTTTCACGATGTCAAGATAATAGATGTTGGCCCCCAAGCAGCGCTTTATCTATGTTCATCTAGGAAACTCTTTAAAACTATGACTTAATAGACCTAATAGAACAAGGTGTTGCACGAATAAACGCGCAACACCTTGTTCTATCTGGTTTTCAAGACCCCCACTTCTATAAGTTGGGGTGGCTTTTCGTAAGCTTCAGATGGGGTAGAATCCCCATCTGTTGTCCCCGATGTTCAGGTTTAGCTGAACGAGTTCACTAGGTTCAGCTCTTTCGTTAAATAAGGACTATTCTTCTAAAAACTCCATAAATGGCTTTTTCATACTTACAAGTGCATTTACCATTAGTTCTACTAAGCCACCATACTGAAGATTAAATTTGGATGTCGCTTCGTAAAACTCCAGAATGTCCCGAATAGCGCCTTTACAATTAGAACAAGGTGCGCACACATATTTAGGTAGGGCGCTATTTTCCATGCTGCCCTGAAAGGCTCCGAGGATCTGGTTAAACTTCATGCGAGAACTCACCTTATTACGCCATTCATAAAAATTAAGAGAATTTGTAATGGCAAACCCACCACCACCACCGCAGCAGTAATTATCGACCCCATGCGGGGTCATTTCCCTAAACTGAGGACAGATTGCCTTCAAGACATTCCTTTGAGGTTCAACGATTCCCATGCCGCGAACATAATTGCAAGGATCATGAAGCGTCACAGGAAAATTATTTTTACTGGGATCGAACCTTAATTGTTTACTCTTGACCATATCCCAAAGCAGAGGTAGACAACTTTCTACAGGGACTTTTATATCTCCGGGTACCAAGCGATCTCCTACAATTGCTGAAGCCTTATGGGCATGTCCACATTCGGCAATGACAATACGGTTGACACCTAAATCTTTGGCGACCTTCATCTGCAAATTAGCTAGTGTTTTTGCCTGGAAATCATCATACCAGATGCCGTAGTTTACATTGTCATAGCCCGCGATTTCACTACTGAGTGTCCAATTCAAGCCGGCTTCTTCAAAGAGAATGGCAAAAGCAATGGGGTTTTCTGGCCAGGCCATATACTCGCCCGCATTATGCAAGAGAAGGATATCGGCACCTTTTTTGTCCATTGGAAATTTGATCTTCAAGCCATACTTCTCTTCGATATCCTCCTCTAAAAACTCGATCGTATCCAAGAAAGCCGGTTTGGTGACTCCCGTAGAGGAACCTGTTTTTATCTGAAGTACTGTGCCTTTTGTATGCAGAGGGAGCGGAGCAATCCCCATTTCTTGGCTGAAAATCTTGCGAATTTCTTTCGTGAGAATAGCGTTATCTAAGCCAAGCGGACAAGTCTGAGCACAACGACGGCAAAGATTACAACGATAAGCTAATTCTCCAAGTCGAGCAATCGTCTCCCAGTTTACATCAACATCTGCTCCGACGAAACCACCCAACAGCTTTCCACTTGTAGTAAAGTATTTTTTAACAATTTTTCGGAGAACTTCAGATCGAAAAATTGGACGGTATAACTCGTTATTTCCTGACGCTTCATAGATATGGCAGGCAGCTGAACAGGTATCACATTTAGCACAGTATTCAAAGGACAATAAGAATGGTTGGAGTATGCCATTGTTGGCGTCAGAAAAGCTCTTTTCTAAGCCCCTGAGGAACATCCGAACAAATTCATCTTCTTCCTCTTGAGTTTTTGGGCGGTTTAAGGTATCGAGACCAACGTAGCCATCTAACGAAGTACAGAATTTTTCTTTCCACGCAGGCTTAGGATCAGTTAATGGAGGTTCCATTCCGGGTTTATTATAGGGCGGAAATAAAGGCATTAGCCGTTCGGGTTCAAGTTTGATTAGTTGCTCATCCGATCGTCCCATATCCTTCGGACGCAAATCTTTTTGATTTATCATACTCAGCTCTCCTCTTTCCACAAAGTAACTCGCCAACATAAGTAGTTATTTCTTGGGGTGTGTTGGTTGCTTCATTATGAAGGATTAAAAAGGTGGGATCTAATTAGTTAGATTGTATAGGTAAAGATATTGTGAAAAAAATAGTAAACTTAAAAAATAAATTTTAACTTGATTAAGTATAGCTTTTTAGGTATCAAATAGCAATATAAAAAGGGTGCAAATCACCCAGTTTAAGGAATTTATATCTATAAATGTGTTTAAGCTTGACCGTAAGATTGATAATGGCTTTTTGCAACATTAGAAATTTGACGAAAGAGATAAGGAAGCTCCAGGTCGTGATAAACGGTACTGGGACTCCCTATTGAAGAGAATTTATAACTTATAGTTTGTTAGTCTTCAAGGGTAGCATTAAGTAGTAATTTAGAGAGGAGTATTTTGTTTTCAAGTTTAGGTTATTGAGGTTTCTTCTGGATCAGATCGGGTGATATCGACATAGTTGGGTTTTTTATATTTTAAGTCCTGAATAAATATTTGAATGTCTGCTTTTAATTTTTTGATTTTATCAGAAAGGTCAGTGCTTCGCTGTTTTATGGCCTCGGCCCGTTGAAATGTAGAATCTTCGACTTGTTCGATAATGACTTCGGTTTGATTCTGAATATCTTGACGTAATGCTTTCCCTATTTTAGGTGCAAGCAATAGGCTAACAAACGCTCCGGATGCTCCCCCAACGATTGAAGCTAGGGTAACCGTGCCTATACAACTGATTTTTTGGTTTTCTGGCATTTCATTCATCTCCTTCCTTTAAGTACTTTTACGCATAGTATCATATTCTGAGCAAAACCTAGAAGTGTTGCCAATTACTTGGCAAACCCAATTTAAAGTTAAGCAAGTGGAAGGAAGATTCTAAAAAATAACTTCAATGGCCGGATAATAAATTTAATTTGTATCAAAATAGATCATAGAAGCATTAATAGATAAAGGGGATATAACTGTGAAGGTTGATGTCATCGGGGTTCCTATTGATTTGGGAGCAAATAGAAGAGGCGTTGATATGGGACCAAGTGCCATAAGATATGCTGGCTTGAAAAAAGCTATAACTAACCTCAAAATAGCTTATCAAGATCTTGGCAACATTGATGTGCCTATTCCTGAAAGCTATGAACAGTTTGAAGATGAGCGTCTTAAGCATATTGAAGAAATAGCCTATGTAAATCAAACCTTAGCTGCCTTAGTAAGTAAAAGTCTCTCAGACGGGAATTTCCCAATTATTCTCGGCGGTGATCATAGTATTGCTGCCGGAAGTATCTTAGGCACTCAGAGTGTCTTGGGAAATATTGGCGTGATCTGGATTGATGCTCATGGTGACTTCAATACCAGAGAAAGCACTTTGTCGGGTAATTTGCATGGCATGTCTCTTGCAGCATCAGCAGGTTTTGGTGCCTTGGAAATGGTTAAATTTAAAGCTAAGGATGTTAACTACGTGAACCCGAAAAAAGTTGTCTTAGTGGGGGCAAGGGATATTGACGATCAGGAAGCAAAATTAATCAAAGAAGCAGGAATTACAGTGTTTACAATCGCTGATATTGATGAGTATGGGATTAAAGAAGTTATGCATAGAACTTTAGAAATCGTAAGTACAGATACTGAAGGCTTTCATGTTAGTTTCGATATTGATGTCATGAATCCTAATGAAGCCCCAGGGGTAGGAACTCCAGTCAACGGAGGCCTTACCTATAGAGAGGCTCATCTTGCAGCAGAACTGATAGCCAATAATAAAAAATTGCGTTCTTTAGAAGTGGTTGAAGTTAACCCTATTTTGGATCATATGAATCAGACAGGGGAGTTGGCGGTATCACTTATTTGTTCAATGATAGGCAAAAGAATTCTAGGTTCACACTTTAAAACTTGATACTTATCGCTATCTTATATAATGCTTCATTAATAATTGAAAAGATTTATTAGTGAAAACTTAGAGTCTTTTCAATTATTTACAGATGAAAAAATTTTAGTGCAAATTTCTGTCCAAGTTTACTAAGAAATCTTGAATATTCGTTACAATTGATGTAACTTCTAGCGTCCCTCTATCTCTCAATTTATTAACTACAAATTCCGATACATCAACACCGTAAATAAAGACTGGCCTTATCTTGCTATTGATTACTTGATAGGAGGGGGTCATATTACCTACGGCAATTGTATGAAGTTGGGTTGCTAACCCTATGACAGTTGTAGCTTTTTTTGTATATTCTCTCATCATATCTTGAGCCTCATAGGCATTAGGAATTACTCCAGGCAAAGGACCATCATCCCTAATTGACCCTGCTAAGATTAGAGGCACGTTGTTTTCAAGGCAAGCATAAACAATACCGTCACGAATTTGTTCCTGTAGTACAAATTCTTCGAGAGATGCGTATTGGCGGGCTCTATTGATAACGTCAATATGATGATAATGGCCTTTCGAAATTGGAACCTGAGTATATATATCCTGACCAAGAGCTGTTTTGAATAATTCACTCTCTAAATCATGCGTGGCCAAAGCATTTCCAGCTAGAACTGCCTGAACATAGCCTTTCTCGATTAGAGATATCATTGCTTTTTTGGAATCGTGATCGAAAGTAACGGCAGGTCCTAAGACAAACACGATAAAGCCATGATTTTTTTCATAGGTCAGTAACTCATACAATCTGTCGTAGTCTCTGGAAAATGAAGTCTCCCGTGATCTCCCTGATCTAAAAACAAAGGTTTCCTCAGGCTGTTGTTTACCTTTAAAACCATTTGTATGAACATATATGCCCTGGGTGGCATCTTCACTTCTCCCTACTACGACTTTCTCACCTATTGTTAATTTTCTAAACGGTTTTACCTCTAAATGACCGTTATCTCTTACAACTACAACGCAGTCCATCCGACTTTTATCTACCAGAGTCCATTGATCATTCATTTTAAAGTATTCAGGAAATATTGTTGTGGCATGAAAATTATCTGGAGCAACACCACTTTTTACTACGGTCTCAGTTTTTACATTTGGACTAGATTTCAAAGCATCCGACATAAAATCTGGTTCGTTATATTCCGGTAAAGTAAAACCCATAAAAAATCCTCCATCAATTTCTAATATCATATTTCAATACTTGCTTTATGACCTAAGAGTTAATATTTGTATTTTCTGATATAAATATACATTATACAACTCTACGAACTTATCACCTCATGGTATTAAAAAAGATAAAAAGCAAGGAGAGCGACCTCTCCTTGCTTTATTAGCGTTAAACTCAAGAACTTTGAGGATTAGATGCATTATCTACTATATAACTTGCATACTAAAAGAAGCTCAATTGGTTAAAAACTGGTAGTAGCGCTAGTTTATTTACGTATATCCGCAGAACGGGTTGAGAGGCTAAGGATATTGAAACAAAGGGGGAAAAGCATTGGCTAGAATAATCGTAGTTGGTGGTAACTTCTCTGGTCTCACAGCGGCCTTGGAACTTCGTCGAAAACTAGGTCATGACCATGAAGTTATTATGATTTCAAAATCACTTGATTTTTTATTTGTTCCTTCGCTAATCTGGGTCCCCTTTGGGAAGAGGGAAATCAAAGATATTACGGTACCTCTAAAAATCGTTGCCACTAAAGCTGGGTTGAAATTCATTTGTACAGAAATCATAGAGATATTAGCGAAAGACAAGGTTGTTCGTTGCAGGGACAAAGACTTTAAATATGATTATTTAATTATTGCAACCGGCCCGGAATGGATCTTTGACCAAATAGCAGGTTTAGGGTTAGACAGTAAAGTGTCCTTTATCGTCACACCAGAAACTGCGCTGGTAGCCCGTAAACGTTGGTTAGAATTTATTACGGACCCGGGTCCTGTTGTGATCGGTGCAGCGCCAGGATCTCAGTGTACTGGTCCCGCTTACGAATTCCTGTTTAACTTGGAGAAGCGATGTCGAGATCTCGGTATCCGCAAGAAAGTAGAGATCACGTTCATTACCCCAGAGCCCTTCCTAGGACACTTAGGCATAGGGGGGATGACTGGAAGCAACTTCATCCTGAAAAAGCTGTTACCCATGTTCAAAATTAACTACATAACAAATGCCGAAATCCATGAGGTCTCCAGCGAAAGTATCATACTTAAAAGCGGACAAAGCATCCCCTACAAGTTCTCGATGATAATGCCTATCTTTAAAGGCGCTAAGGTCGTCCGAGATTCTACAGGCTTGGGAACTGAAGATGCCTTTATACCGGTTAACAATACGTACCAGCATAAGCAGTATCCAAATATTTTCGGAGTTGGTATTGCGGCAGATCTTCCCATTAAGTTTAGAACTCCGGTGCCCATTGGCGTGCCAAAGACGGGATATGCTGCTGATGAATCTGCCAAAACTGCTGCCGAAAATATTGTAAGATTGCTACACGGGAATAATAAGCTAGAAGCAAAGCCCATGGGAAATATACCGGACCTATGTATAATGGATGCCGGCGACAAAGAAATGCTGACTATAACGGATAGTTTACTTAAACCGCGCAGGTTTTCCATGGTGTTACCTAACCCTTTTTACGATCTTAGCAAACTAATGTTTGAAAAATATTATCTTTGGAAAGTAAGACATGGTTATAGCCGATTACCCTAAACAAAGGCCTATTCTAAACCTTCAAATTGCATGTTGTAGTAATGAGCATAGATGCCGTCGTTTTCGATCAACTGTTGGTGACTGCCTCTTTCCTGGATGCCGACATCGGTCACGACGACTATTTCGTCCGAATTTTTGATCGTACTCAATCTGTGGGCAATCACGATGGTGGTTCTGTTTTTAGAGAGCTTTTCCAGTGATTTTTGAATGTATTGTTCACTTTCATTATCGAGCGCTGAGGTCGCCTCATCTAAGATTAAAATGGGCGGGTTCTTTAAAAACACCCTGGCGATCGAAAGCCGTTGTTTTTGGCCGCCGGAGAGCCTGACTCCCCGTTCCCCAACATAGGTGTCATAACCTTCGTCGAGAGACATAATGAACTCATGAATATTGGCATTTTGAGCGGCCTCGATAATTTCGGCATCGGTAGCGTCTGCCTTACCGTACGCGATATTTTTTTTGATTGAGCCGTCAAACAGATAGACATCTTGTTGCACAATGCCGATTGTATTTCGCAAAGACTCCAGTGTAATATCCCGGATATCTTTGCCATCAATGGTTACCGATCCTGCAGTTACGTCATAAAATCTCGGCAGGAGGGAACATAAGGTTGTTTTTCCCCCGCCAGACGGTCCTACTAAGGCAATTGTTTTCCCCGCTCTGATCGTTAGGCTTACATTATCTAAAACACTGTAGTCATCGTTATAGCGGAAGGAGACTCCTTTATATTCAATCTGCCCTAAAACATTGGTAAGAGGTTCAGCCTCTATTTTGTCGACGATATCCGGCGCAGTTTCTACAACTTCAAGAAATCGTTTAAATCCAGCGTACCCTTTCTGAAACTGTTCGGTAAAGTTAATCAGCACATCGATCGGGTTGATAAAGATGTTAATATAGAGAACATAGATTGCCAGATCGGTAATTTTCAACGAGCCTAGAGCAATAAATACCCCTCCGGAAACAATGACCACGACATAGAGCAGACCTTCAAAAAAAGAATTCCAGGCGTAAAAATTCCCCATGGTTTTGTAAGTTTCCATTTTGGATAATAAGAACGCTTGATTGCTTGTACTGAATTTTTCGCTTTCCACAGCTTCATTAGCAAAGGACTTAACCACTCTAATTCCAGAGAGACTATCCTGCACGCTGGAATTCACTGCAGCAATTTTCACACGGTTATCGGTAAATATAGGTGCCATCTTAATATTTTTATAAACTGTGAAAAGCACCATAATGACAGTGACTAACAACAAGATTAAGGTCATCTTAAAATTGATCATCATTAAGATAAGAAAGGAGCCAACGATTTTCAGAGCCGAGATAAAGAGGTTTTCCGGTCCATGATGAGCAAGCTCGGAAATATCAAACAAGTCAGCGACCAGTTTGGACATCATTTCGCCGGTATTGTTTTTATCATAATAGGAAAAGGATAACCTCTGATAATGATTGAACAGATCGTTCCGCATATCGGTTTCCATTCTAGCGCCCATAATGTGTCCCCAGGAAATGATAAAGTACTGGCAAAAATACTTTATAACGTACATAGCCACCAAGGCAATGCCGACAAAAACTAAAGCATGCAGTATCGTTGCCTTATCTTGAGTAAATAAGTTTTTGGAAAGATAACCAAGGATTTGAGGAAAGGCCAGATCAATGATGGAAACGAGTACGGCACAAAACATGTCTGTATAAAAAAGGAATTTGTGAAGTTTATAATATTTGATAAATTGTTTAAGAATATTCATGAATGTGATAGGGTCCCCTCTCAGAGTTTTATGTTCATTGTAACAACAAAGGTGTTAGTTGTCAGCCTAAATGTCCATCCGGCTGACGTCTAGGTTTTGCCTATCTTAACAAAATGCTAATGGAACAATAAATAATCTAGAGGATATATAACCGAAAAGTCTAATTTACGTGAATAGAAGCAAACATAATACCAAACTTGGAATCGTAATCACGCGCTATTCAGCCCCTAAAACGCACTAACGAAGAGGAAAAACTCACAATTCTTCTCGTTGAACAAAATACCAAAATAGCAGTTGGCCTCGCCACACCCGGTTATATTATGAAAAATGGTAACAAAGGGACCTGGAATCAAGTTCAATAGCTAAATTTTAACTTTGGAGGGATTGACATGTCATTAGTAGATCTAAGCCTTAAAGGCTTTGTGGATGAGGTGGCATCATCTTCACCCGCTCCAGGTGGAGGAAGCGTGGCGGCCTATGCAGGTTCACAAGGCTATGCGCTAATAGCCATGGTTTGCCGACTAACAGTCGGACGGGAGAAGTATAGGGCTGCAGAAGAGGAACTAATGTCACTTATGCTTACAGCAGAGAAGAAAAAGGAGTCTCTACTCTCTCTTGTTGATGAAGATACTCAAGGTTTCTATGGAGTGATGGAGGCCATTGGACTTCCTAAAGGTACGGAAGAGGAGAAAACAGCACGTAAGAAAGCACTTGAAGCGGCGACGATTCAAGCAGCCGAGATTCCGTTGAAGACAGCACGTTTATGTTTGGAAGGCCTGAGGGAGGTGCCAAATCTTTTAGAAAAAGGTAATCCAAATGCTTTAAGCGATATGGGAGTTGCCGCTTTAATGTTGGAAAGCGGTTTGGAAGGAGCTCTTTATAATATCCAAATCAATGCCCAAGGGCTCAAAACTCAAGATATAGCCCAACAACTTAGGGCGGCAGCAACACAAATGCGAGAAGAAGGTGTAAATCTCACGTCTAAAATAAGAGAATGGGTTTTGAAAAGTTTAAATTAAATTATGTTAAGGAGGCATCCGGGACGTGGCAAAAATAGTAGAGTGTATTCCAAATATCAGTGAAGGCAGACGCTTAGAAGTTGTGGAAGAGATCGTGGCAGAAATTAAGAAAGTGCCGGGAGTCCTCCTGCTTGATTATTCAAGTAATGCCGATCATAATCGGACCGTGATTACGTTTATTGGGGAACCGGAAGGGGTTAAAGAAGCTGCCTGGAGGTTAATAATCAAGGCGGCTGAAAAAATCGATTTGGATCAACATACTGGGGAACACCCTCGGCTGGGAGCAACAGATGTCGTTCCGTTTGTACCGATCCAGGGTGTAACCATGGAGGAATGCGTTGCCCTGGCTAAGAGTTTAGGAGAACAAGTGGGAAGTGAACTGGGAATTCCGGTATATCTATATGAAAGTGCAGCAACCCGACCCGAACGCAGGAATCTAGCGGATGTTCGCAGAGGGCAATATGAAGGGCTCAAAGATACAATTAATAACCCTGCTAGAAACCCGGATTATGGCCCTAATGTTCTGGGCAAAGCAGGTGCCACGATCATTGGGGCACGTTCACCTCTGGTCGCCTTCAATGTCAACCTTGGCACGACAAACTTGGAAATTGCCAAAGCAATTGCTAAAGGAATTCGTGGAAGCTCCGGTGGATTCGTCAATGTTAAAGCCTTAGGGGTTGATCTTTCCGAAGACGGAATGGTACAAGTCTCCATGAATATGGTGAATACACAAGGAACTCCGCTTTACAGGGCCTTCGATTTTATTAAGAACGAGGCGGCTCATTACGGTGTGCCGATTGTTGGCAGTGAAATTGTTGGGCTGGTTCCCTTACAGCCCATGCTGGAGGTGGCGGAATATTATTTAAATTTGAAAGGTTTTGTTCCGGAACAGATTCTGGAAAAGAGGGTTTACAACTTTTAGTAAGTCAAGGGAGGGCTTTTTGTGCCAACTGCTGACCTTTTTATCCATTCTGCGAATTATTTAGCTACCGTAGGTGGGCATTCAGCCAAACCTGCCTGTGGCCAAGAAATGGCTGGGGTAGGACTTATCGAAGCGGGAGCCGTGGCTATCTATGAAGGAAAAATTGTCGCTGTGGGCTCGACGACGGAACTAGAGCACAGTGGCTGGATTGGTCCATCAACCGAGCAGATCGATGCACAGGGTAAACTTGTCACCCCTGGCTTTGTAGATCCACATACCCATGCTCTTTACGCCGGGTCAAGAGAACATGAACTGTCTTTGAAAATTAAGGGCGCCTCTTACTTGGAGATTCTAAAGCTTGGAGGCGGAATTCTTTCTACAGTTCGACAGACGATACAAGCAACGGATGAAGAGATAAAAGCTCAGACTCTGAAAAGGTTAAAGAGTATGCTGGGCTCTGGTACGACGACAGCCGAAGTTAAAAGCGGCTATGGGTTGTCACTGCAAGAAGAACTTAGGGCTCTTAAACTAATCAACGAACTTAATGATCAGCAGCCTGTGGATTTGATACCAACTTTTATGGGTGCTCATGCTGTTCCGCCGGACTATAGCGAAGAAACCTATACCGAATGGGTCATTCAAGAAATGCTTCCGAGAGTGGCTAAGGAAAATCTGGCCGAGTATTGTGATGTCTTTTGTGAGCCTGGAGTATTTTCTCTAAAATCTAGTGAGAGGATCTTGCAAGCGGCGCAAAACTATGGCTTAAAACTAAAAATTCATGCGGACGAACTGGAAAGTGCGGGGGGAGCTGAGTTAGCAGGACGATTAAGAGTAGTAAGTGCAGAACACCTGCTCAAAGCCTCTGACGAGGGTATTTCCGCCTTAGCAGCGAACGGTGTCATTGGGGTGCTTTTACCAGCAACTTCATTTAATCTAGCCAAGAACTCTTATGCCAGAGCAAGAGATATGATTGAAAAGGGTATGGCTCTTGCTCTAGCTACAGATTGTAACCCTGGTTCTTCGCCGACAGAATCGATGCCTTTGGTCCTAACGTTAGCCTGTTTATATTTACACATGTCCCCTGAGGAAGCCTTGATCGCGGCGACCATCAATGCTGCCCATGCAGTTGGCAAAGCAGACCGGGTCGGAAGTATAGAAGTCGGTAAGCAGGGGGATGTTCTGATCCTTGATGTGCCGAATTTAGACTACTTACCTTATCATTTTGGAGTAAATCCGGTTGAAACAGTCATAAAAAGTGGTAAGCTTGTAAAATGATAGAATGGGGGAGTGCGTAATGCATAAGCCGATAGAAATGAATTTAGATAAAATGTCCTGCCGGAGCTGGTCTCAGGAGGGGATTTATCGGTTGTTGCTCAATGTGCTCCATCCGGATGTAGCTGAGAGATGGCAGGACTTAGTGGTGTACGGGGGCAATGGAAAAGCAGCTCGTAACCTGGAATCCTTAGAAACAATTATTTATGCTCTTAAAAACCTAAGAGATGATGAGACGCTCTTGGTTCAATCCGGTAAAGCAGTTGGAGTTATTCAGAGCCATCCTGAAGCGGCGCGAGTCCTGATCTCGTCGTCTCAGCTGGTGCCCAGTCATGCTTCTTGGGAAGAGTTTAGAACGCTGGAAAGTCGCGGCTTGACGATGTACGGTCAATCCACCGCGGCCTCCTGGGCTTATATTGGTATGCAAGGAGTTCTGCAGGGGACCTGTGATACCTTTGGGGAATTAGCTAATCAAAATTTTGAGGGAACATTAAAAGGTAAGATTGTCTTAAGCTCGGGTTTAGGCGGGATGGGCTCTGCCCAGCCCCTTGCTGTGGAAATACATGGCGGTGTTGCAATCATTGTCGAAGTCGATCCGGATAAGGTGACGCGTCGGCTTCGTAATAGTGAAGTTGGAGTTGCCATGGATTCTTTAGATAAGGCTTGGCAATTGGCCACTGACTATGCGGTAAAAGGGCTGCCACTTTCGATTGCCTTACTTGGAAATGCAGCTGAAGTTTATCCGCAGTGCTTAAGAGAAAATAAACTTCCGGATATTGTGACGGATCAAACAGCGGCTCACGATTTACTTTCGGGATATATTCCTATATTATTGTCTCCTACGGAGGCCCGAGACCTGAGAAGATCAGATCCGGAACAATATCTTAAGAGATCGCTCGAGTCTATAGCCCGACATGGAAAAGCTATGTTGGAGCTTGCGCAAAAAGGAGCCATTGTTTTCGACTATGGTAACAATATCCGTGGCCAAGCTGAGAGGGCGGGAGTAGAAGGGATTTGGAGCATTCCGTCATTTGTAAGTGCTTTCCTCAGACCTGTCTTAAGCATCGGCAAAGGCCCAATCCGTTGGATTGCCTTGTCTGGTAATCCGAAGGATATTTATCGTTTGGACCAAGAGTTGCTGAAGCGCATGGCTGAGGACAAGAATTTGTTCCGTTGGATTCACTTTGTTCAGGAACGAGTGCATTTTCAAGGTTTACCGGCTCGGGGGTGCTGGCTAGATTACTCACAGCGCATCGCCCTTGCTCAAATTATTTCTGAACTTGTGCGCCAGGGAGATTTGTCAGGCCCGATTGCTGTGACGCGCGATCATCTCGATGGGGGCTCTGTCGCAGCTCCTCACCGAGAAACAGAGGGGATGCTGGACGGCAGTGATGCCATCGCTGATTGGCCTATCTTGAATGCACTTACCAATGCCACCTGTGGTGCAGACCTCGTTAGCTTGCAACATGGGGGAGGAGTTGGCATTGGGGAATCAATTCATGCCGGAATGACCGTGATTATTGATGGAACTGAGTCGGCTGAAAGACGGGCAACCCGTGTTCTGAGAGCTGACCCCAGTATGGGTATTATCAGGCATGCAGATGCTGGTTATGAGGGTGCAGTTCAAGCGGCGCAAAGACTTGGGCTACGACCATGGGATCTTGGGAGGGAACTGTGACAAGGGGGGATAGATATGCCGCAAATTACTGAGGAGCAGTGGAAACGATTAATTTATTACGCGAAGCGGCAGTTTGTCCATGATTTGCTTTTAGGGAACCTCCAGAATGTGAAGGAAATCTGGGAACGGATGGAGACTATCCAGGTTTCAGTCATGCCTAAAGTGGCCATAGCGCTGAGGTTGGATAATTACTATGCCTTAACCTATGATAAGAGTGAACGTTGGAAGCATCAATTCAGGGAGGAAATCTGGACATATTTAGAAGCGCTACTACCCGACTGGGTTTTGGGGGTTCCCTTTGCAGAAAATTTGATAGCCCTTTTAGTTCCCTTGAAATCAAGTACTTATCCTGAAAACAGAGTAGAACTCCTTAATTTAATGGCACCTTGGCCCAAGCAAATCTCTGACCAATTTGGTATTAAAGTTGCCTTGGGTATAGGGTGTGTGTATAATGACCCCAGGTTGCTGCATTTTTCCTTCCAGGAAAGTATTCGGATTTTAGATCAACCGGGCAACCTAGGCCTAGAAATTTGTTTTTCTGAGCTATCTTGTGGGCAAGACCAAGAAACTCTACAAATCTATCCAAGCCTTGAAGAGAGAATGAAGGAAACTGGGGATCCACTTTTACGCTGGCCGGAGTGGGCCAAGATTCGCGTCCTGCGCAAATTAGAAATGGGAGACCGGCCTAAGGTTATCTTAGAGTTAAAGGAGGTATTTGAGCTGCAAATAGGCAAATTCCAGGGAAGTGACAGGAAAAAGTTTGCTCCTGTTGTTTCCCTGGAATTGGCAATGGCCCTTCTCAGAGAGGTACTCCCAGCGGATAATTCACAAATGGCTTATGCAAAACTAGCCGACCATCTAGCTTCTGCAGATCGAGAGGATTCAGAGAAATGGCTGGAAAAGTTTGGCGAGAGTTTGATCCATTGGTCTAAGACTAGAGGATGCAGCGAAAATTCCTATGTGGCGCGCGTCAAAGTATATGTTGAGGATCATCTGGAAGAGGATTTATCGTTGAGCCAGCTTGCCGAAACCATTCATCTGGCACCTGGTTATTTATCCCAATTATTCAAGAAACAGACCGGGGAAGGTCTCAACGATTTTGTTGCCGAACGGAGAATATCTAAGGCCTGCCGTTTACTTCAGACAACTTCCATGTCTGTGAGCGATATTGCTAGGAAAGTGGGGTTTCAGGATATCAATTATTTTTCTCGAGTTTTTAAACTAAGGCAACATCTAACACCGGTGGAGTTTCGCAAAGGAGCTAAACAAAATTAGCGAGTAACAAGAAATAAGAAGAGCGCTACAATTGTTACGCTCTTCTTATTTGAGGTCAAAGCGGGCGACTCAATTTGCAGCCTTAATATCTAAAAAGTCGCCACAAAATTCCGGGGGAATTAATGGGTTGTGAATTTTGAAGAGGAACAGTCTGAAGCTCTTGACCCGATTGGATTGTTAAGGTTGCAACATTTTTATTTGGTGAAATAGGTAATTGCGAATTATTAAGCTTGATAGAATAAGATACTTCCATGCCGGGATAGCCGAAAATTTGCACAGATTGAGTGGTTTTCAAATCACTGTTACTGTTCCAAGCACTTGAAATTTGACCAAAACCTGCACTAGGCTGAGTTATCGGATATAATTTAAATTCAGATCGCACTTGGTCTAAAATCTTGACGTTTTCATTCAGTGCGCTATCTAGGGATCGAACGCTCTGCTGACCCAACACTACCGCAATGATATAATGCGTTTTGCCCCCGACAGTTACTGGTGTCGCCGAGACAAAATTACCGCCGGCCTTTGTTGTGGATCCAGTTTTAATTCCCACAACCCCATGTTTGCCAAGCATACCATTTACATTAAACACTGTCCCAGCTATAGGAAGAGTTACTTGTGGCATGGCGACTATTTCACGAAAGACTGGGTCTTCCATGGCAGCTTGAGCAATTTTAATTTGATCCACAGCGTTGCTCACGGTTGTTTGACTTACGCCACTGGCATCAGCATAGTTCGTAACGGTCATACCAAGAGATTTGGCTGTTTCATTCATCTTTGTCACAAAAGCGGCATTTGAGCCGGATACCCAACGGCCTAACTTGTCTGCGATGTTATCTCCAGATGGTAACAATAAACCTTCCAGAAGCTGCCTTTCAGTTAGGCTTTCTCCTGTGGCAATTTTTAAAACAGAATAGCCATTATTTGCTGCCTGTTGGTATTCAATAAAATCTTGCGCATCCATTGTTAAGCTGGGCCCATCCTGACCTAGCTGCAACGGGTGAGCTTTTAATACTAGATAAGCCGTCATAATTTTTGCTACACTGGCAATAGGGACCGGAGTTTTGACGTCAGAGGAAGCAATCAAGCCAAGGTTTTCCGTACCAACGGCAGATTCACCTTGTTCAGGAAAGGCAACCGTAAAACTACCTGGCAAATTAGCGCTCGGGGTTGTTGGTTTTGCCTCAACTGTTGGATACGAACGATTGAACTGAACAATTCCCCCTATAATAAGTAAAAAGGCAAGAGACAAAATTAAAATTCCTTTGATGTTTGGAGCATTTGAAGACTTTGAAGAACGTGAAGACCCTGACATAATAACCTCCCTGAAAAGTTTTTTTAAGCTATTGCTACATTGTACAGGAAGTGGAGGGATTCGACAAGAAAAGAGGGATAATTTGCTGAGTAATCGTTTGAAGGCTTGTGCCTTTATTACTCCAAAATAATTGCTGCGACGGGACAACTTTTGGCCGCTTGTTTAGTCGATTCTTCGGTATCTTGAGGGATAGGATTTATGTAAGCTTCGGCAATCTCGTAGCCATTTATTCTGAAAACCTGAGGACAAATCTCGGCACAGGTACCGCACCCAATGCAATCTGTAGTTACGGCAGCAAACATAGATTTCAGCCCCCTTCATAATTTAATTAAAATTAGTCTAAAATAACGCAAAAACTAAACTTTGACTAATGATTAGACAAAGTTAGAAATTTAACATACAATCGTCTTAGCGTTACTCCTAAACTTTAAAACAGAAATAAACAAATTATAGTATTAAGATTAAAGGAAAGAAGATGGTATTATTCTAAGATATGGTTTGGTAGTTTTACTCTTGGTCTGTTCATTTATAATTCAAAATTGGATAGCACGATATTTTGAGTATCAATGCAGAAAGTGCGAGGGGAAATTCAGTCTACCAATTTGGAAAGCAATTTTATCTGTTCATATAGCGGGGAGCAAATATGTAAAATGTCCGAAATGCGGGAAATGGGGCTGGGTAAGTTCGGTACCCAAGGGCTAAAGAAGTTTTTAGTTTAATTTATCACGCATTTTTAGATAATTAGCAGAACTCAAGTTGCCACTTGCATACCTCTCCTTGAGAACTAATAAGGCTGGATTATCTGAATCCTCTTCTTCTAAAATAGACTTAATTTCATAGTATTTATCATCATTTATTTCCTTCTTGGCATATCTAACCTTTAAAAGGTCTATAATTCGTTCTTGTTCAGTGGGAGTTTTCTTTAACGAATTAAATACAAACGAAATGCCAATGATAGCCACAATAAGGACTCCTACCATAAAGATCAGTGAATAACCTAAATGTAGTCCATTAAAGCTCCAATACCTCATATATATTCACTCCCTATTTTCTCACGTCCATTATACAATTATATGATTTGTCCCTAGGAGAAGCAAGAACTCAATTGATTTATATAGGAAGATGTTAATTAAAATCTTGGTTCAAGCAAAAAATAACCCTCCACGCTGACTTTGCGTAGGAGGGTGTTTGTTATGCTATCAATACTGTGAGTAGTTCTCTAGATCATTATGAACACCATACTGAACCTGAATTTCATTGACACGCGGGACCCATTCGCGCATCCTGTCATGGACTTCCCTATCACTTACCTGATCGACTACCAACACTTGATCTTCACTTAACTGTACTGCAATTTTATACTGATTATTCTTATCAGCGCTGATCAGAATCCCTTCATAGGGTTCTTTGGTGTAGGGAACATTATTATCAAGGAAAGCAGCTTTGCTCATTATTTTGCCTTTGACACGGTTCATTTCAAATCAATCTCCTCTGCATTATTCTGCTAAAAATATAGTTCCCCAATCCCAGATTAATATGTAATGGAAAGCTTCTTGATTGTAATCTGCAGAGGAATTACTAAAGAAGTGGAATATTCCGGCTTGACAATGTGTATTAGAATATAGTAGAAAGATAGAGTAAGGAAAATATTAGGAAAAATGATGAATGAAAGGATGAAGGTATTGAATAATACTACGATCTCTATTTTAGGGGATGAAGCCAAAGATTTGCTAGAACACAAATGTACCACGATTCCCAAGGAGCTTATTCATTTACCAGGTTCGGATTTTATCGGCCGGGTCATGGAAATGTCAGATCGATCCAATAGTGTCTTAAGAAACTTAGCAACACTTTTTAACCATGGCCGTTTAGCAGGTAGTGGTTATCTATCATTATTACCAGTGGACCAAGGCGTGGAGCACTCTGGAGCAGCTTCGTTCGCGCCAAATCCTATTTATTTTGATCCGGAGAATATTGTTAAACTAGCAATTGAAGGTGGATGTAACGGCGTCACGTCAACTTTAGGTGTTTTAGGAGCGGTATCCCGGAAATATGCGCATAAAATTCCTTTTATTTTAAAAATTAATCATAATGAACTGCTGACTTTCCCGAATTCCTTTGATCAAAGGCTTTTTGCTTCCGTAGAACAGGGTTTTCAGATGGGCGCAGTGGGGATAGGTGCTACGATATATTATGGCTCTCAGGAGTCACGCCGACAAATTGAAGAGGTTAGCGCTGCTTTTAAACGTGCCCATGAATTAGGCATGTTTACAGTTCTTTGGTGCTATTTGCGTAATGACGGGTTTAAAAAAGATAAGGTAAACTACGATGCCGCCGCTGATTTGACAGGACAAGCCAATCATTTAGGAGTGACCATCGAAGCGGACATTATCAAACAAAAACAGGCTACTAATAACGGAGGATATGTTGCCTTGAACTTTGGCAAAACTAGTCCACTTGTTTATGAGAAATTGTCATCGCCCCACTTGATTGATTTAACGCGCTATCAAGTGGCTAATTGTTATATGGGGAGAGCTGGATTGATAAATTCAGGGGGCCCTTCCGGGGAAAATGACCTGCAACAAGCAGTTATCACCGCAGTCATTAATAAAAGAGCAGGTGGAATGGGCATGATCTCGGGCAGAAAGGCCTTTCAAAAACCAATGGCTGAGGGGATTGAATTGCTTAATGCCATTCAAAATGTGTATCTAGAAAAAGGTATTGACATAGCATAGTTCTGAGTGATAGAGGCAATTTATGAATTGCCTCTATCACTCACTTACGATATAATTTGCGATTGCTTGAATTTGACCAGCACTCAATTTACCTTTAAAACTAGGCATGCGCCCTTTACCACTATTAACGACATTGGTAATTTGTTGAAGGTTTTTTGTAGGTGGAGGAGATTCATGACAGGTAGCACAATTTTGGGTGTAATCAGCTTCACCTGTAGAACCTCCCGCCGAAGTTGACGAGGGTGTTGAACCCTGTTGAGTATTGACTTGAGGTGTGGAGGTAGCGTCTTTCGGCGTTGTATTGCCACACCCAGTAACGAACGAGACGGAAAACCCTAGCAATGTAATTAACATCCAAAATTTAAATTGTTTCTTCACTTGTTCTTGCCCCCTTCTATATATTTCCTTAACTAAAATTATATCAGTAAATGATTATAATTCCTATTGGTTTAGAAATAATCTAATGAATTAAAATCTATTATTTGACATATGTTTGAAATAAAGTATATACTAAGAATAGTAATGCATATGGCAAAAAGGGTCTCAGAAATGCCATCAAGAGATGGAAGTGGAAGGGGAACGCTCCTGTTATTTTTGCTGTAAATTGGGGAGAACGAAGATAATGCCAAGACCGAGAAAATGGAGAAAAGTGTGTTGCCTACCGGAAAACCAGCGGTTTGGGCCACTAAACGTCTCAATTAATCAAGAGCATTTTGTTATTATGCTGGTTGACGAGTATGAAACGATACGACTCATTGACTTAGAAGGGTTTACCCAGGAAGAGTGTGCGGACCAAATGAATATTGCTCGCACAACTGTGCAGCGTATTTATAATGATGCGAGAATAAAACTTGCAGACTCGTTAGTAAACGGAAAAGCGCTAATGATTGAGGGTGGAGATTACCGGCTTTGTGACGGACAGGAAGAAGCATGTGGCAGCGGTGGTTGTCGCCGACGTAGTTGTGGCAGAAGTGTTGCGGAAGAGGTTGAAAAAGGGAATGATTAAATCATAGCTGTCATGATAAAGATAGAATTTAGTAACATTAATATAATTAGATAAAGGAGGCACCTGATGGGTGCCTCTTTTTATTCCTGTACCTTTTTATTGTTTAGGTATAAAATGCTTGAAGAGTGTAGGGTTTAGAACTAAAAAATCATAAAAATGGCACAGCAAGTAATGGGATTAAATCCAGTAAAACAAGAGGGGGTCCTACCAAATGTATAGTTTTAAGAATGACTACAGCGAAGGAGCACATCCTAGAATTTTAAACGCCTTGCTTGAAACAAATTTTGAGCAGACTGAAGGCTATGGGGAGGATTACTATACACTAACAGCGATTGAATTATTAAAGCAAAAAATCGGGAGAAATGACATCGATATTCACCTGCTCTCAGGCGGTACGCAAACGAATCTAACCGCAATTGCAGCTTTTTTAAGGCCTCATGAAGCTGCAATTTCTGCCAACACAGGTCATATACTGGTGCACGAGACAGGAGCGATCGAGGCTACAGGACATAAGATTATATCTATTGATGTCAGTGATGGCAAACTAAATTGTTCGCACCTCCAAACTGCACTTGATTCACATACTGACGAACACATGGTGAAACCTAAGCTGGTTTATATTTCAAATCCGACAGAAATAGGTACAATCTATTCTAAAGATGAACTGGAACAGATAAGCTTGTTCTGCAGAGAAAACCAGCTCTTTTTGTTCATGGATGGCGCTAGGTTGGGTTCGGCTTTGAGTTCCGCAGAGAACGACCTGGAATTGTCCAATCTAGCAAAGCTTGTTGATGCATTTTATATCGGAGGAACCAAGAATGGAGCACTCCTGGGTGAGGCCCTAGTGATCTGCTGTGATCCACTGAAGGAGGATTTTCGATTTCATATGAAGCAAAAAGGAGCACTCCTTGCCAAAGGGAGACTCCTGGGCATACAGTTCGTTGAGCTTTTTAGGGACAACTTGTACTTCGACTTAGCAAAGCACTCAAATGTGATGGCCGGTTTGCTTAGGAATGAAATCAGCAAAGCTGGCTTTAGGTTTCTGGTAAACTCTCCCTCGAATCAACTCTTTCCGATTTTTCCCAATGGCTTGATCAAAGAGCTGCAGAAGAATTACTCGTTCATTATCTGGTCAAAGCTCGATGCTGATAACTCCGCAGTCCGCCTCGTCACTTCCTGGGCAACGAAAGAGGAGGCAGTCTTAGCTTTTATTAAGGATATGAAAAATGCTCTTAGTTTAGAAACACGTTAGGGATACACAGCGGTAACGATTTGCCGACCAGCTACTTCGTTTAATTTAACATCGAGGAAACCGGCACCGACCAGCCATTCGGTATATTGGTCCAAGGTCCAGGTGCCGCCGTTGGTCGTATTAACCAGCATATTCACTCCAAAAACAGCCGCAAACGGATTAGTTCCACGCACCATATCAACAATTGCGATTCGTCCACCGGGATCTAATTCCTGACTCACTCTTTTGAACAATTCTCGGTTTTCAGTCTCGCCAAAGATATGACAAATACTCCCAAGATAGACCAGGTCAAAGGGACCGGGAGGTAACCCCAAGTTAAAATCCCCAGGGAGCATGGCAATACCGGCCTTTTCTGCTTTTGCCTTCATCAAATGCACCACAGGCGGCAGATCCAGAACTGTCACTTTCGCTCCATGGGCCCGAAAGGCACTGCCGTATATCAGTGGCCCGCCTCCAATATCCAAAACCCGGACACCCTGGTCGTTGTCCGCAAGGAGAAAATCAGCGATGGCCGGAGCACTCTTTTC
Organism: Desulfosporosinus sp.; assembly: GCA_031292075.1. Lineage (GTDB taxonomy): Bacteria > Bacillota > Desulfitobacteriia > Desulfitobacteriales > Desulfitobacteriaceae > Desulfosporosinus. The sequence continues at coordinate 60,949 of JARLHW010000136.1, forward strand.
CGCGCCATGACGCATGGCCTCCATAAAATAGCGAGTGTTTTCCGGATCCTGGTCCCTGGACGCCGGTTGACCGCTAGCCATAACTTCAGGTAATTGAACCCAGGAACGAATCATATTATAACGGTGCATAAAGGCATAGCCTACATAATTGGGCGCTGTCGGATCAAAGATCATTTTGCGTGTCTCTTCTGACAGAATTACGGTTTCCCCTTGTCGGGTTACATAACCGAGATCGGCTAAAGCTTCCAGCACCATCCAAACGGCACGGGGGTTAAGGTTTAATTCTGCGGCTAGACTAGTAGCTGTAGTGTCTTGGCGTAAAGCCTCGATCATTCCGGTTTTTACTGCTGCACCTAGGATTAAGAGTTCCTGGGGTAAGGCCATAATTTTATCATCCGGCATTGGTTACCACCTCTTCCTATTTTCAATTATTTTACCAAGTTCCTCCGCTATTGCCTATACCGATCTAATATTAAATCATATTTCAAATCATATTTCAGCTTCTTTTAATTTCTTTGGTATATAATAGGTATAAGCTAAAACGGTAAAGGTCTCGCGGTGCTAGTAATGCAACTATAGAAAGAGAAGTTAAAGAATGAATAAGGAATCTATTTATGGATTGACATTTGATCAGCTGGCAGCATGGCTTATGGAATATGGGCACAAAAAGTCTAGGGCCTCCCAAGTTTGGGATTGGCTTTATCGGAAGCGGGTGATGCATTTCTCAGAAATGCTTGATGTCAATCAAGAGTGTCTGCAATTATTAGCAGATCATTTTGCCCTGCAGTCATTAACTGAACACTTAAGGCAAGAATCAGCGGATGGAACAATTAAGTTCTTGTTTAAGTTAAATGATGACAATTTGATTGAAACAGTCTTGATGAGACATAAATTTGGTTTAGCGGTTTGTGTCACAACTCAAGTAGGCTGTAATATCGGGTGTAGCTTTTGTGCGAGTGGGTTATTAACAAAAAAACGTGATTTATCAAGTGGCGAAATAGTGGAACAGATTATGAAAGTTCAACTTCATCTGGATGCAGCGAAACAAGCTCAAAGTGTGAGTCGGGTTGTGGTGATGGGGATTGGTGAACCCTTCGATAATTATAAAAACTTGGTAGACACGATCATGATTATTAAAAATCATAAAGGACTAGCCATTGCCGAAAAGCGTATTACGGTATCGACCAGTGGCCTCGCGGATAAAATTTACGAATTCACGGATAATAATTTGCAAGTTAACTTAGCTATTTCCTTGCATGCGCCAACAAACGAACTACGTACGCAAATCATGAAAATAAACCGGGCCTTCCCGATCGAAAAAGTAATGCAAGCCGTGGATTACTATTTGGAGAAAACTAATCGCAGGATTACGTTGGAATATATTCTGTTAAAGGATCTAAATGATCGTAAGGAACACGCGCTTCAACTTGCTGCCCTAATAGGAGATAAGCGACCTCTGACAAATGTTAACCTAATTCCCTACAATCAAGTGGATGAGCATAATCAATATCAACGAAGTGAACATGAGTCGATGCGAGCATTTTATGATACGTTGAAGAAACAAGGTATTAATTGCAGCATTCGGGTTGAACATGGGGCGGATATTGGTGCCGCTTGTGGGCAATTAAGAAGCAAACAAATCAAAGTTCTTAATTATGAGGGCCAAGAAAGTTTCTCAGTAATAGATCCATGTGAAGTCCATAAAGGCTAAAAAAGGAGAGGTTTATCAATGGAATGGATAAAAATGCAGACACTCTATGACTCTGAGAAGAAAGCGTTAAAAATTGCCAGTATTGTTGCTACTACAGAAGCGCGTTTAGCTAATCAGCAACGTGGACCTCAGTATGAAGTGGAGACACGGATAGAGCAAGAAGGAGATAAATGGCAAGTTTTTTGGCGCAAGGTATTTATTGGCAATAAAACCGGCTGTGGTGGAGGCTGCGAATCGTGTAACGACACCTTACCTCGCAAAAACTTAGGTAAGGTTTTACCTTTTAAAAGACCGTCTGTATAAAAAAATACCAAAACTCGAAAGCTAAAGGTAAACAGCTAACTGTTTGAAGTTTATTCGGAGGTGTTTACCTATGAGGAAATGGGAAACTTTAACCAAAGATGAGAAAGAAATCATTACCATGATGAAAATGCAGGAGATTGGACCGGATGAGCTAATTCAAAGAATGCGCAACTCTGGTAAAATGAATGAACAAGCTATTGAGGGTTTAAGAAAAGCCCTTGATGATGTAAGCCAATTTTTAGTTCACTAGGGATTACATACCATATTAACCCTGGAAAGAGGACCAGCATATACTCTAATGCGGGTTCTCTTTTTATTTTTATCAGTTCTCTGACTCGATCGCCTATCGCTATCTCTAACTCTAGGGAATTTTTTCGTTAGATTTCACATTTTCTCCATACGAAGGTCATAGAACATTAACAAGTTTAGACTATGATGAAAAATGTGAATCCAATCTTCTCGACAAATTATTCCATTGTTTGTTCTGTAGCTCTCTGTTAGTCTAACTAAGTGGGAAGAATTCAGTTGGGCTAAGTCGGGCTGAGGGAGGTATATAAGTGCAGGTTTGGTCAAGCAAAACATTCAATAAAAAAAGAGTTATAACAATATGCAGTATGTTTTTGAGTCTACTTGTGCTAATTTTAACATGTTGTTCTATTCAACCAGTCTCTGCAGCCACAATTGAAGATAACCTCAGCGCCTTTATAAACACTTCTAGTTCTCTTCAAGATCAGGCAAATATGCAGCAACAACTTGAAACGTCAGCAGTTAGTCAATCGGAATCGATTCAAGACTCCATTGATGTTTTGAAAAACACAATTGCTCAGGATAACACAATTATAGCTCAGCACAAAGAAACCATAGCCAATTTAGATGCTGAGCAACAAAAGTTAGCTGATCAGCAGAAACAAGACACAGAAACCCTTGTAAGTTACGTACGAAATCTTTACACGGATGGGGATACACCCTATTTAACGTATGTAAGTTGGTTGGTCAGTTCAACAAGCCTTACAGACTTGATCAATCGCTCCAGTTATATTGATACAATTCTTAGCTTCTATCATGATCTTAGTGTTAAGATTTCGGCGAATTCTCAGGTAATCGCGGCTAAGCGCAGCTTGGAACAAAACGAAACACAAAAACTAACTGATGAAGTACAGTCTAATCAGCAACTTATCGACGGTCTCAGTGTGGCATTGGCTAAGCAGAATGAATTATTAAATTCGATTACTAATGATGAAGCTCAGACGACGCAAGCACAAAGCCGCGGGCAAAATACGCTTAGCGAAACTCAGCGTTTAATAGCTGCCGAACACATGCAAGCTCAACTGGCTACACAGGCTGAGTATCAGCAAATCCTCGAGTCTGAGTTGAAATCAGATAGTGTACTGGGAACTTTTAGCACCCCTATGAAATTAGATGGACAGGTAGGGCAGTTACTCTCCTTTGGCTCTACATTCCTTGGGGTTCCTTATACCTGGGGAGGGACGTATCCACAATTTGATTGTTCAAGCTATGTACAGTATGTTTATGGACACTTTGGGATCAAACTTAGCAGGGTAACTTGGGATCAATATAATGAAGGTCAGAGCGTGGCCAGAGATAACTTAAAGGCTGGGGATTTAGTTTTCTTTTCGACGTATCAGGCAGGCCCATCTCACGTCGGCATTTATGTAGGTAATGGTATCATGATTAACTCGTCAAATAGTGGAGTTTCCTATGCGAACTTAAACAGTGACTATTGGTCTAGTCGGTATTATGGGGCTAGACGCGTGATTGCACAGTAAGAAACTCACCTAAAAAGAAGAGACTGCCCGAAGGTGGTCTCTTTGTGTTAGTCAAAACATTTAAACACAGTACAGATTCTTACGATACGATATCTAAATTATTACTATTTGTATTAATGCAGGAACATTTAAGTACTTTATTGAATTCTTAATCTCATACAAACACAAAAGCTGCGCTTCATGCGTGGGTTTTCTTGAAATGTCTAGATCAGGGATCACTGACCTCATTAGAAAAGTAAACTCATCCAGCTAGAGCTGAACATCGGAACTTTAGGTGGGGAGTTGACCCCACCTGTAGTGAGCGTCTCGCCGATTGGATGAAAGGGGATCAAGATGTTTCGCCTTAAAAACTTCATAATTGGCAAGCCACTGAATAATTCCCTGCTTGCGCATGAGAAACTAACTAAGATTAAAGCTCTGGCTGTGTATTCTTCCGATGCCCTATCCTCCGTAGCCTATGCGACAGAAGAAATACTCTGGGTTTTAGCACCTTTAGGGGCTTTTGCCTTGACTTTTTCCCTGCCCATAGCGGGGGCCATTTTATTACTTTTAGTTGCGTTAATTCTGTCCTATCGTAAAACTATTTTTGCCTACCCTTCGGGTGGAGGCGCCTATAATGTCGCTAAAGACAATCTCGGTCAAATACCTGGGTTGGTGGCTGGGACTTCGCTGGTGATCGACTACATACTGACAGTTGCAGTTAGTACTGCTTCTGGAGTAGCTGCTATCACGTCCGCTATCCCCAGTCTGCTCCCTCATACAGTCGCCTTATGTTTGTTTTTTGTTATAATGTTAATGATTGTCAATCTTAGAGGGATTAAAGAGGCGGCTACTCTATTTACCTTACCGACATACATTTTCATTGTTTCTCTACTGACCTTAATAGTGATAGGTATATATAAACGAACATTGGGGTTACCGATTCCTATGGCACCGCTGAACCCGATCTTAGGTTCGGCTCCTCAATCCTATATTACGCTCTGGATTTTGGCTAAAGCGTTTTCAGCAGGGTGTACTGCGTTAACTGGAGTAGAGGCGATAAGTAATGGTGTGCCTAATTTTAAGGAACCTCGTTCCCATAACGCCGCTCTTACCCTTGCAGCGATGGGCGCGATTATTGTTTTTCTGTTCGGTGGAGCGACGTTTCTAGCCCAGACTCTTCAGGTTACCCCTAATTTCAACGAGACGGTTATATCTCAAATAGCCCAGCTCTTAACAGGACGAGGGTGGTTTTACTACTCATTACAAGCCAGCACGGCCGCTATTCTTATCCTAGCAGCCAATACGAGTTATAACGATTTCCCGTTAGTATTTAGTCTCATCGCCAAAGATGGTTATGTTCCACGACAGTTTTCCGCACGCGGTGATAAATTGGTATTTTCCAACGGTATTATTGCCTTGTCGGCATTTTCTGCGGTATTGTTGATTGTTTTCCACGGCGATACGCATGCTCTAATTCCCCTCTATGCTGTCGGAGTTTTTCTGTCATTTACATTATCTCAAGTGGGGATGGTAGTTCACTGGTATAAGACTAAAGAGATCGACTGGCAAGGCAATATTATGGTCAATGGGCTAGGCGCAACTTTAAGTGGAGTTGCCTTAACTGTAATCGCAACAACTAAATTCGGACACGGAGCCTGGTTCATTATTGTTTTAATACCGATCTTGGTTTTGACACTTTTAAAAATTCACAAACATTATTTAGAGATTGATAAAGAGTTAAGTGTAGATCTTGATCACACTTATGAACATCCCGAGCACATAAAAGTTGTTGTACCAGTTGCTGAATTTACGAGAGTAGTAGCGAATACTATCGAGTATGCTGTATCAATAAGTAATGACATTACCGCAGTGCATATAGTATTAGATGATGAGAAAGCAGAAAAGTTAAAAGCAAAATGGGCAATATATTATCCCGGTATTTCTTTAATAATGATCAGTAGTCCTTATCGAGCCATGTTAGCTCCGCTCTTAGATTATTTAAATGAGGTGGAAAAATCCATCCAACCTTATGAACTTATCATGATCTTGATCCCTGAATTTATTACACCTAAATGGTGGCAGTATTTTCTTCATAACCAATCCGGCTGGATACTTAAATCAGTGCTATTGCTCAATAAAAGTTATGTTATTGCAAGTGTTCCTTATCATTTGCGTGAGCCTCGGAAGAAGAGGCCGATGTTCCCCTAGTTATCCGACAGTATATTTGACAGAAATGATCTCAGCTAAAATACTGATGGCGATTTCGGAAGGAGTTTGCGCGTTGATATTTATTCCAATCGGTGCTCTTAAACGAGCTAGATTTTGGGTAGTGTATCCTTTCTCCTGCAAGTGTTTTACAATAGCAGTTACTTTTTTTGTGCTGCCCAGCATACCCACATATTTGGCTGAAAATTTAAGGACTTCTTTTAGGCATTCTGCATCGGTCTGATGACTCCAGGTCGCAATGACAACATAGGTATCGCAATTGAGGCTATAATTCTGAATGCCTGTCCTAAAATCACTGCAAATAACCGCATAGGCCCCAGGAAAAAGCTCTGAACGAGCATAAGCTGCACGATCATCAATAACAGTTACTTGAAAATCAAGCGGCCTGGCATAATAAGCAACTTCTTTGGCTACATGGCCCGCACCTAAGATTAATAAGCGCTTTGTTCTTAAAATGGGTTCCACTAACCAACGAGATTGCTCAGTCATTTCCACTACTTCTGTACGCCTGCCAGTGGCAATTCCTTGTAGTTTTTCGGCGGAGACCAACTCTGTTGGCAACTGACCCCATAGGACTTTACCAAAAGAGTTTAAAATACTTTTAGGATACGGAGGAATTAAAGAGGTTACTATTACAGCATCTTTTCCGCTCCTCTGCAGATCTAGAGTAAATTTCCAGAAGTCCCTGTCGTGAACTGGCTCCAAAAGTACATCAATATTAGCCCCGCAACCTGCTAACCGAGCCGGATCGGTCTCCTGATTAATCACGATACGTTGTATTTCAGCTTGAACGTCACTGTCGACATTCAATAGTGCCAATGCTTTTTTAGAAATAAGTTTTTCCGCAGTTCCTCCTCCAATAGTTCCAATTATTTGGCCAGTTTCAATGATTAACATTTGGGTACCCAGATCACGAGGCGTTGAGCCCTCAGTGTGGATAATAGTAGCAAGTACAGCTTTGACTTGCGTATTTTGTAGATTTAAAATGGCCTGTATAATAATTTCATCCAAGGAAAGTCCCCCCAAAAAATCTTAGATTTTTTGCCTTAATAAAATCATTCTTTTCAATGATTGTCAATGCCTCAGTAGCTTGTAATAGCTAGGAATGCTTGGTAAACATATTCGCAAACGGATTTAATTATATCAAAATAGGGAATATCTCTTCTTGAACTTGATATCGGGTCCATGAAAAGCAACATTTATAGTTAAATACCATATTAGTTAAATTTCATATTAACGCTTGAATTTGTAGTTAACTATAGAAACTTGTTATTATAGAGAATATTGTATATTAATTGAGTATATGGTATGTTTTGTTGGTGTAGATTTAATTAAATACTCAGCGATAAAGGCAAACTCAGTGAGAACTGGGGACGCAAAGCCACGGGTCTCCTACTATATGCATGTAGGGAAGATAGCCGGGTTACCGAATCAAGAATTGTCGCCGAACACTAATTTCGGCGTTTTTGTTTTTAAAAGGGAATATGGCTACATATCATTAAATTTTTAGGAGGGATAATACATGGGTGAAAAAGTAACTACTCTAAAGTCTCAGAAATCAGAGGCAAGCTTAGGAATACGAATTAAACTACTGCTGGGTTTTTTTGTTGTTCTGCTCCTAACTCTGCTAGTTGGGAGCGTCGGTTATTACGGTATTTATAAGATCAATTTGAGTATGGAAGATTTAGGGGGGCATTGGTCTAAAGCCAATATAGGGTTAGCCCATGTGCTAACGGACACAGAAGACACACGACGCACTCTTTTATTAGGATTTACGATGCGGGCTGATGCCCAAGAGTTTCAGGCAGGAAAAGTGAATTTTAATAACTTTAAAACGCAATGGGAGAAAGATTTTGCTTCATATTCTAAAAATGTAACTAGTGCGGAGGGAACAGTTAGAATCGCGGAGATTCAGAAATTATTTACTACCTACATAGCAGATTCTGAACAGGTATGGAATCTAACGGGCGAAGGTAAGGACGTTGAGGCGCGCCCCATCTTAACTCAAAAGAGTAAAGCGAGTTTTGAGTCGGTTATTAAACTGATGTATGCTCAAATGGATTTTCAGGATCAAGCCGGGTCTCAAGCTATTGTCGATGCTCAAGCTACAGAAACTACTGTTTTGAAACTTCTGATCACGATTATTGTCATTGCCTTGATCGTGGGAGCTATGTTGGCGGTTATGCTAGCTCAACATATTAGCCGGCCGCTTATTGAGGTGACGAAGGTCGCTCAGTCTGTGGCTGACGCGGACTTAAACGTAAAAATGCCAACTATTAAAAATCGAGATGAAATCGGAGTTTTATCCCGAGCAGTAGGTCGAATGCTGGATTCGTTACGGGAAGTCATCGGCGAAGTTTTAATCCAGTCTGAGAATATTGCGGCAACCAGTCAAGAGTTATCGGCTGCAGCAGAGGAAGCGACTGCTGCAAGTGGGCAGGTTTCTGACACAATAGCTCAACTTGCCGCTGGCGCAACCGATCAAGCAATATCCGTCGGAGAGACTGTTAGAGTCATTGAGCAGCTGTCGGCAAGTGCCCAACAAGTAGCAGCAAATGCCGAAATCGTCAGTCAAAGTAGTAGTAAGGCAGCACAAGCTGCTGAATTAGGGGCTCTTCAGGCGGATAATGCGGTGCAAAAAATCGAAGAAATCCGACTGGTTTCTGCCCAAACTGCCGAGGTAATTTTTCAGTTGGGAGATCAATCCAATCAGATTGGACAAATTGTCGATGTCATAAAGGGTATCGCCGATCAAACTAATTTATTAGCTCTCAATGCTGCGATTGAGGCTGCACGCGCAGGCGAACAAGGGCGAGGATTTGCGGTTGTGGCGGAGGAGGTAAGAAAGTTGGCAGAACAATCGTCGACCTCTGCTGCGCAAATCGCAACTCTGATCGGTAATATTCAACGAGAGACGGAACGTGCTGTTGGAGTTATGGAGAAAGGGAAGGTTGAAGTGGCCGCAGGCGTCGAGGCCGTCAATTTAGCCGGTCATTCCTTCCAAACCATTGTCTTAGAGGTTAATTCCGTGGTTGAGCAGATTCGCATGGTGACTGCAGCTTCACAGCAAATGGCTAGTGGTACCGCTCAAACCGTTAATTCCGTCGAAAGCATTGGGGTTGTAGCAGAAGAAACTGCCGCCAGTTCTCAAGAGGTTTCTGCGGTTTCTGAAGAACAAGCTGCCACAATGGTGTCGGTGAGTCAATCCGCGGAAGCCTTGGCTAAGCTCGGGGAAAGTTTATCAATTGTTGTTAACAAATTTAAAGTTTAAGATATTAGTTTATGCTGGATATAAAATTTTTATGGCTCATGTAAAAGATAAGAATAAGATCGGGATGACCTCTAATCATAAGGTGTCCCGATCTTATTTCTTGTGATAACGTCTATCTGTTGCCCATGCCACTTCTCATACCAGCACTTCGTCGCCCCATACCTCGGCCTTGACCAGCTCCGGCACCCAACCCTAATCCCAGACGTGCACTTCCGGTTCCGTCGCAAATTGCCTGATTGGACTTGATGACGTTATATATTCCATCAGCTTGGGTCTGGGTGAGCTGGCCATTCGTTACCCTTTGAGCGAGTATCTCCTTCTTCTGCTCTAACATCTGAGCTTGAAATTCAGCAAGTTTGCCGGCTTCTTGGGCGATTGTCCCATAAGTCTTGCCTGCAGCTCTTTCCTGATTTACTTCGGTAATCGTTTTTCCTGTCACACTTGCAGCAATATCTGCAGGTGTACTAACTGCAGCATAGGCAGTTCCTACTATTCCTAGGACTCCTAGGATGGTCGCAGACGCAATAAGTTTTTTGAAGTTTTTCATATTCTAACACTCTCCTTTAAATTATTTATTTCTCCTTGCGGCTTTATTTTATGGAGGAATTGTGACATAAGTATGACAAAAATTCGAACCAAGTATGTCATTTTGTGAATTGCCATAAATATATCACATACATTATTTGCTTTAATGATAAAATGAAAAGAGGTGAGGGAGGTGCAATATTGAACAAATATCTACTAATTGCCGATGATAATGAAGGCATTATCGATATATTGAAAACATATGTCACCAAAGAAGGATTTACACCGATTATTGCGCATGATGGCGAAGAGGCCTTGCTGAAATTTATGGAATATAGACCCTTGCTTTTACTGCTAGATGTTATGATGCCCAAAAAGGACGGTTTTATAGTTTGCCGGGAAATTCGACAAAGTTCAAATGTACCAATTATAATGGTTACTGCCAGAGGAGAAGACGGGGATCGTATCATGGGGTTGGACATCGGTGCGGATGACTATATCGTGAAACCTTTCAGTCCAGGAGAAGTTATGGCCCGTATCCGAGCTGTCTTAAGGCGCCTAGATATTTCAGAGGAGCTAAGTGAAGATATAATTTGCCACCCCGGCTTAAAAATTAATCTTTCCGACTATGAAGTGATGATTGAGGGGAAACCTATTAATCTTACCAAGAAAGAAATTGAGATTCTATGGATTTTGGCCTCCAACCCCGGAAAGGTCTTCTCACGGGACAACCTTTTGAACAGTGTATGGGGCTATGAGTATTTTGGCGATGCACGTACAGTAGATACTCATATTAAGAGACTTAGGTCAAAGTTAAACATTGCAGAAACCTTTAGCTGGGATATCAAAACAATCTGGGGCGTAGGGTATAAATTTGAGGTAAAGCATGTTTAAGAATAGAATTTCTTTCAAGTTAACGGCTGGCTTTGTAGTTATCGTGGTGGTCTCGATGATGACCATAGGAATTGTCTTTATGCAAATGTTTAGGCAATATGCCTTTGAAAATCGTGAGCAATCGATGTTGGCATATGCCCGAAGCATCTCTGGGGTCGTAGCAGAGTATTCTCAAAGTAATGGCCAGATGCGAGGGTTTGGTGGATATGTGCATTCGCTGGATACACTTACCCAGTCAAAAGTATGGATTACTGACAGCAAAGGTAACCTCTCTGTACTATCAGGTATGGGTCAAGGTAATGGTAATGGCCAAGGTATGCGGACTGGTCAAGGTTTGGGTTTAGGGCAAGGTATGGGACAGGGGTCCTTAAAAAACTCTGAGCCTCTGCCCAAGGAGGCTGAAAGTGTAATACAAGAGGTTCTTGAGGGTGAAGAATCTGTCAGTGAAAGTTTTAGCAGTGTCTATAATGAAGCCACTATCACGGTGGGCGTTCCGGTCATTGCTTCCAACCATTTAATCATTGGTACGGTACTTCTTCATTCTCCTGTAACCGGGGTAACCGAAACGCTGAATAGGGCAGTGAGTATTTTGGTTGTCAGTCTTCTTTTAGCCTTGATTATTGCAGTAGCATTGGGGATATTCTACTCCCTACGTTTCACTCGTCCCTTGAAAGCAATGAACCGCACTGCCCTGGAAATTACGCGGGGAATTTATTCAGCAAGAACAGGAGTCAAACGCCAAGATGAATTAGGCCAGCTAGGCAATTCGCTTGACCTTCTGGCTTCAGAACTAGGCTCCACAATTAATCAGCTTTTTCAGGAGAAAGGAAAACTCAACGACATAATAGCAAGTATCTCTGAAGGAATCGTTGCCTTTGATACAACTCTTACGCCAGTAAGTATCAATTCCGCTCTCACGGAAATTTTGAATAGACCCAACCAATTTTTGCCGGAAGACATAGCAAAAGACCTCATGAAATTAGAGATTGAAGCCCAGTTAACTAAGGTTATGGATGAAAAGAAGTCCTCACAAACGTTGAGAGATTGGTCCGGTAAAAAACTAATGTTTACCTTTTCACCCATTGTAGACAACCAAGGAGTTGTCACGGGATGCGTGGCCTTGGTCCAAGATATCAGTGAAAGTGTGCGCCTGGAACAACTACGTCGGGACTTTGTAGCCAATGTATCTCATGAATTTCGTACGCCACTGACGGTTATGCGTGGTTCCTTAGAAGCGATACTGGATGGTACCGTTGTGAAGAGCGAGGAAATTAAGCATTACCACCAAAGGATGCTGGCAGAAACGCGAGGATTGGAACGTTTGGTAGGAGACCTTTTAGAGCTTTCCCGCCTTCAATCGGGAAAAACTACAATCAATAAAGAAATGCTTCATATTCCCAGCCTTCTTGCGGACGCTGTCAAGAGTATCCAGACCATCGCAGAGAAAAAAAGGATTTCAATTGAATATCTAGCTGAACATGACGTTCCTCTCTTTCTAGGTGATTATGATCGCTTGCGCCAACTGTTGGTTATCTTTTTAGATAACGCCGTTAAATATTCTCCGCCTAACACCAAGGTGTCTGTAGAAACCAACCTATTTGGGGTTAATACGCTTTCTATCATCATTCGCGATCAAGGGTATGGTATTGCTGCAGATGAACTAACCCATATCTGGGATCGTTTTTACAAAGGTGATAAATCTCGTAAAGGCAATGGTACAGGATTGGGTCTAGCTATTGCTAAGCACTTGATAGAGCTTCAAAATGGACGGGTTTCAGTTCAGAGTGAACTGGAAAGGGGTACAGTTATTGAGCTAAAGTTTCCTTTGGCATAGTTTTAAGTTTTGACCAAATATTTACAGGTCTGCTCTACGCTATTATGGGGATTATTACAGGTAATTTGAATCTAGGGACTAGACAAGATAAAATCAGATAGAGGGAAGGTGAGTCCAATGAAGTTTAGTGAGTTTACTTACAGAAGACCGAATTTACCAGAACTGGAAACCAAGTTTACTGAGCTTTTGGCTAAGTTTGATCAGGCTGGGGATTTCGAGCAACAGGATGCACTGATGGTGGCGCTTAATGAGCTAAGAAGCGAATTTGAGACGATGGAGCAGCTTGTGGTCATTCGCCATACCGTGGATACGAATAACCCTTTTTACGAGGAGGAACAGGCTTATTTTGACGAAGTCACGCCGATTTATCAGGGCTTGATTTCTAAGTATTATCAATCGTTAGTTAACTCCAAATTTAGGGGGGCCTTAGAAGAAAAGTGGGGGAAACAGCTTTTTACTAAGGCTGATCTAACCCTTAAAACTTTTGCACCGGAAATCATTCAAGATTTACAACAGGAAAATAAACTCTCCACCGAATATACGAAGCTCATCGCTTCGGCCAAGATTATGTTTGAAGGAGAGGAGCGAAATTTACCCGGCTTAGTTCCGTTCCAGTTATCGACCGATCGAGCCATGAGAAAACGAGCCAATGAGGCCAAATACGCGTTCTTTACTGCCAATGAAGTCAAGTTTGATGAAATCTATGACGGTTTGGTCAAAGTCCGGGCACGTATTGCCGAGACGTTAGGTTATGCAAATTTCATTGAACTTGGGTATGCTAGGATGTTGCGCTCAGACTACAATCCGGCTATGGTGGCAAACTTTCGCCAGCAGGTACTGGACTCAATCGTTCCTGTGGCTAGTAAACTGCGGGAAAGACAGAAGCGGCGCCTGGGTTTGGCAGCTCTACCTTATTATGATGAAAAGTTTGAGTTCCAAACGGGCAACGCTAAGCCTAAGGGGGATCCGGACTGGATTGTTGCCAACGGACAGACTATGTATAACGGGTTGTCAGCCGAGACAGGCCAGTTTTTTAAAGCCATGATGGATAACGAACTGATGGATTTAGTCACTAAAAAGGGTAAAGCCGGTGGAGGCTACTGTACCTATATTAGTAAGTATCAGGTGCCTTTTATCTTCTCCAATTTTAACGGTACCTCCGGCGATATTGATGTGTTGACGCATGAGGCAGGGCATGCTTTTCAGGTTTATTGCAGCAAGGATTATCAAATTCCAGAATATCATTGGCCAACCTATGAGGCCTGTGAGATCCACTCAATGAGCATGGAATTCTTCACTTGGCCTTGGATGGAGCTATTTTTTAAAGACGATACTGCGAAATACAGATTCGCCCACTTGAGCTCAGCCTTACTCTTCATTCCCTATGGGGTTACTGTTGATGAGTTCCAGCATTTCGTCTACGCTCACCCAGAGGCTTCTCCTCAGGATAGGAAAACAGCCTGGAGAGAAATCGAAAAGAAATACCTGCCTCATCGCGATTACGAGGACAACGACTATTTGGAACGCGGTGGTTACTGGCATCAACAAGGGCATATTTTTGGCGATCCATTTTATTATATAGACTATACTCTAGCCCAAATTTGTGCCTTCCAGTTCTGGAAAAGATCCCGCGAAAATCGCGAAATAGCCTGGGCTGATTACCTGAGGCTGTGTCAGGCTGGGGGCAGTCAGTCATTTCTACAGCTTGTCGGGTTAGCCAATTTGATTTCTCCTTTTGAAGACGGTTGCATCGCTTCTGTTGTGAAGGTCATTGAAGACTGGCTTAATGGAGTGGATGATACTGAGTTATGATGTCAGCATCAAAGTCCCGTTTTTTTCTTCATTTTATAATAGCAGTTTTAAACTGACAGCTTGCACTTAGAAAGTATTGGTGAATATGGGCAGAGTTATTATCGTAGAAGGAAAAACCGATAAACAGCGGTTGCAGCAGCTTTTGGATGAACCAGTGGAGATTGCTTGCACTTATGGAACCTTGGGACTGGATAAGTTGGAACAGCTAATCTTAGAGTATAGTGAGGATGAGGTTTGCGTTCTCTTGGATGCTGATCATGCTGGTGACAAAGCCCGACGCTTATTCAAGCAAGAGTTTCCCAACGTTCGTCACTTATACACCCACAGGATGTACCGTGAGGTGGCGACCACCCCGTTGATCGTACTGGCACAGATCCTAGAGGGTGCCCATTTTGCAGTGAAGATACCGGACAGTGAAGACATGTGAATAATTCGAGCAGGATTATACGGAATTCGTAACGAATACATAAGAAAGGAGGGTGGCGGATGCCATGAGATTAGAGAGGTGAGATGATGGTTAAAAGAGAAGAGAAAATGGTAGTTTTAGCATACATAGCGGTTTGTATCATATGGGGGTCAACGTATCTGGCGATTAGAATCGGAGTAAGCGACTTTCCGCCGGAATTGTTTGCAGGTATTAGGTTCTTGATTGCAGGGTCTTTAGTATTGCTATTTGCCTATTGCAAAGGGTACAAGTTCCCTGAAAATGTTGCTGACGTCAAAAGACAAGCAATTGTTGGTTTGTTTTTATTGATGGCTGGCAATGGGATCGTCGTCTGGGCGGAACAGTGGGTGTATTCAGGTGTTACTTCACTACTTATGGCTATTGTTCCGCTGTTTAATGCGATACTAGAATTGTTCCTGCCTAACGGGCCAAGGATTGGCTGGAAAGGGTGGCTCGGTTTGATCTTAGGGTTTAGCGGAGTTGCTCTTTTGGTATTAGCTGGTTCTGAGGCTAAAATAGTTGATGTGTCAGGTGGAATTTTACTATTGCTGGCGGCTTTTTCATGGTCGCTAGGCTCGGTCTATTCGAAGACTTTTAAAGCAGCTGGAAGTACTGTGACTAATATTGGGATTCAGATGTTTGCCGGTGGAATTGGTTTGACAATAGTTGGGCTGTTGATGGGTGAGGCAGGCAAGATTCATCTGACTGGCAAGGGCATAGGGGCAATGGTCTATTTGATTTTTATTGGTTCTATCCTTGGTTACAGTTCTTATATTTATATCTTACAGAAATGGCCGGCGTCAAAAGCGGGTACCTATGCCTATATAAATCCGGTTGTTGGAGTATTCTTAGGCGCGGTGATTCTTGGCGAGCCCGTCTCAACTTATGTGTTTATATCAGCAATCATTATTTTAGGTGGCGTTTTTTTAGTTCAGTTATCGAAAACAGGCAAGAAGATTAAGCAGGAGCCCTCGGAGAAATCAAATGCCAATTTAAAGAAGCTTACTAGAAGTATTTGACAACGGCTTTCCCACCTGTGATGTTATGCTGGGGTCAAAAAAAAAGAGCCTCTCTTCCATTTGCAAATGGTGTAGAGGCTCTTTAAATGACGATCTTTCGGATATCCTTCTGGCAATCTTCGTTTTGCTTGCCAACACATAATTTGTTTCCGGTTAAGTGCATGTTACAAATGGTATCATAAAACTCAAGTTTATAATCAATAGTTTTAAGGTTTTCCTGTAAATTATCCATTTGTTTTAGAACCTCTTTACGATGGTCAATGAACATTTGTCTTCGGATTTCTAAGGTATCATCTCCTTGCAGACACCATTCGATATATTGTTTGATTTGTTTAATTGGCATGCCAGTGTTTTTCAAACAACAAATCAGTTTTAGCCAATTAAGATCACTGTCTGAGAATTCTCTGTTTCCCGCTTTGCTGCGATCTACAAAGGGCAACAGACCTTCTTTGTCATAATATCGTATTGTGTGGGCAGTAAGATCAAATTTTTCAGCAACTTGGCCAATCGTGTATCCCATATTTAAATTCTCCTCTTATTCTGTGCCTAAAATATATGAATTAATACTCAAAAAGTTCCCACTAAGTTAGAGCAAATCTACTACTTTGTATAAATCTAATTATTTGCCAAAAGAAAACTTGACTTAGAGTTAACTCGAGGTGATAGTATCATTATAAACTACTTAATATGGGATTTCAAGTGGGTTAAAAATACTGGGAAGGAAGTATAGGTACTTGGGGATTGTTTTGAAAGATAAAGAAGTTCCAATAAAAGATTTCAAATTAAGTAAAGTTTTGGTTTTAGTTATGGCTATCGCAAGTGGCATCACTGTAGCCAATATCTATTATATACAGCCGTTGCTGGTAAAAATAGCTGATGGTTTTCATGTGACTCAAGTTAGTGTAGGTTTTGTGGCCATGCTTACGCAGATTGGATATGCTCTGGGCATGTTGATTATATTGCCTTTAGCGGATATTAGAGAAAAGAGACTTCTGATTATCATTATGTTGTTTTGTTCAGCTTGTTCACTGATGCTTATGTATTTTTCTTTTAATATAACTGTGGTTTCAATTGCCTCATTTGCCGTAGGGTTCACTTCTGTGGTGCCTCAACTGATCGTTCCCCTCGCAGCGCAGTTGGCTGATCCCAAAGAGAGGGGGAAAATCATTGGCACGGTGATGAGCGGCGTGCTAATCGGTATCTTAGTATCCCGTACCTTCAGTGGTCTTGTGGGAGAATATTGGGGCTGGAGAGTCGTGTATTTAATTGCGGCTGTGGTGATGATCATCCTGGCAATCTTCTTAAGCAGATTACTGCCTTTATGCCCTCCCACATCAAGCTTGAAATACCAAGAATTGTTCAAATCTATGATGAGCTTGACAAAAAGTCTTCCGGTTTTAAGAGAAGCGTCCTTAAACGGAGCACTGATGTTCGCGTCTTTTAGCGCCTTCTGGACCTCGCTTGTCTTCTTACTTGAGAGCTCGCATTATCATATGGGAGCTGATGCTGCCGGTTTATTCGGGCTGGTTGGTGTAACAGGAGCCATGGCTGCGCCGATCGTCGGCAGGATAGCAGACCAAAGAAACCCTAAATTTACAGTCGGAATCGGCATGATCGCGGTATCACTTTCTTATCTCTGCTTTTTTGCTTTCGGGTTTAAATTATGGGGACTGATTATCGGAGTAATTTTACTTGATTTGGGAGTTCAGTCCTGTCAGATTTCCAATCAGGCCAGAGTACACGCCTTAAATGATGGAGCACGCAATAGAATAAATACGGTCTATATGGTTTCGTATTTTATCGGAGGAGCCCTTGGCTCTTATCTGGGATCCTACAGCTATGCTCATTTTCAATGGTATGGAGTTTGCATTTTCGGACTCTTAACTCAACTGACAGCCGTTGTCATTCATAAGAGTTATAAAGCAAAACCAGCTATTAGGTAATAGGGAATCATTCTGCTGACACAGCAGCAAATCGATGCCAAGATAATCGCGCAGAACCATTTATTAAACCTTACCTGCTGCAAAATTCTTTAATTTGAGCAGCTGGTAAGGTTTATGTGATTTTATAGGGTTAAATAACGCTTGTCAAATTGTAATCAACTCATATTCTTTATTGCCCAGACCAAGCTTAACCGCATGGTCAATGGCTACTTTCCAGTCCGTATTGGGGCTGACATCGGTAAAGTGGTCATGATGGGCCCGGACGCTTTTCTCAAGAATACTGCCCGCCATGACAGGCTGACGGTTTACCGCATCCGCACAGGCAACATCTAGGGCAACCGGGTCAAAGGAGGCAAACATACCTATATTCGGGACAATCGGCACATCGTTCTCGGCATGACAGTCGCAAAAAGGTGATACATCAATTACCAGACTGACGTGGAAATGGGGACGTCCCTGAAGTACCGCCCAAGTGTATTCCGCTACTTTTTTATTCATGAGTGCACTGGACGCATCCCAAGCAGGATGTATAGCATCCATTGCACAAATGCCGATACAGCGGCCACAGCCGACACATTTTTCATGATTAATGGAGGCCTTCTGCTCTGTCAAGGTAATGGCACTGTGAGCACAGATCTCAGTACACATGCCGCACCCTACACATTGGTCAGAAGAAACACTTGGTTTTCCGTTGCTGTGCATTTCCATCTTACCAGCGCGGGAGCCACACCCCATACCTATATTTTTGAGTGCACCGCCAAACCCGGCTAGTTCATGACCCTTGAAATGATTCAGAGAAATCAAGATATCGGCATCCATAATAGCATGACCGATTTTTGCCTCTTTCACATATTCACCCATTTCCACAGGAACCAAGACCTCATCGGTCCCTTTCAAGCCATCGCCAATCAGCACGTGACAACCGGTAGAAAAGGGAGAAAAGCCATTGAGATATGCAGAATCAAGATGGTCAAGTGCGTTCTTTCTGCCGCCCACATACAACGTATTGCAATCAGTCAGGAACGGGTTCCCCCCCAGCTCTTTCACAATATCCACGACTGTTTTGGCATAATTAGGACGTAGATAGGCCAAATTACCGGGCTCGCCAAAATGAATTTTAATGGCTGCATATTTTTTATTAAAATCGATTTGACTAATCCCTGCAGTTTTGATCAGACGGCTCAACTTCTGTTGCAAACTTTCTTTCATCGTCACGTGCATGTCCGTAAAATAGACCTTAGATTTTTCCATACTCGATAACCTCCAAAATTGAATGATTTTAGTCTGAGTTTAACGACATAGGGGCAAATTGTCGTTGAATTTACTTTCACACCTAATAATTAGACCCCAAACACTCTATAGGTAATAGCATAAACCTTAGAGCGCAGTCTAAGTCAAGTATTATTCTCCATATTAACTTAAATTCCTCAGTTATTCTGAATTCAAAATAAAACACTTTGAAACATGGGGGAATATCATGAATATGAGGGAAAATATTTTACAATTTTACGACGATAATTTAAATAGTAAAAGGAGCGCAGATTTCGTGCTTGAACAGACATTGCGGCATTTGCGCCGTTATCAAGAGATTGTATCCGTGCTTATCCGTAATGGATTTGGGTATATCCTGCTTGAGCATTTAAGTCAAGGGGGAAAAGTAACCCTGGCAGACGCAGACTTGGCTCAACTGGGGCGGCGCCTACGACAAGCATTAGGCGAATTAGGGCCGACGTTTATGAAAATCGGACAATTTGCCAGTACACGGCCGGATATCATTCCTAAGCAGGTTCAGCGGGAGTTGGAACAACTTCAAGATAGAGCCCCCTTGATTCGATTTGAAGATGTTCGTTGGACGGTTGAACATGAGTTAGGCGCTCCAATCACAAGACTTTTTCGTGAATTTGATCCAATGCCGCTGGCTGCAGCGTCGATCGGTCAAGTTCATTACGCGGTACTTCACACAGGTGAAGCCGTCGTGGTAAAAGTACAACGCCCCAATATTTCGACTCTGATTCAAACAGATTTAGAAATCATGAAGGATATTGTAAACTTGATTGAACAACGTCTTCCCAAGACTAAAAAATATGAACTTCAGGGGGTCCTGCGGGAATTTTCCGGATGGCTGGAAAAGGAATTGGATTACACGGCCGAAGGGAAAAATGCCGAAAGAATTGCTGAAGGATTTGCGAGTGATCCACTAGTCGTAATTCCGCGTATCTTCTGGGAGTTTACAACGAGACGTGTTCTAACCATGACCTATATTGATGGGGTTAAACTCAATGATCGCCCAAAAATTACAGCCCTTCATTATGATGAAAAAATGATTGCCGCGCGCCTTAGTAAGGCGTTACTGCAACAAATCCTCAGGGACGGTTTTTTCCATGGAGACCCCCATCCCGGAAATATTTTTGTTTTATCCGGAGGGAGGATCGCCTTTGTCGATTTTGGGATTGTAGGAACTCTAACCCCGGTTATGAAACAAAGGTTTGCCAATTTGATACGCGCAATGACTTGTCGCAATACTAAGTCTATGCTCAAGGCCATGCTGCAACTCGGTGTAGTGCCCCAGGATGTGGATTTAGATTGTCTACGCCAGGATTTAGATAGCATACGCAGGAAACATTTAGAGGTACCCATTGCTCAAACCTCCCTTTCTGAGTTAGTCAATGACCTTTCTAACATGGCTTTTAAATACCAAATTGAATTACCAGCGGATTTTATTTTATTAGGAAAGTCCCTTTTAACCTTGCAAGGAATTGTTCATGAGCTTGACCCTAACATCAGTCTGGCGGATCTAGCGAAATCATTCCGTTTCCAATTCTTCAAAGAACGATTTCTATTTTTGAAATGGGTAAAAAAATTCAATAGGGTGGAGAAAAAAGATGATTAACGTCGTAGGAATAACAAAGCTCTATCCGCAAGAGAGAAATAGAAAAAAGGGAGAACCAACTAAAGATATTTATGGGCTTAAAGAGGTAACCTTCCGGGTTAATGAGGGAGAGGTATTTGGGTTTTTAGGTCCCAACGGAGCGGGAAAGACGACCATGATTCGTCATCTTATGGGTTTTATAAGACCGGATGCCGGTTTTGCTCAAATTAAAGGCTTGGATTGTTGGCAAAACTCCAGAGCAGTTAAGTCATTGGTGAGTTATCTTCCGGGAGAGATGAACTTTCTCGAGCAAATGTCTGGTCTGGAGTTTTTAAAATTAATGTCAGGTATGCATGGGGATCGACCGATTTATCAGAAGCGCAGAGATGTCCTCAGCGCCAGACTGGAGTTAAACCTTAAACAACCCATTAGAAAAATGTCTAAAGGAATGAAACAAAAATTGGGGATTATTTACGCCTTGATGTTGGATTCGGAGGTTCTAATTTTAGATGAACCGACTTCAGGCTTGGACCCGCTCATGCAAAAAGTGTTTGTTGATTTGGTGCTGGAAGAAAAATTACAGGGAAAGACTATTTTTATTTCCTCGCACATGTTTCCTGAGGTGGAACGGACCTGTGATCGGGTGGGAATCATCCGTAACGGGCAATTAGCTACTGTAGAGGGGATCCAAGCTCTTCGACAGGCACAACAAAGGACTTTTGAAATAACGGTGGAAAATGAGGAACAAGTTCAACTTCTGCGCGAGTACGGTTTAGCGATTGTTGCAGTTAAGGGAACTTGTCTAGCCATTGAAATAAAGGGAGATTTAAACCCGCTCTTGAGCGGACTTGCTCTTGTGAACGTTAAGGAGTTTACGCAGAAAACAACCGAATTGGAAGAAGCATTTATGCATTTTTATGAAGGGAGGGATGTTTGTGAACCAGGCATTATATCGGACCATGTTTCAACAACAGGGTAAGAAAGCGTTAAACTACGCAACTGGTCTTACGCTCTATAACCTTCTCTTGATCGGAGTGTACCCTGCGATCTCTCAGTCTCTGGAAGTGGCAGAGCTATCCGCTAATTTGCCGAACTCCGTAAAACGTGTTTTTGGGGTTACTTCAGGTGGTATGCTTGATCGCTGTGAGTCTTATGTTTCCAACCAATGCTTTGGTCGGGTCTGGGTGCTTGTGACGGGAATTTATACGATAAGTACAGCCGATGCGCTCATCGCTAAATTAGTTGATCAAGGAGCGATGGCCTATCTTATATCCTCACCGGTGGGGCGTCTGGAGGTGTTATCAACTCAAGTAGTTGTCCTAATCAGTGGACTGGCAGTGATGATGGGCCTAACTGGACTAGGAATTTGGGCAGAAATCATTTTTTTTGAGCTGGCGATTAATGTCTGGTCATATTTCCGCTTGTTGGTTATAGAGTTTGCTCTATTTTTAGCAGTAGGTGCTTACAGCTTGTTTTTTTCAGCCTTGTTTGATGAGGAAGAGTCTACAATTCTCTGTGCAGCAGCCCTTACTTTTCTCTATTATGCTCTGGATGTAGTTTCGGAGCTTGATGATCGATTTTCATGGGTTAAAAACTTAACTATTTTCGGCTGGGTTAGGCCCCAAGAAGTTTTAGATGGAGAGACACCTACTTGGCGATCGCTCGGCTTATTTGGACTTGCGACTCTTTTTATTATGGGTGCTGGTTATATTTTCAGCAAGAAAGATATCCACGTATAAGAATGAGAGTGCAGAAACGACGAGGTAACTGCGATGAATGACACATTATATTGGGTGATGCTCAAACAAGAGGGTAAAAAGATCTTAGGTTACTCATTGGGGTTAGCTGTTTACGAATGGATAGTTACTTGGATCTACCCGATTATTATGCAATCGCCAGATATAGAACAAATCCCCAAAAGTTTTCCCTCCGCCGTTAAACGAGCGTTTGGCGTTCCTACAGGGGATGAAGTTGATCTATCTTATGAGGCCTATATCTCGGCACAGCTGTTTGGACGGCTATGGACGTTGATCATTTCTTTTTATGGCATCAATACCGCCAATACTTTAGTAGCACAACCGCTGGAACAGGGCTTCATGGCCTATCCCTTGTCTTCACCCGTTTCACGATCCGAGATTCTAAACACCCAACTAGGAGTGCTTTTGACGGAGTTAGCCTTGGTAACCGGCAGCACCCTGAGCGGGATCTATGCCGCAACGACCCACTTTAGGATAACGATTGATAAGTGGCAATACTTTCGCCTGGGAATCACAGCCTTCAGCTTAGGTTCAGCGATCAGTGCTTACAGCCTCTTGTTAGCGGTGTTCTTCAATACAGAAGAAAAGTCGGAGCGCTATGCCAGCGCCTTAACCTTTGCATTTTACGGTTTGGATGTGGTATCAAGTCTGAGCGATCGCTATTCCGGCCTAAAACACCTCACTCCATTTGGGCTGTTTCGCCCACTGGAAGTTCTTCAAGGTAAGATTATGCCCACTAGGGATGTTGTAGTTTTAAGTGTTATCTCTGGGGTAGCCTTGGTTATAGCCAGAATTTTATTTTCTCGAAAGGATCTGGCGGTATGATTCAGGGTCTTATTGACCTATGCTCGATAAGAATATATCTTTCAAGTCATTTGAATGGATTAAAAGTCGGTATTTCTTAACTAAAGGATTACCGGCTTTTTGCTATTTTAAATTAGAACTAGAAATGCAAAAAGGAATCACAAACTCTTTGTCGAAACTAGTAATTATGTTTTAGAGAAATAATAACAATAAGAGTAGGAGTGTCAGATTAAATGAAAAGTTTTAAGTTTAGTATGTTGAGTATTCTGCTTTGTCTTGTCATCGTGATTTCCGGTTGCGCAGCAACTAAGACCCCAGATGAAAGTCAACCATCTAAGAGTGCGGCGAAAACGGTTAAAATTGGGGTGTTGCCTATTGAAGATAATCTGCCTTTCTATGTTGCGGAAAAAGACGGACTCTATGCTAAAGAAGGGGTTCAAGTCGAACTGATCAGCTTTGCGAGTGCCTTGGAACGGGATACAGCTTTACAAGCAGGACAAATTGATGGAGAAGTTGCAGATATGGTAGCTGTAGCTTTGTTAAAGAAAATCGGTACTGATGTGAAAATTGCTGCGATCGGGCTTGGGGCAACTCCAACAGAAGGGCGTTTTGCGATTTTAACCTCACCTAAGTCGACTATCAAAGATCTGGCAGGATTAAAAGGAGCGACACTGGGAATATCTCAGAACTCGATTATTGATTATGTCAGTGATCAAATGCTCCAAGATAAAGGGGTTAGCTTAAACGATGTGAAGAAGATGTCGATCCCTAAAATGCCAGTGCGTTTAGATATGTTGTTATCGGACCAGATTAATGCGGCTTGTCTTCCGGATCCTCTTGCTTCCTTGGCTCAGGTCAAAGGCGCTCATTTGATTATGGATGATACGTACCGGAATATTTCCCAGACCGTTTTCTTATTTCGAACTAAAAGCATTCAAGAGAACCCAGAGGGAATTAAAGCTACCCTCAGAGTTTATGGCTCTGCTGGACAAGCGTTAAGTAAAAATCCTGATCAATATCGCAGTCTATTTTTAGAAAAAGCTCAAGTCCCGGCGGAGCTAAAGGATAGTTATAAAACTCCCACCTTTTCGAAGCTTCAACTTCCAACCGAGGAAGAAGTCAATAGTGTTATGAAATGGATGGTTGATAAAAAGCTTATTCCCCAAGCTTACAGCTATCAAGATTTAGTAGATTCCAATCTCCTACCCAAAGCGTAGTTCGATATTCGATATTCGTGGTTCGAGGGGGAGTACAACCTGTGATTGAAGTTTCTCATTGTGATCTTGCTTATGTTCAAGAAGCGTCACAGGTCAAGGTCTATGACGATTTTAGTTTAAAGGTTCAACCTGGAGAAAGCTTAGTTTTAATAGGTCCATCAGGCTGCGGTAAAAGCACTCTTCTCTATTTATTAGCCGGGTTATTGCACCCAACGGGCGGGGAGATCAGAATTTGGGGTGAGAGGGTGACGGGTACCCGCCAGCAAACTGGCTTTATTCTGCAAGAGTATGGCCTCTTTCCTTGGCTGAATGTAGAGCAAAATGTTAGTTTGGGTTTGCGCGTCCGACATCTGCCTAAGAGGGAGTATCAGGGAGAAGTCGAAGAAATGATCCATAAAATGGGTTTGTGGGAAGTGAAACATCATTTTCCTAGTCAGTTGAGTGGGGGGCAAAGACAGAGAGTGGCTTTGGCCCGTGTGTTAACGTTAAACCCCGATCTGCTTTTAATGGATGAGCCTTTATCGGCACTTGATGCTTTAACCCGGGAACGACTTCAGAAACTTTTATTAGAAATCTGGCAAGAACAAAAATTAACAACTGTTTTAGTGACGCACAGTATTGAAGAGGCTGTTTTTCTAGGCAGTCGGATTTTAGTGCTGGCAGATGGTCGCCCCACTCATGTCAGGGGCGAAATCCTTAACCCCCTCGTAGGGCAAAGCGGCTATCGTCATACGTCAGAATTTTTCCGGCAGACGAGTTTTGTCCGTTCTCTTTTGGAAGGGGGAATGGTCGGATGAGCCAACCAAGTAGGGGATTTCAGAGACAGTTTCTGGGGTATATTGGCGCTGCTTTATTCTTGTTAGCACTCTGGGAGTATGCAGCCTGGAGCCTTAATACTCCTCTTTTGCCGACACCTCAGGCAGCGATAAGCGCTACTTCTCGCTTGCTGTTAAAAGAAGGCCTGGGGAGACACCTATGGGTCAGCACGTATCGAGTCGTGCTATCGACCTTACTCTCATTACTTCTTGGTCTGCCGCTAGGCTTGATTATGGGGTATGAACAGCCCATTGATCGATTTTTAGCCCCTTTGGTTTATATTACCTACCCGATTCCCAAGATTGTTTTTCTTCCCTTGATCCTCTTGTTTCTCGGACTAGGAGATCAATCAAAAATTTTTCTGATTACCTTCATTGTCTTCTTTCAAATTTTAGTGACCACACGTGATGCGGTTCGGAAAATACCGGTTGAAACGGTTTCCTCCCTGCGTTCTTTGGGCGGAAACCGAGCTCAAGTTTATCGGTACGTGCTCTTACCTGCGAGCTTGCCCGATGTCTTGACTTCTCTTCGTCTGAGCATGGGTACTGCGATTGCTGTTTTGTTCTTCGCAGAATCGTTTGCCACGACCGAAGGATTAGGTTACTTTATTATGGATTCGTGGAGCCGCGCTGCTCCGGATGAGATGTTTGCCGGAATTATTATGATGGCCCTCCTCGGTGTGAGCCTATTTATTGTTGTGGATATCTTGGAAACGATCCTTTGCCGCTGGCAGCATGTTAAAGGGAATTGAGCTCACGCGTTGCAGAGAGATTAGGAGGGATAAAATAATGAGGTCAGAACTTAAGTTTGCTTGTCCCAAGAGTATCTTAGATATTACGGAGACCCTTTTTCGAATTCAGGAAGAAGTAGCTTTTATCAGCGGAGGCACGGACCTTATCATTCAACTAAATAGCGGACAGATTAAACCGGCTTGTCTGATTGACCTTTCTCAAATTTCCGAACTTAATTATATCAAGGAAGTAGAAGGTAGGCTGAGAATTGGGAGTGCCACAACTTTCACCCAGATCAGTGAGAGCGGCCTTATCTGGGAGAAGGCTAGATGTTTGGCTCAAGCAGCATCTCAGGTTGGTTCCACTCAAATTCGCAACCGGGCCACTCTAGGTGGAAATATAGCCAAGGCCTCACCAGCAGGGGATAGTTTGCCTGCATTATTGGTGCTGGATGCTTGGATAAGTCTTCTTGGTCCGCAGAGGTTAAGGAGAGTATCATTTGCCCAGCTTCAAGCAGGAGAGGGCGCAGGCTTGCAGCCTAAAGAATTGATCACGGAAATCGATTTCCCGGTAGCGGAAGCACAGGCAGAAGCCCAAATCGTCAGCGGCTTTGCCAAAATAGGCAGTCGGACTGCGGTGACGATTGCCCGTTTGAATATGGCGGTATGGGTTGAAATAAACACTGGAAAGGAAAGAATCAGAGGAGTGAGGTGGAGCGTGGGCGCCTTAGGGCGGATCCCATTTCGCCTTATTGAGCTGGAGCTGGAATTACAAGGAAAGCTGGTTAATCAAGATTTGGCAAGACAGATTGCGGATCGTCTAACTGATGCAGTTGATCGGGCGATCCCTGGAAGGTATTCGCAGGAGTACAAACGCCAAGCTATTCAGGGCTTAGGCTATGATCTCCTGAATGATTTGTTTCCAGAGCAGATGGGAGATGGGAGGTAACAGAATGCCTGGTGATGTTTTGGTCTTAGCTTTAAGGCAGCTCTTTAATTCAATTGAAGAAGGTGTTATAGTTACCGACCACGAAGGTAAGATAATTTTTTATAATTCCGAGATGGCGAAATTAGAAGACTTATTGCCAGAAAATGTCGTGGGACGATATTTGACTGAGGTATATGATGCCGTTACGCTGGAGAACAGTGAACATCTAAGTGTTGTTCTTACCGGAAAGCCTATTTTAGAGAAGCATAAAACTTACTTCACGAACAAAGGAAAAGAGGTCAACATTGTGGCTAGTACTTTTCCCGTACTAGAGAACAGTGAAGTTGTAGCAGTATATTCGGTGTGTAAAAATATTACCAAGTTTAAAGAACTGTTGACTAAAACTATGCAATTGCAGGATCAGATTGGGCTTGAGGGATATCATGATAATGGCACCCGCTATACCTTTGAATCAATCCATTATGCCAGTTCCACTATGCAAAGTCTGCTTCTTTCAGCAAAGAAAGCAGCCGTTGTGGATGGGTTCATCTTGATTTTTGGGGAAACCGGAACAGGAAAAGAGTTATTGGTTCAAGCAATTCATAACTTTAGTCCCCGTAAAAAAGAACCTTTCGTAGCGATTAATTGTGCCGCGATTCCGGAAACCTTGTTGGAAAGCATTCTTTTTGGCACAGCCAAAGGGGCGTTTACCGGAGCAGTAGAATCTAAGGGGCTGTTTCAACAAGCCGGAAATGGGACCTTGTTTTTAGATGAACTTAATTCTCTGAGTATTGCCCTCCAGGCTAAACTCCTGCGTGTTCTCCAGGAAAAAATGGTGAGGAGGGTTGGTGGGACAATGGAAATTCCAGTTCAATGCAGGATTATCAGTTCCACCAATGTCGATCCCTGGGAATCGGTTAATAACGGGAGCTTGCGGAAAGATCTTTTTTACCGATTAGCGGTTATTACTCTCAATGTTCCTCCCCTAAAAGACCGGAAAGAAGATATTGAGTCCTTAATCTCATTCTTTCTGAACAAATATCAAAGAATCTATGGCTTAGGGAGGGTCTTAATGGGCAATGAGCTAAAAGCCTTCTTTAACCGATATCCATGGCCCGGTAATGTCCGTGAATTAGAACACACTATTGAGAGCGCTATGAGCATGCTGGATGGACGGAACATCTTAACCATTGAGCATTTGCCCCATTACATGAAATCAAAGTTTCTCAGTCAGGATGGAGCCTTCTCCGAATTCTACAAAAAGGGTTCCAGTACCTTAGCTCAGGTCTTGCGTGAAGTGGAAAGACAAGTACTGTGGGAAGCCTTGAAGAGCCATAATGGGAATATCACCAAAGCTGCTGATTCCATTGGAATTGCTCGGCAAAATCTACAATATCGCATGAAGAAATTAGGTATTGGGATTTAGGGGCCCATCACTCTCGAAAAAGCGCATATTTATTTGGCAGCAAATTTAATTGGCTCTGACCGCGAAACCTACTGTTCAAGCCTGTGTAAACAATTTAGAGCAAAAAAATATTGCGTCTTTCGCCAATAGTGGACACGCTTGAGTTAACCCCCAGGCATTGGGACAAACAGTAAAGCCCCTGTATTAGGAATAATCTGAAAAGCGGCATGATTATTGCAACGACTACAATAAGGTCTAGGTTTAATTCTGCGAGGGGGCTCTCTGATGACTTAGCAAGACCGAAAAATCCCACGGATACAATTAAGAAAGTGAGCTGAAGGCGAGTGACCTTAGCGGACTTGATCAATTTTCTCACGAAGAACACTGGAACGATAATGGAATATACCGGGAATCATTTTTCGCTTGTCATCTTGGCCGTGTCGATTTCTCTAGTGATCTGGGTGCCTGTCGGGTTATTGTTGACCAAAAGTGATAAATGGGCAGCACGGGTCCTGACTTTGGCGAATACGATTTTTTGTATTCCCAGTTTGTCAATGTTCGCAATTTTGGTGGCCATTCCAATCTTCGGTTTAGGCAGGAAGTCAGCATTGTTCGCTTTGGTTCTCTATGCCATGATGCCTTTGATTCGTAGTGTGTACGATGGGGTTAAAAACGTCGATCGTAATGTTATAGAAGCGGCCAAAGGAATGGGTATGAGTTCAGGGAGAATTATGCGAGAAATTCTCGTGCCCTTAGGTATGCCGATAATTTTTTCTGGTTTTCGGATTACGGTTGTTATGACTACAGGCATCGCCGCCATTGCCACCTATATTGGGGAACGCAACTTAGGGCGTTTTATTTCGGAAGGTCTTGTCCGATCCAACACTCCGATGATGGTCACAGGCGCCCTGATTATCTCAGTGATTGCTATTGGGTTAGATACAATCCTGGGGGCGATTGAAAAAAGGATTGTTCCCCGAGGATTAAGAATTAACCGCTAGTTCCTCTTCAAATAGATGTTCTAAATGAGGACAGGGTCAAAGTGGGCGGAGGAGGATTTTGATGATTGAATTAAAGCAAATTACGAAACAGTATCCCGGTCAAACAATACTAGCAGTCGACCAATTATCTCTTTCTATACCCGAGGGAGAAATTTGCGTCTTAGTCGGTCCCTCGGGATGTGGGAAAAGCACCATCCTGCGCATGATTAACAGAATGATTGAACCTAGCTCTGGGGAAATACAAATTAATGGCAAAGATGTCACGCATACGAATGCGGATCAGCTGAGAATGGGTATTGGCTATGTGATTCAGCAGATTGGCCTTCTGCCGCACCGGACAATTGCTGAGAACATTGCTATTGTTCCTCGGTTATATAAATGGCCTAAAGAAAAGATCAAGAAACGGGTTGAAGAGCTGATAGTGATGATGGGACTTGATCTGGAAAAGACCTGGGGTAAATATCCCTCACAGCTTAGTGGAGGACAAATGCAAAGAGTCGGTGTAGCTAGAGCTATGGCGGTTGATCCTCCCATTATGCTCATGGATGAACCTTTCGGAGCAGTTGATCCTATAGCCCGTACCCATTTGCAGGATGAACTCTTGCGTCTGCAAAAAGAAATTAAGAAGACCATTGTCTTTGTAACGCATGATATTAATGAAGCTATTAAGATGGGGGACAAGATTGCCATCTTTAACGCCGGAAAGTTAGTTCAATTTGGAACTCCAGAAGAGATCCTAACGAATCCAATCAATGATTTTGTCGAGAACTTCATTGGTCATGACCGGGTTGTAAAAAAACTAAATTTGTTTCATGTAGAAGAAGCCATGCAACCAGTTGGATGTATTGTGAAGGAAAATGAATTGCCCAAGGCTGCCGAGAAGATGGAGGATGTCGGGGCTGAGGTGGCGTTTGTCTTGAATGAAGCGGGTCAGACGTACGGACATATCACCTTGTCAGATTTTAAGGATTGTCGGGAAAATTTAGAGGCTTTAAGAAAAATGGTTCAGCGCACAACGAAGGCTTTCGTGCAAACAACGACATCCCTTCCGGATGCGCTCTCTCTGTTACTAGAATATGATGTCGATTATCTTGGAATTCTGAAGGGCGAAAAACTATTGGGCATTCTTTCCTTTAAAGACATTAGAAAACATGTTTACAGGAAAGAGGGTGATTAAATGACTTGGGAGAATTTCAGGTTTGCTCTTTTTGAAAAGGCGCCGGGAGCTCTGTTCGAGCATTCAATGATCGTTCTGGTCACTATATCCTTAGCGATTCTGATTTCCGTACCGCTCGGAGTATTCTTGAGTCGTCCAAAATTTAAAAAGTTTGGTCTAGTTACCCTTAACTTACTTAATATTTTGCAAGCCATTCCGGGACTGGCTATTATTGCTCTAGCTTTACCAATCATGGGGTTGGGAATGAAACCCGCCGTGCTTGCTTTACTATTTCAGAGTCTGTTGCCAATCGTCAGAAATACGATCGCTGGTTTAATCGGGGTTAGTCCTAATGTGAAAGAAGCGGCATCCGGTATGGGGATGTCCCGAGGGAGAATTCTTTTAGAAGTGGAAATACCCCTGGCGATGCCTATCATTCTCAGTGGTATTCGTACGGCAACAGTTTACGTCGTCAGTATGGGTACCTTAGCGTCCCTGATTGGGGCAGGGGGTTTGGGAAATCTAATCATGGGTGGATTGTCTCTCTTTCGGCCAGAATATTTGATTGTTGGAGCAGGGCTTGGGGCTATCATGGCTATTCTATTAGATAGGATGCTAAGTTACCTTGAGTTTCGAATCACTCCACCTGGTCTGTGAGCAAAAATATCCTGACCTGTAAACGGAGTTGAAAGGAGGGGATCAACCGGATAAAGAAATGAAAGGTTAAGAAAGGCTGAGAGAAGATAGTCAATTAATATTAGAGAAGGAGGAGTTGGACATGAAGAAAAGATTATTATTTGGCCTCATAGCAGTCTTGTCCCTAGTAATGGCCTTGGGGGGGGTTGTGGGCTGCGGTTCACAAGCGAAGCCGAGCGATAGCGCTGTTACGGCGAAAAAAGGACCGACGATTAAGATTTCTTCCAAGACTTTTACTGAAGCATCACTCTTAGGAACACTGACCTTGCAATATCTACAAGGTTTGGGCTATCCAGTAGAAAATAAGATGGGGCTAGGGGAACTGGCTGTGATCAGACCAGCCTTAACCTCTGGACAAATCGACCTTTACTGGGAGTATACCGGTACGGGCGTGATCAACTTAATGAAACATGACCCTGTGTTTGATGCGAAAGAAAGTTATACTCTTATTAAAGACTGGGATGCCAAGAACGGTATTGAGTGGTTGGATTACGCACCGTTGAATGACACCTATGGAATCGTAGTTCGCTCTGATATCGCCGAAAAGTACAATCTGAAAACGATTTCTGACTACGTTGCCCAAGTTAAAAAAGGTGAAAATCTGAAATTCGTCAGCTTCCCTGAGTGGGATGGCAGAGCAGATGGGTTGCCTGCTTTTGAAAAGGCCTACGATTTTAAAATGCCGAAAGATTCTCTGGTTGACGTCGCCATGGGTTTAAACTATGATACTCTGAAAGCGAAAAAGGGTGATTTGGCCCTAGCCTTTACCACTGAACCAAGAATTATTGCCGATAAGTTAGTTATGCTCCAAGACGATAAAAACGCATTCCCTGTTTATAATGCTTGTCCGGTAGTAAGAAAACAAATTGTGGATGCCTATCCCACTTTGCCGGCAGATCTGAAAAAGCTGAGTGATCTTCTGGATACCAAGACTATTACCGAATTGAATATGCAGGCTGATATTGAGAAGAAGTCTATTGAGGAAGTTTCTACTACGTTTTTAAAGAGTAAGGGTTTATTGAAGTAAGTTGCACTTTTCGCAACGTCGTGGCTAATAGGTGCATCAAGAGAACAGTGAAGGGGTAGGATTCATAGTATTCTATGAATCCTACCCCTTATTACTGTTCCTTGTTTCGGGCTTTTCTATTTCATCCAACTATTAACCAAATCCTTATTATCTGCAATCTATTTTTTGGCAGCATCTTCAGGTTTCATACCGTCGTTAATTAGACTTTCGTGACTGCCAATTTGCTGATCGTCAAGTTTGAAGAAAAATCACAAGTTGTCACCTAGCTAATAGCATGGCGTCTGCAAAATTTATGGAAGTGCAAAAATATTTTGCTGTCATTAATAGGGCCTAAAATAGTCTTGAACGAAAAAGGTGCCAAAAGTTTATGCGTCAGGGGTTTTTTTAGGTCGTGACTGAAGATATTGGAAGGTTAGTGAATGGCGTAGGATAGCGCTTTTTCAGGCAGGAACGATAGTTTTGACAGAAATACCAGGCTGATTTTTAATGTGGCACGAAAGTTGCAAAGGATATAGAGGGAAACTTTGTGGGTAATAGGCGCAATATAGGTAGACAAGAGGAGGAAACGTCTGATGAAAAAAATTCGCTCCAATAGTATAGAGCAAGCTACACCCATGTTACGCTGGGTCAGTGAGGGACAGATCGAGGAAATTCATCTCGCGACCTTAGAGGTCTTAGAACGTACCGGAGTTAAAGTGGATCACCCGGAAGCTTTGCAGTTACTCAAAGATGCCGGTTGTATTGTTAATGAGCATCGAGTTCGGATTCCGAGTTGGCTGGTGGATGAGTGCATTCGTCTGGCACCGAGCAAAATTGTGGTAGCCAACCGAAATGGTAAACGCATTATGCCTCTAGAAAAGAACAGGACGTATTTTGGGACTGGCTCAGATCTCCCCTTTACTGTAGACCTTGAAACAGGTGAACGTCGATGTTCTACGAAGAAGGATGTCGAGTTAGCTAGTCGGGTTATGGATTACTTACCTAACTATGATTTCGTGATGAGTTATGCTATTGCCTCGGATCAAAACGCCAAAGTTAGCGACCTTCATCAAATGGAAGCCATGGTTTCTAATACCATCAAACCGATGATCGTTACCGCACATGATGAAATAAACATGAGGGCTCAGTTGGAAATGGCAGCTTTGGTAGCAGGGGGCAGGGAAGAACTGCGGAAAAATCCGTTTCTGATTCTTTACTCTGAGCCAATTTCTCCGTTAGTGCATACTAATGATGGAATTGCTAAGATGTTTGCCTGTTTTGAATATGGAGTCCCCGTAGTTTATACCCCCGGAATTTTGTCCGGGGCAACTACACCCGTAACGAAAGCCGGTACCATTGTTTTAATGAACGCCGAGGCTTTGGCGGGGGTAGTCATGGCTCAATTAAAGCAAAAAGGAGCCCCTATCATTATTGGCGGTGGGGCGACTCCGATGGATATGAGGACTACTGCAACCCTGTATGGATCCCCAGAGACCATGATGAACTACGCGATCATGACTCAATTATCTCAGTTCTATGGGATTCCCAACTTTACAGAGGCTGGTTGTGTTAATTCACCGGTTCCTGATGCCCAGGCAGGCATGGAAGCAGGAACAGGGATCTTAATGGCCCAGTTGATGGGGGCTAATTTAGTTCATGATGTGGGCTATCTCGAAGGCGGTAAAACCGGTTCCTTAACGTTCCTGACTATGTGCAATGATTTTATGGATGCCGCACGCTACATGGGGAGAGGTACACGTATTGATGAGGAGACGCTTGCCGTGGATGTGATCGATGAAGTGGGACCGGGTGGAAACTACGTCGCCCATACCCATACGTATGAAAATTTCCGCAAAGAAATTTGGAATCCCAAACAGTTTAATCGTTCCTTTTGGGAGATATGGGAAGAGCAGGGATCCAAAACGGTAGAAGTTAACTCGGCCGAATTGGCCAAAGAGATCGTTGCTACTCATACCCCCGAATTGTTAGACGAAACGGTCCGCACAGGATTGAATGAGATCATTGCCGAAACCGAGAGACGCAAATAATTTCAACGAGACTTGAACGAACTGAAATAGGACTTTAAGGCTAACGATGGGGGGGGTCGTAATGGGAGTAGGAAGTTCACATGGGAATGGCTTGTTTTTTCGAACGCTTACAGAAAAACAAGCAGAGGAGATTCATCTGGCCAGTTGTCAAATTCTCGAAGAGACGGGTATGGTGGTTCACCATGAAGAAGCGGTAGAACTTCTTCGACAGGCCGGAGCCAAAGTTGAGAACGGTAACCGAGTTTATTTCCCTACCTTTCTAGTGAAGAAGGCACTGCAATCCGCACCTTCGCGCGTGACTCTATATAATCGCAACGGGGAAGCCGCACTACATTTAGAAGGTTCTAATGTTTATTTCGGCACAGGATCTGACACGCTCAACTATCTTGATCCTTTCAGCTTGCAAAGGCGCAGTTGGTGTCAAGAGGATGTGGCTAATGCTATCAAAGTCTGTGATCAGCTTGCCAATATTGACTTTGTTATGTCCATGGGCATGTTGACTGATGTGGATAGCCGCATGATAAATCGCGAACAATATGCCATTATGGTGCAGAATACGGTGAAACCTCAAGTGGTCATTGCTGAGGATGGGGATACCCTTCAAGATATTATCGAGATGGCAGCCCTTGCCGTCGGTGGTAAAGAACGCTTGCGTCAGAAACCGCTGTTCATGGTCTATACCGAACCGACCTCTCCACTTCAGCACCCCAAGGAGTCTGTCGATAAATTGCTGATAGCCGCGGAAAATGGGGTTCCAACCAATTTTGCCTGCGGAGGGGTGGCTGGAGCCTCGGTTCCTACAACGATTGGCGGTGCCTTAGTTCAGGCAAATGCCGAAGCTTTAAGCGGCTTAGTTATTCACCAATTAAAAGCTCCGGGAGCTCCGTTTGTGTACGGTTATGGTAATTCTCCTCTGGATATGCGGACCATGCAGGCAGTTTATGGAACACCTGAAGCCGTACTCTTCCAAGGGGGGGCTGTCGATTTAGCCCACTATTATCAACTACCGTCTTGGGGTTATGCTGGATGCTGCAATTCTAAAGTTTGCGATGAACAGGCAATTGTGGAGTCGACAATGTTTACCGTCATGGGGGCACTCCAAGGGTGCAATATTATGCATGATGTTTTCTATATGGAATTTGGTTTGACAGGATCTTTAGAGTTACTCGTGATCTCAAACGAGGTCATCGGTCGGACCAGACGATTACTAAAGGGTATTGATACTGATAAAGAATCACTAGGGGTAGAAGCGATCAGACGCGTCGGGCCGGGCGGTAATTTCCTAGGGGATGAACATACAGCCAAACATTTTCGCAAGAATTGGATGCCAGAGCTCTCGGATTTCAATAGCTACGAGAATTGGTCAGAGAGTGGCAGTAAAACGATGGTCGACCGTGCCAGAGAAAGAATTAAGCATATCTTAGCCACACACCTCCCCGAACCTGTCACCCAGGAGGTAAGTGAGAAGATTGCAGCGGTTCTCAGAGAAGCTCGAGAAAAGGTTGGAGCCCCAAAATAGACGGCAGGGATCAGAGTTAGAAGTCGGAGAACAGAAACCTGATGTCGGAATGGTTTATATAATTTGAGGAGGAATAGTTAATGAGTGATTTTGAGAGTTTGGCGCAAATAGTGATTAATGGTGATTTTGTGGGGGTTAAAAGTCAAACCCAAAAAATGATTGATAGCGGCCTAGACCCTATAGAGATTATTAATCAAGGCTTAATGGCGGGTATGAATGTTGTTGGGGTTCGTTTTAAAGCGGGTGATATGTATGTTCCAGAAGTCATGATGTCAGCTCGGGCCATGAGCACGGGGATAGAACTCGTAAAACCGCTAATTACCGACAAAGATATGCCTACTGCTGGCAAGATGGTGATCGGAACCGTAAAAGGGGATCTTCATGATATTGGCAAGAAACTCGTTGTCATGATGATGGAAAGTGCAGGGTTTGAGATCATTGACTTAGGTGTTGATATAGATCCTGCTACTTTTGTAAAAGCCGTGAAGGAGCATAATCCCCAAATTATCGGGATGTCTGCTCTTTTGACCACGACGATGCTCTCTATGCGTGATACGATTGAAGCTTTGAAGAAAGAGGGCTTGCGCGAATCTGTCAAGGTTATTATTGGCGGGGCCCCGATAACCCAAGCGTTTGCTGTACAAATCGGAGCCGACGGATATGCTCCTGACGCTGCCACGGCAACAGATTTATGCCGACGCGTAATTGCCTAAGAAATTGATTGTTAGATTATATTTACATGTGAACTGATTTACCGGCAGGAGGAATGAACGTGCTAATCATAGGTGAATTGATCAACACCAGTCGAAAAGGTGTCCGCGAGGCCGTGGAAAACCAAAATGCCGAGTATATTCGCCAGCTAGCTAAAGCACAAATTGAAGCTGGGGCTGATTATATTGATGTCAACTGCGGTACTATGATTTTTAACGAAGTGGAAATGATGGAGTGGCTTGTCAATACGGTTCAGGAAGTCGTGGAAGCTCCTCTGTGTATTGATAGCCCAAACCCGAAAGCTATTGAAAAGGGGCTTTCGCTGGTCAAGTACGGACAACCTTTAATCAACTCCATTACAGCTGAGGTCGAACGCTACCAGCAGATTTTGCCGCTGGTCCAAAAGTATAAAGCCAAAATTATTGCCTTATGTATGGATGACACCGGAATCCCTGAGACAGCCGCGCAACGGATGCGCGTCGTGAAAAATCTATATCAGAGCTTAACTGAAGCCGGAATTCCGGAAGAAGATATATATTTTGACCCCTTGGTAACACCGGTTAGTACTGGAGATAGGGCTGGTGTAGAGGTCTTGGAAACATTGACTCTTATTAGCCAAGAATTCCCTAAGGTGCATAAAGTCTGTGGATTGAGTAATGTATCCTTTGGGCTACCTAATCGCAAAGTTCTGAACCAATTATTTTTGGTACAAACCCTGACAATGGGTATGGATAGTTATATTTTAGATCCGCTTGATCGAGTGATGATGGGATATATCCATGGTGCTCAGGCCTTACTTGGGCTTGACCCATATTGTTCAAATTACTTATCGGTACACCGAAAGGGACTATATCAAGCCTAACGACCGACCTTATTAAACAGTAGTCCTTAGGGGCTACTGTACCTGTTTACCGAGGCACGATGCACGTGGTTCGAGGCGCGAAGGTCGGGTGCATGTACGCTTATGGGCTTAGGATTGCGGGAGATGGAGCTTCTACGTATAAATGGGAGACTTTGGGAATGTTTTGAGGTTAGACAGGGAAAATTATGTTTCAACTGCCTCTGTGATGATTAAGAGGTTATTTGAGCTAAGAGGAGGTAGTATATATGAGTGAAGTCTTTTCGGAACAACCGAAAGTTATCTTGGACGGGGAAACACTCACATTGGAACAGGTTGTTGCGGTGGCACGGTATGGTGCCCAGGTGGACTTGCACTCGGCAGCCAAAAAGAAGGTTCTAAGATCCAGAGAATATGTGGACCAGCTGATTGAAGACAATCAATTAGTCTATGGGATTACTACAGGTTTTGGCATGTTTAGTAATGTCGTCATATCAAAAGATGATGCGAAAAAACTACAGCGTAACCTCATTATGAGTCATGCAACAGGTGTGGGAGAACCTCTTGCCCCAGAAATCGTGAGAGCGATTTTACTTCTTCGGGCCAATGCCTTAGCAAAAGGGTTTTCCGGCATAAGGCTGTCTACTTTAGAAACCTTGATTGAGGTGCTTAACTCTGGGATTATCCCAGTCGTGCCGGAAAAAGGTTCGCTGGGAGCCAGCGGGGATTTGGCGCCTTTATCCCATATGGTTTTAGTTTTGCTTGGTGAAGGGGAAGCGTTTTACAAAGGGTGTCGGATGAGTGGACAGGAGGCCTTAGCTCAAGCGAAGATCGCGCCCGTTGTTCTGGAAGGAAAAGAGGGTTTAGCCCTCATCAACGGAACTCAAGTTATGACGGCCATTGCGGCTTTAGCGATCTGGGATGCAGAAATTTTATGGGAGACCGCTAATATCTCGGCCGCCTTGTCCCTCGAGGCACTCGAAGGAATTCTTGATGCGTTTGATCCGAAAATCCATGTCGTGCGCCCTCATCGGGGTCAGATTAATGTAGCAAAACAAATCCGTCTTCTCACGGAGGGGAGTACGTTTGTAGCTGGGGAACAACACCCACGAGTTCAGGATGCTTATTCCTTCCGTTGTGTCGCCCAAGTACATGGTCCTTCAGGGGATGCTGTGGCGTACGTGAAAAAAGTTGTGGAAATCGAGATTAATTCGGCAACTGATAATCCTCTAATCTTTCCGGACGAAAAGCAGGTCCTCTCAGGCGGGAACTTTCACGGACAACCTATCGCCTTGGCGATGGATTTTCTGGCGATTGCAGTGGCAGAGCTTGCCAACATTGCTGAACGACGGGTGGAACGGATGGTGAATCCCAATTTAAGTGGGCTGCCAGCATTTCTAACACCCAACGGAGGGCTGAATTCAGGGTTTATGATTGTGCAGTATTCTGCTGCTTCCTTGGTTTCTGAAAACAAAACATTAGCTCATCCAGCTAGTGTGGATTCAATCCCTTCTTCCGCGAATCAGGAAGACCATGTCAGCATGGGGACGATCGCGGCCCGTAAGGCTCGAGTTATCATCGAAAATACAGCGCACGTTTTGGCGATGGAATTGTTAGCAGCCTGTCAAGCGGTTGATCTCAGAAAAGGCAGCGAGGAACTTAAGCTTGGAAAAGGCAGCGAGGGTGCCTACCATCTGGTCCGATCAAAGGTTAGTACACTTGGCGTAGATCGTGTTATGTATCCAGATATTAGGCTAGCTAAAGAGTTAGTTTCCTCGGGAAAACTCGTCGAGACGGTTCGAAGTAAACTGAGAGCAAAGGAGTGAATTGCCATGATCAGTAATTATGACATCTCGCAAGCTATGACTATTAAACTAGATTCCGAACTTCCAGCTAGGCCGGAATTTCAAGAAGGAATCCGA
The DNA here is from genome assembly GCA_031292075.1 of Desulfosporosinus sp. Lineage (GTDB taxonomy): Bacteria > Bacillota > Desulfitobacteriia > Desulfitobacteriales > Desulfitobacteriaceae > Desulfosporosinus. Next base: position 100,124 of record JARLHW010000136.1, read on the forward strand.
AGAGCTTCAGATAGAGGATTTAGTCTGACAATCGATCAGACCAAAATTGCCTTAAAAAACGCCCTCCGCTATGTGCCAGAAGAACTTCATGAAAAATTAGCTCCGGAATTTTTAGAAGAATTGCGAACCAAAGGCAGGATTTATGCCTATCGATTTCGTCCAACGGGGCGATTGTATGGCAAACCCATTGATGAGTATCAGGGTAACTGCCTAGAAGGCAAGGCCTTCCAGGTTATGATCGATAACAATCTTGATTTTGAAGTAGCCCTATATCCTTATGAACTTGTGACTTACGGAGAAACGGGAAGTGTCTGCCAAAACTGGCTGCAGTATCGCTTAATCAAAAAATATCTTGAAGTAATGACGGATCAGCAGACGCTAGTTATGGAATCAGGTCACCCAGTCGGGTTATTCCCATCTCGTCCGGAAGCGCCGCGAGTGATCATTACCAATGCTTTAATGGTAGGTATGTTTGACAATCAAAAGGATTGGGAAATTGCCGAACAAATGGGTGTAGCTAACTATGGTCAGATGACGGCGGGTGGTTGGATGTATATTGGACCGCAGGGGATTGTGCATGGAACATTTAACACCTTACTCAATGCCGGAAGATTAAAGTTAGGGATTCCTCATGACGGAGATTTAAGAGGGCATTTATTTATTTCTTCTGGCCTTGGGGGCATGAGCGGAGCTCAGCCTAAATCCGTGGAAATAGCCCTCGGTGTAGGGATTATTGCCGAAGTTGATGAGTCGAGAATCAGAACCCGTTACGAGCAAGGTTGGGTTAGTAAAGTGTCGGCGGATCTCGAAGAAGTCTTTCGGATTGCGGATGAATATGTGCAAAAGAAAGAACCGATGTCGATTGCTTATCAAGGGAATGTCGTGGACTTATTGGAGTATGCAGTTAAACATAAGATCAAAGTAGATTTACTTTCCGATCAGACTTCCTGCCATGTGGTCTATGAAGGGGGATACTGTCCCCAAGGGGTCTCTTTTGAAGAGCGGACCAGACTGCTCAGCTCGGATCGAGTTGAATTCAATAAGCTGGTTGACCGGAGTTTACTTCGGCACTATGAATTAATCAGCACATTGGTAGAACGGGGCACCTATTTCTTTGATTATGGAAATTCTTTTATGAAAGCGATTTATGATGCCGGTGTCCAAGAGATCTCTAAAAACGGTGTGGATGAAAAGGATGGCTTTATCTTCCCGTCCTATGTAGAAGATATTATGGGGCCAGAACTTTTCGACTATGGGTATGGGCCCTTTAGATGGGTCTGTCTCAGCGGCAAAAAAGAGGATCTACACAAAACAGACGAGGCAGCGATGTCCTGTATTGATCCGAAGCGCCGGGGTCAAGACCGGGACAACTATATCTGGATTAAGGATGCCGAAAAAAACCGCCTGGTCGTCGGTACCCAAGCTAGAATTCTTTATCAGGACGCTGAGGGGCGAATTAAAATAGCACTTAAATTTAATGAAATGGTACGCAAAGGAGAGCTGGGTCCGATCATGCTGGGACGGGATCATCATGATGTGAGCGGAACGGATTCTCCGTTTAGGGAAACAGCAAATATTAAAGACGGAAGCAATGTCATGGCTGATATGGCTGTCCAAAGCTTTGCCGGAGATGCAGCTCGAGGGATGAGCCTTGTATCACTCCACAATGGAGGGGGCGTCGGCATTGGTAAAGCCATTAACGGTGGGTTCGGCTTGGTGCTGGACGGGAGTGAGCGAGTAGATAAAATTATTAAATCGGCTCTTTTGTGGGATGTGATGGGTGGAGTAGCTCGTCGATCTTGGGCTAGAAATCAACATTCGATCGAAACAAGCATTGAATTTAATGAACGATATAAGGGTTCGGGGCAGATTACGGTTCCGTTTATACCAAGTGATGAGTTGATTGATAGGTTGGTGCGTGTGCTGGGGGAGGAAGTTTCTTAGCACGTTACTATTGTGCGAAACTTCAAATACTAGTACTATTTGTGAATAAGGGTTAAGAGCAGCAAGGGGTGATGGGATTGAACAAGGATTTAAAATATGTTGGGCAGACGTATCCGATTCACGATGCACCTCAAAAGGTGAGAGGGGATTTAGTGTATGTCAGTGATCTGAGTTTGCCTAAGATGTTATATGCAAAGTTACTATTAAGTCCGATTGCCCATGGGTTAGTTAAAGAAATTGATACTAGCAAGGCTGAAGCACTTGCGGGTGTTATTCGTGTTTTCACTCATCTAAATACTCCAAACAAAACGTATAGCCGCTATAGAATTATTCCTAACCAGGAATTTTGCTTAGAGGATGAGCGACTTTTTACTGATAAAGTAAGGTTTGTTGGGGATCGAATTGCAGCTGTGGTGGCTACCAGCCTGGAAATTGCTAAGGAAGCTCTTGCTCTTATTCAAGTGGAATTTGAAATGCTGCCGGTATTGAGTACGCCGGAGGTTGCTCTGCGGGATGATCAGACTAAGATCCATCCTGAGGGTAATCTGATCCATCAGTTTGAATATAAACTGGGGGAGCAGGCGTTAACTCCAGAGGATTGCTTGGTTGTGGAGACTGCTACACATACTCAAAAGGTACATCATGCGGCGCTGGAAACCCATGTCTGTGTAGCAGATTTCAATAGTTCCGGAAAGCTTACCCTCTGGGCAGCATGTCAAGGAGTATTTGGAGTCAGAACAATTGTAGCTGATTTGCTTGAATTAAATTACAACCAGGTCAGAGTCATTAAAATGCCCGTGGGAGGTTCTTTTGGCGGCAAACAAGAAGCAATTATTGAGCCGATTACCGCTTTCCTAGCCAAGGAAGTCCGATGTCCTGTCAAATTGATTTTAGATAGGAAAGAATGCATTACGGCAACGATGACCAGACCGGCAACAAGTACAAAGATAAAAACAAAAGTTACAACGGATGGAGTTCTCAAAGATTGCACTGTGGAGACAATTGTTGATGCCGGAGCCTATGCTACCAGTTCTGTAGACAATGCCTTTGCCATGTCTAAAAAAATATGCCGCTTATATAGAGTTCCCTATTACCAAAATCAGAGCAAGATTGTTTACACGAATACGCCTGTGGCAGGTGGAGCAAGAGGGTGGGGAGCTCCGGAAATAATGACTGCTCTGGAAATACATATGGATGCAGTCGCCAAAACGTTGACGATGGATCTTGTTGATTTCAGGCTTAAAAACCTTGTCCATCCGTATGATAGAGATAAAGCATCTCATATTTCTCTAGGAAATGCTCGCGTGATTGAATGTTTGGAGAAAGGCGCCGCTGCATTTGACTGGAGCACGAGATATAAGAGGGAACCAGATCCAGGCAGGTTTCGCCGGGGTGTTGGATTTGCCTGTGCTGCCCATAAGAATGGAATGTACGGTGGCTTTCCTGAGCACAGTACAATGACCCTTAAGATGAATGAAGACGGAAGTTTTATCTTAAATACTGGCCTTCATGATTTAGGTTGTGGCACGATTACTTCGATTAAGCTGATTGTTGCCGAAGTATTAGATATTAATCCTAGTTATATTACTGCTTTAGAAGCAGATACAGAATATGGTCCTTATGATTTTGGCTCTTATGGTAGCAGAGTAACTTATATTTGTGGCGCTTGTGCCTTAGAAATAGCTAAAAAGGTAAAAGAGATACTATTGGAATGTGCGTCTCATATTTTTCAGAAGCCAAAGCAGTATTTAGAAGTTGCAAACGGGATGGTTTGGGTAATTGGCCATGAGCAACAGAGGATAAGTTATCGTGAAATCGCAACAACGGCCAAAATTAAAGATAATACGGACATCGTTATTACGCACACCTATCATGGGACGTCTAATCCGGGTGTTTATGCTGTGCACTTTGCTGAGGTTGAGGTTGACACAATGACCGGGAGGGTTAAAGTTTTAGATTATCTGGCAGTTCATGACATCGGTAAAGCCATTAATCCTGGCATGGTTGAAGGACAGATTCAAGGCGGCGTTCAAATGGGTATAGGCTACGCATTATATGAAGAAATAAAGATTAGTAGTAACGGAAGTATCCTAAACAACAGCTTCACAAATTATCATGTTATTAATGCGCCGGATATGCCTAAAGTAAAAACTCTCTTGATTGAACAAGGCGGGGATGATGGTCCCTATGGTGCTAAAAGTGTAGGGGAAATAGCCTTTGTTCCTGTCGCTGCAGCGGTAATAAATGCCGTAAACAATTCGCTGAGTACTGCATTGTCCGATATGCCACTCACGTCGGAAAAAATAATAGCTGCCTTGTCCAGCAGATAGGTAATTCAGAATTTAGTAGGGTGCGGTAAGAGGTGAAAGTAATGGAGATTGAGTTTAATGTCAACGGTAGAGAGTATAAAATGGATGTTTGCTCAACCATGAGATTGGTTGATTTGTTGAGAGAAAAACTGGGTCTGACCGGGACAAAAGAAGGTTGTGGTGAGGGTGAATGTGGCTCTTGTACCGTAATCATGAACGGCAAAGCGGTCAGTTCCTGCCTAGTTCTTGCACCTCAAATTCGGGGTCAGAAAATTGTTACGATCGAAGCCTTGGAACAGAATGGCGAAATGGACAGCTTACAGGAATCATTCATTAAGAACAGCGCAATTCAATGTGGCTACTGTACACCAGGCATGCTTATGTCGGCCAAAGCGCTCTTAATGACAAATTCTAATCCTTCTGAAGAAGAAATTAAAATTGCCATATCAGGCAACCTCTGCAGATGTACTGGCTATAACAAAATAGTTAACGCGATCAAAGAAGCAGCCGAAGGATTGTAGGGGCATTAGGCAACCATTCCGTTTTTTCCCTGTTCTTTGTCTGGAGAAAAAATTATAAAGAAGGTTGTTCCACTGGGACTAGACTCTATGTTGACCTTGGCGTTATGAGACTCTGCAATTTTATAACACGTTGCAAGGCCCAACCCCGTCCCATCATCTTTAGTTGTAAAGAAAGGGGTTCCGATTTTACTAATATTTTCTGAGGGAATACCACAGCCCTCATCCGCAATTGCAAGAATAACCTTGTCATCCTGTAAGTAACTCTTAATAGTTAGACAACCTCTTTCCTGCATTGCATCCAGTCCATTACGAGTTAAATTAAGAATCAGTTGGGAGATTTCTTTTGCATTGAGTTTTATCAGGGGAATCTCTTGGGGGATAAAACTAATTTGTTTATTTTGGGTAAAAACGTCGGCTTCTATAAGAGGGTATAAATGATTGAGAATGTCATTAAGGTTTTGGGATTTCAGTTCAGTTTGTTTTGTTTGAGCCAAGGAAAGAAATTCAGTAATAATCGAGTTTGCCCGATCTATTTCCGAAATCATCAGCTCAAAGGTCGACTTCCTAGCTGCGAAATCAGGTTTTTCGCCCAACAGTTGAAGATAACCACGTACCGTAGTCATGGGATTCCTTATTTCATGTCCAATTCCAGCAGCTAATTGCCCTACAAGATTGAGACGGTCGAGTCTAGCAATTTCGTTCTCTGCTAGTTTACGGCCTGTAATATCTCGGAAATAGCAGGTCAATCCATTTTCGGTTGGGTAGGCATTCATCTCTAAGTATTTGTTACCCAGAAGTTCAGAAACAATTTCAAACGTAACTGGCCTTTTTTCGCAAAATGCTACTTGAAAATGTAGTAAGACGTCGTCCTGAAAATTAAATACTTCTGTCATTTTTCTGCCCAACAATTCTTCACGATATTTTCCAAAGAGGATTTCTCCGGCTCGGTTTAGGTACGTGAATTGCCAGTCCCCATCAATAGCAAAGAAACAATCCGTCATACTTTCGAGAATAGAAACCGTCTCTCTTTGAGCCTCAATTAATTTCTCGCGTGATAACTTTTGTTCAGTTATATCGTTAAGAATTGCCAGACAAGTGTTTTTGCCATTAGGCATCTGAAAACTAGACATGTCTGCGACAAAATGTCTTCCGTCTTCTGTAGCTATTTCCTTATGTAGTTGTCCTATTGTATTGGGACATGTGTTATCGAAGTACACTAATGGAAAGAGGCTTGTAATAAAAGGGTAAACTCTAAGTTCGGTTTTGATATTTTTACTGAACAGAATTGGCCCCTGGGCATTAAAAATTATCAAATTAATTGGACTACTGTTAATTATGGTATTAAGTATTGATGCTTTGCCCAAAAAGTCGTTGGCCCAGAAATAGAAGTTAAATATTAGGGTAACTGAGAGAGGCGTAATGATTAATGAAAGGTCGAAGACAGTTCCCAAGATTGGTACTGTTCCGGTTATCCATGGAGAGATAACGGCAATAATTAATAGCAAAAGACATGTCATGATGACACCAATCGTCAACCAAAATAATAACCTCTTACCATTTTGGTCAGACCTTAAATATTTACCTAAGATACTTCCAAAACATGCAAAAACGATAATGTTAGCGATACCACCCATCGAACCCGTTCCGGCTATATGATACCTATACAAAGAACTTATTAAAGCGGCTATTACCGCGGTCACTGGACCACCTATAAAGCCGGCCATAGTCATTGTGATATGCCTGAAATCGAAAAATCGACCTTCGGCAACCATGATGTGACCTTTCATGACAAATATAGTTATAAGACCGAACATAACCCCTAATATGTAATGAGAGTATTTTTGGTTGAGAGATAAGTTTATCCATATGACAACGCCACAGAGAAATAAAACATCTATTATATTTGATACAAGGTCATAATACAAAATAACAGCCTCCTTATGATATGTATGTTATTTTATTAATTTTACCTTCTAATACTCACTATAATCTGTCGAATTATTTTGTCGTAATATTAAAATGATTCGTTATATAACTCACATTTATTGGCTAACCAAAAAAATAATCGTTTATTTGCGGAGCATGGTTCATAAAGTGGTCTCGCCCAAGTTTCCTAATCCTCCTATTTTTCATATGATATATAGGCTCGAGTTTATTTAAAGGCCGTGAAAGAAGGAGACGCATGAAGAAGCTTAATATTATAAATAAGTTTTTGGGAGTAGTCCAAGGATCTCTGCCAGTTTCGGATGGGACTATTAATAACAACTGCGGTCAAGCGGACAGCGGGGTAGTGAATTTAATGGATGATACAGCGAATGAACAAGCAATAAAGGAATTGTCAATAGATTTTGCCAGAGCTTTAACCGACCGCGATTTCGAGCGCTTAGATGGCAGGTCAGAGTATCATCTCTATACAGTGGACCACCTTATAGAACTCGTCAAAAACAATGATGAGCAAAAGACTATAAAACTATTTAACGAAAACAAGATTAAATCTAAGTATGAAGATTGTGAGTTTCTCTCAATTACTTTCAGTACGGACCAGGAACAAGTTGTGGTAGTTTATAACGTAAGGACCTGTGTGTTAAGTGCTGATGACAAATACTTTAAGGAACTAAACAAAAAGAACAGTAAGAAAAATAGAATTAGCGGAGGAACTCCTTTCAGCACTACTTACACGCTATTAGCAAAAAACGAGAAGGGGACTTGGAAGATAGACAAGTTTGAAGCTTCAGAGGAAAATATAAAGATAGGCATGATTTTATAGTATCTAGTCCATTGCTGCAAATGGCCAATGTCATCTTTAGAACAAAATGAGCTTGACATGCAGGCTAAGAAATCAAACTAAAAGTTATGGGATAAGATATCTATTCGGAAATCGGTTGAAATAATTTATGAGGTAATTTAATTAACTTTGGGTTTACGCAAAGGGAGGACTTAACGATCGCTAAGTCCTCCCTTTGCGTATATCCCGGTTTGCTGTTGGCGACCCATTTTGGTTTGATTGGTGGGTATCCCTAAAACATCTGCGCATAACGATAAGAATATCAAATTATTAACGATAATATAACGATAAATTTTAATATAATTTACGTTATAATGTGATATAATACAAATAGTTAGGGGGGGAATTATGAAATCCGAGAAGATAACTATGTCCGATATTGCAAAAGCCCTTGCAATTTCAAATATTTCAGTCAGCAGAGCCCTTTCAGGGCAGGATGGTGTCAGCGAAAAATTAAGAAGCAAGATTTTAATGAAAGCAAGTGAAATGGGATATTTGAGGCCCAGGAACTCAGGCGATAAAAAAATACTGGTACTTCATCAAAAACCCTTTATCCAGGACAGCAGCAATTACAGCTGCAAGATTCAGGGCATTGAAAAAGCACTGCAAACGATGGGCTGCGAATATGATATTGAATTTATAGATAAGAGCCGTCAGGAAAAACTGTATCTTCCGAATAAAGTAGCGAAGGGCACAGGCTTTGACGGGATTATTTTTATCGGAGGATTTGAAAAAGGTTATGTAGGATTTGTCGCCTCGAAAATAAGAAATCTGGTGTTTTATACGGGGTACTCGCCATCCCTTGACTGCGACAGTGTCTGGTATAACTTCAATAACAGCGGATATATGCAGTGTGAATATCTGATTAAAAAGGGGCACAAAAGAATCGGTTTTATAGGCAGCGGCAGCACCTATATTAATAAAGAAAAGGCGCTTGGTATCGAATTGGCTTTAGAGGACCATGCTTTGTCGGTGAGAGATAATTTCTTTATTTATGCCGAGGGAAGTTTTGAAGAAAAAGTAAATGAACTGATCCAGAGCAATGAAGGCCCCACCGCGATCATCTGCCAGTGGGATTATACGGCGATTAAGCTGATCAAATATTTGTATGAAGCAGGGATCAGAGTACCGGAGGATTTATCGGTAATAGGCAGCGGAAATACGGAGATGGCTTCACTTAGCATCCCAGCGCTCACAACTTTGGAAATGTACATCGATTATGCTTGTGAATGCGCGGTCGAACTGCTTTTAAAAAGGATCGAGGAGCCCACTAAGCCTTATGAAACTATTCTGATCAACAATACGCTTGTTGAAAGGGACTCGGTAAAGGCCATTGAGTAAGGCAATCTTCATTAATAAGCAAGGGTGGGGCACTGGATGGGCAAAAAAATAATTATCGGTTTTATGAAAGATCACAAGTTTTCCTATATCATTGGCATTCTATTTATGCTTCTCTCGTCTTACATTCAAACTCTTTTTCCAAAGGTGTTGGGAAACACGGTTGATGTTTTGAAAACAAATGGATTTCAGCCGAACGCTGTGTATGTCAATATTGCCTACATTCTGCTGATTGCCGCTGGCACGTTCGTATGCACCTACGCCTGGCGGAATTTAGTCATAGGAAAAGGGCGCGTCCTAGAATGTTTTTTGAGGGAAAAACTTTTCGACCAGTTTCAAAGGCTCTCTCCCGAATTTTACAGCCACAGGAAAACAGGCGACTTGATCGCCTATGCCATCAATGATATCAATGCCGTGCGGCAAACCTTCGGCCCCGCTGCCGCGCTGGCTATCAATGGAATCGTGGTTTGTATGATTTCCGTTTATGAAATGGCGCAAACGATTAACTGGCAGTTTACGCTTTTATCGCTGTTCCCGATCCCCTTGATAGTTTTCTTTATGTTTTACATCGGCAGGATTGTAAAAAAGCGTTTCAGAAAAGTGCAAAAGACCTTTGCCGCCATCTCCGACAGAGTCAATGAAAACATCAGCGGTATCCGCGTGATCAAGGCCTACGTGCAGGAAGACAAAGAGGTCGAAAGGTTTCAGAAGCTGAACGATCAGATGGTGGAGGCCAATATGAGCATGGTCAGGGTTTCGGCTTATTTGGCCCCCGCGATTGAATTGTGTTTCACCGTCAGTTTTGTCTTTAACCTGATCTGGGGGGGCAATATGGTTCTGAAAGGGAGCATTTCCCTCGGGGACTTTGTCGCCTTTAACGGCTACCTGACGATTATACTGGCGCCTGTCATTTCAATCGGTCAGGTGATCACGGTTATTCAGAGGGGCATGGCGTCTCTCGGCAGATTGAACGAGATATTTAATGTGAAACCCAAGGTAAAAGAGGGTGGTTCCATAACGAGATTTCCAGAGCAATACTCCATAAACATCAACAGCCTGTCTTTCTCTTATCCCGAAGCCGAAAAAGAAGCCTTGAGCAATATCAGCCTTGAAATTCCTCAAGGTCATACCTTGGGCATCATCGGGAAAACGGGTTCGGGGAAAAGCACACTCGTCAACTTACTGTTAAAAATGTATAACGTCGATAGAGGAAAAATAATTATTGGTGAAAATGACCTCAACGATTTCAAGCTGAAAGCGCTCAGAAGTGGCTTTGGGGTTATTCCGCAGGATAACTTTTTTTTCAGTGCGTCGATACCCGAGAACATTCGGTTTTTTAAAGATAGCTATTCCGGTGACGATGTGGAACGTGCCGCGATGAATAGTTGCGTCTATCAAAACATTATGGACCTACCCAATGGTTTTGAAACAATTCTCGGGGAACGGGGCGTCAACATCTCCGGAGGGCAGAAGCAGAGGGTTTCCATCGCCAGGGCGCTCATAAAAGACCCTGAAGTCCTTGTGCTGGACGATGCTCTTTCCGCAGTGGATACCCTCACGGAAGCGGAAATCCTGCTCAACCTCCGGAAGGTGAGAAAAAATAAAACCACCCTGATTATTGCCAGCAGAATCTCCGCAGTCATGGAGGCCGATGAAATCATAGTCCTCGATCAAGGCAGGATCTCCGAGAGCGGGACTCATTCCGAGCTACTGGAGAAAGGTGGACTGTACCGTGAAATCTACGATTTTCAATTCAAGGGCGAAAAGAGGCAGGGAAGCCAAGCCTGTTAAAGCAGCCTACTATAATCTCATAATGGAGAGGCCATAAAATCGCACTACAATATGCGGGGCGTTCAAACGATAACTAATTAGTCCACGATCTAGCCTCGTATTCTCAGATCAATCGGGTCCAACACGTGGTTATGTTTCATTGGACGTAGCACGTGGAGACTTGCTGTTGTCTGCAAAAGAAAGACATCTAGGATTGGCTTGTGGTGCTGGTTCTGGGGTTTTAGTTTGAATTGTTTGAAGGGTTGATAGGACCAGCTAAGACCATGGGAACATGTTTGTAGGATTCCGGTTAGATAGATTTGGGATAGGGTAGGCACGAAGGAACATATTCGGTATGTAATTTATGACATGGGGTTGGTAATGTTTTCTATGGATAGTCGCGCACGGCTGTAAGGGGTGCAGTGAACGAGTTTATGAGTGAATGAACAATAAGACGATTAAACAAAATATTTAATGCGTTGGTTGAGAAGATAGAAGTTCTCACGCCAACGCTGTTTGTTTTAAGGAACTGCGCGAATTGCAGGAAAGAACAGAACCGTAGATACAACTATAGATCGGAAAAGGATTATAGTAAAGTAAAAAAGGTGCGTTAGCTTATTGCGGATTTCTTTACTTTAATATGGTGGTAGTCGGTTACCTACACGTGAGTTATAAGAGAGTGCGTGGCAGTGCTACATCGAGGTTGATGAAAGCCTTGATATCAGCGACTTGGAAAAGCATATGTCTTTTTAAAGTATTGTGCCTCAAAGGAAATACAAATAGCCTCTATGTGCTGTCATTGTGATAGGTATCGAAAAGTATATATATATAGGAGCCACCATTTTCGCTTCATTTTATAATATCAAAATGTATGGGAGACCTGAAGCTTTATATTTGGACGACAGAAGTGACCAGAATGAACTATTGACAAGACCATAGGTTTCTATATATAATAAAACAACCGATATGTGCATATACACATGTAAGTATTTTGCATCATTGGTGTATATATACACCTCTTAATATTATCGTCTGTGGTGTATATATACATATAGATGAGGTGTTTTTGCCATACGACAAACAGGCTGTGGATTACATTGAAACCGATTACGAATACTTTCCCGAGTATTCCAACGAAAGGACATAGATCAATGAACCATATTGTGGCAAACTATCCTAAGCTTACAAGTCGTTGTCACTGTTTGAATATAAGGCGAGCTTCCAGGGCGGTAACCCAATTTTACGAAAATGTTTTGGAACCAAGCGGTCTCAAGGTAACGCAGTATTCGTTATTGTGGAATCTTGAACAAGTGGAGCCTGTAACGATCAGTGAGCTGGCTAAAACCATGCGGATTGACAGAACTACCTTGAACCGAAATATGAAGCCATTAGTCGATGTCGGTTTAATAACAGTTAATTCTGGAGCGAAGATTCTCCACGGTCACGGACTTCTCTACAAGCATGTCGGCCTATTAACGGTTAATTCTGGAGATGATCCACGGTCCAAGCACGTGGTGCTCACCGAAGCTGGAAGAACCGCGTTGCTCAGGGCTGGGACACTATGGTGTGAGGCACAAGCATCACTAAAGGAATATTTGGGAGAAGCAGAATTAGCGACATTAGAGGTATTGCTTTCGAAACTGGAAGCGTTGATACCGTGATTCTGCATTAAGCAAAAGGTGCATATACACTGATTGATAAAGCAGAGCGCCATTCGCTCTAAATTTAGGCGAGGAGAAAATATAATGAAACTATGTATATTGGGATGTGGGATTTATGAACTGGAATTAGAACAGGTCTTGGCGCAGATTAAACAGGAAAAGTTATTTGATTGTGAGTTAGAGGTTACTTATCTTCCGTTAAATCTCCATATTAATTTAGATGCCTTAAAAGCTGGTGTTATTAAGGCCCTTGATGCCGTAGCGGCGGATCGAATTATCCTTCTTTATGGCTCCAAATGCCACCCTGATTTTAATGAATTCTTGAGTGGTTATCACAACTTAGTTAGGTTCGAGCAGTCGAATTGCATTGAGCTCATGATGGGTGAGAGGATGAAGGAGACTGATCAGGAGTCGAAGACGTTTTACCTAACTTCCGGATGGCTAGAAAGGTGGAGAGAGTTGTTTGATTCGGGGTTTGGAATAGACGAGGTTGTGCTTAGACAGAGTTTTGGTTTCTATGATCGGACGTTACTTGTCGATACTGGTGTTAGTGAGATCACCGATGAAAAGATCCTCGATTTTTTCGAATGCACTCAGGTACCCATTGAAATGGAACAGGGAGGAATTGCAGTTTTCAAAAGTTATATTATAACGGCTATCCAACAGGCAATACTCGACCAGTACGCGAACGGGTAAACCGTAATCGGAAGCTATTAAGTAGACTATAGGACATGTATTTATACGAACAAATGCTTAACGATCAAGTTCAATGTCCCACAATCTTACGACAAACAAGGCCTAAACAATTATTGCTGATAAATAAAATCAGCATTTTATAATATATTAAATGTGTATATACACTAATTAGGGACGAGATGATTTTCCATATGACACAAATCAAAATTCATGCAGGTATCTGTGATTTTTGCACAACAGTAGATGCACTATCTGATGATGGCCGACATGCTCAGCTTCTGATCGAACCCTACTATTTTAAGGTCTGAACTTAATATTCTTGAGCATTTGGAACCGATCAATATCTTGGCAGCTGGGTATGCGGCACCAATTACTCCTGAAAAGCACGAAAAAAGCGTAAGGCCCTCGAAGAGATAGTAGTATACGAAAGTTTTTGAGTAATATAGCCAAGCGATAATGGCATAGAATGCCATTTTAAGTTTGCGAATAGTCAAATGATCTGAGGAAGTGGAAAATGTACTTAGAATCAACATATCTTGAGTATCGAATTGTAAGGCGAAAACTGATTGGAACGCCGTAACTTCAAAAACATTAAGAGAGTTAGTTCAAAACTAATAAAGTTATTATTTAAAGGAGTGTATAATTATGGTAAATATCGAACAGATGATTCAAAATAAAGCATGTGAATTGGGTTATGAGAGTTGTGGCATTGTTCCGCTGGAAAAGTTGAGTGAGTATGGTCAGAAAATGCTGGAACGCATACAAACTGTACCTCAGTCTGAAAAATTTTATCAAAGTCTAAATCGTCTGATTGATCCACGGGAAGCTTTTTCTTGGGCACAATCTGTAGTTGTTGTAATAGAGCGATATGGCAAGTATGCGGTTCCCGATGAGATAAAAGGCTATATCGGAAAACAATTTTTATTTGATACCCGTATTGATGAAAACACAGAAGAGTTTCAGGCTGGGCTTAAAATGGAAAACTATATGCGAACTTTGGGTTTACAGTTCGTAAATGAACGCAAATTTGGACTGGTTGGTTTACGATGGGCCGCAATGAAAGCAGGTCTTGGAATTATCCGCAGGAATAATTTTTTCTACACTGAAAAATCTGGATCGTGGGTATCTTTACAAGGTTGGTTGATCGATAAAAAACTGGAATTGATAGAGACCACAGATCTTCCGAAATGCTCGAATAACTGTAACCGATGTATTAAAGCTTGCCCGTCCGGCTCACTTTCTGCACCCTACACCATGTCGCCGGCTGAATGCGTCTCTTATCTGACGACATTCGGAGGACATGATTTGCCAGATGAGCCTTTAAGAAAAACGTTCAGCCAATGTCTATATGGATGTGACATATGCCAGGAAATCTGCCCTATGAACAAAGGTAAGTGGGATGAAATAGATGATTTTCCGGGAGTATCAGAATTAGCCCCATATCTCACGCCAGAAAATATCATGGAAATGGATGATGATTTTTATAAACAAAATATACAGCCGAAATTCTTTTACTTAAATCCAGAAGATCTTTGGAAATGGAAGGTTAGTGTTTTGTGTTTCATGAATAACAACTATCAAGAAAATTACAAATCTTATATTATTGCAGCTTGCAAAAATGAAAATAAGAAAATTCGCGAAATGGCAGAATTGATTTGCAGTGAGCTAATAAATAAATAGAATATGAGAGAGTTCACCAAAAATTGTGTAAACCTCCAAAGTCAGATAAAATAAAAACTGACGTTGGAGGTTATTAATTATGTCAAAGGCAGATAAACCTTGAATCAGGATATCTGCCCAATAAATATTTCACTCTATTTTATACCAATTACGGGTTTCTGGCTTTGACGACCCCGAAAATGGTACAGCTTAAAATAATTAGCTCGATTTAGCGGAAAGTGGGCTAGACCCTTGGGGTAAATCATAGAACAATTCAAAAAATCACCAATACACACTGAAAAATTGAGTATGTAGTTTATTCCATTTTAATATATCCATCGACCGGAGCGTTTTGGGCGTTTCCGATCAATTACATACGGTTACCCAATCTGGCGAACCCGCCGGAGTTGCTATCTTTCTTAACAACAACGTATTTTTAAATGACGGATCACTGGAACCCTACATGATCGATGAAACAAGAACTTGAAATATAGGTAAGGTCGTCAACTAAAATTATTTGCCAGATCGTTTGGACGGTCTGGACTTTTTTATTAAAATCATGTACCTGACGGATAATACACAATTGAGCCGGTGTTTCGGCGCTTATTTAGGCAATCCAAGCAATTCTGGAATAGTTACGAAAGTATAACCTAGGTTTTTAGCGTAGGAAATTATTTCTGGTAATGCCTTAACAGTGTTATCTAAATTATCATTTTTTCCACCCGCACAGTGTTCCAATATAATCCCGCCAGGTTTCAATTCTTTCTTTACATATTCCATTATAATAGCAGGTGATGTTCCAGCCCAATCACGGGTATCAACTGACCAGTCAATGACTTTATAGCCCATAGAAGCTAATTCATTAACAACACTCTGAGAAGCGGCGCCGTAGGGTGGACGAAAAAGATGAGTCTGAAAACCTGTGATTGAGGACAAAAGATTAGACGTTTGATCAAGTTCAAATTTAACTTTCTCAGGAGCAAGTTTGTTTAAATCAGGGTGATCCCATGAATGATTCCCAATAGTATGCCCGTCGTTAACGATTCGCTTTATTATTTCTGGGTGTTTTTCTGCTCGTTGACCCACAATAAAAAAGGTCGCCCTAATTTTATTTTTACTTAAGATGTCTAAAATTTTCGTTGTATAATATACATCCGGACCGTCGTCGAATGTTAAAGCTGCTTGCTTAAGTGTACTTGGTCCTTCAAAAAAGACTATATTATCGACCTTATACGCATGCTCACCTGTACGATTCTGTAATTCAGAGCCGCCGACTGGCTCTGGGGTATTGGCATTGGCGATGCCAGGGGATATACTTCTAGGTATTGATGTACAACCAGTAAATAACGAAATTAGGATAGTAAATAGGATAACTGTTGATCTAAAATGTCTTTTCACCTAGTTCTTGCCTCCCTTCATTATTATTAGATGCTATTGTACCCCAAGTGTAGGTAATATCCCTAAGGCAAGTAATGGAAGATTAGTCGAGTTCTGATATGAAAACTGTTTAATTTGCTTATTACGAGTTCAAACAATTGCTTCAGGCGTATCGGTAGTATGATGGGGGCCTTAGTGAAGAAAATACCCTCCCACGCTGATTTCAGCAAAGGAGGGCGTTTTTGTGTAATGATCGTTTATTTACTAGAGAGAAGGACTGGTATTGGCTTGTAACAGTTTGTATAAATGGTAATAATTGAGATTGAATATGGTTTAAAGCTATGTTAGTGCATGTTATAATGGGGTGAGGGAGTACAAGCTTCTTTAAAGGAGGGCTTTTTCATGCCAAAACTCTATAAATTTCTATTGTCCCTTGTAATGCTATTTATCATCGTATCAATTATAGCTTTTTCGTTTACGATCATTTTAGTCGGAATGGCAATTGCTAGTTTATTTGGAGTTTACCGGCATTACTTCACGAAAACAAGAACAACAAAAAAATTCACAACTAAGCCGAAAGGGTACACTTCTGTAGAAGTGGTTGATATAACTAAGTGATTCATCGGACGATTCAGGATAAATACCTGGGACTAGTTGCATTTGGCACAACCCTCCGCGCGAAAGAAAACGTGGGACATTGAGATATAGGCAAGGTCGGCCACTGAAGTTATTTGCCAGATCGTTTGGACGGTCTGGCTTTACGTTACTTATTTTAAAAATTACTCGATGAAATATAGGAAGATTTCTAGGGTGCGTTTGATTAAAATATGGTTGTAATAAAATAAATCACTGGAGGAGTTCTAAATGAAACAAATTTATGCACCAGGTTGTGCCCTTATGATATACAAGCCAGAGCTTGCCCAAAAAATATTAGAGTTTTTAAATAAGAACCTTAACGATATTCCTGAACACCTAATTTGTTGCAGACATGAGCCTAACCTTGAAAAAGGCACGCAAGTAATTAACACCTGCGCAGGCTGCGACAGGCGTTATAGAGAGCTTTATGAGGGAATAGCTACCATATCTCTCTGGGAGATATTTGCCGAAAGCAAGACCTTTCCATTCCCTGACTATAATGGTGTGGAGATGACGATACATGATGCCTGTCCAACACGTACTGAAGAAAGGGTACATTCAGCAATTAGAAAACTCCTTGAAAAAATGAACATTTCAATAATCGAGCCCAAAAATACTGGTACAAAAGCGGTATGTTGCGGGGATAGTTTTTACGGTGTATTGCCTATAGAGCAGGTCAAGATACAGATGGAAAAGCGCTCGAACGAAATGCCTTGTGACAATGTAGTGGTTTATTGTGTTTCCTGTATCAAAGCAATGTTCATCGGCGGTAAAAAGCCTCGCTATATCATTGACCTTTTGTTTGGGGAGACTACAGGGATAGGTACATTTGAGCCTGATGCTTGGCACGATGAATTACAAAAATTTGTTAATGCGCACTAACAGGGAGAAAAGCACATGAAAAAACCTTTCCGAATGTCTGATAATGAGAAATGGCAAGCTGTTGTGAGCTGCGACAAGAGTTATGATGGCATTTTTTTCTATGGAGTAAAGACAACGGGGATTTTCTGCCGTCCCCAATGCAGGGCAAGAACACCTTTACGTATAAACGTGATTTTCTTTGATGATGCAGTGGACGCGATAGAGGGCGGGTTCCGTCCATGCAAAAAGTGCTGTCCGGATGAACTAGTTTTTGAACCGGACTTAGAGCTCGTGAAAAAAGCTAAAGATATCTTCGACGCAAATTACGATCAGTTGATAGAACCAAAAAATATTTCGAAACAACTTGGAGTTAGTATAAACTATATAGTAAGACTGTTTAAACAACATTATGGTCTAACTCCCACTCAGTACATTACTAAATTTAGAGTAGATAAAGCGGCAGAATTGCTTAGACAAGAAGAGGTAAAGATTCTCGAGATTGCATATTTGACAGGCTTTCAAAGCGTATCTAATTTTTATAGATGCTTCAAGGAACAGGTAGGATTTACCCCAAGAGAATATAGAAATGACTCTCTGCTAAAGGTGACCAGGAAAGAAGTATAAGGTTATGAACTGTTTTGGGGGTTGGCGAATGATTAAAATCACCTTTAGCAAGCCTGATCCGCGTTGTATTATTTCATTGAAGGTCTTCTAGGGAGAGTTATTTCTCAGAGACAGGGCACGTGGAGACTTGTGCCAAGAACGCGCTCGATGAGCGCGATGCTGTATCCGAGATGGAGGTAGGTCCTTCGAAGCCGGTTTGCTGTCTGGAGTTAGAAAAACTACTCGCCTATCTTTATCCTCCTGATCTCCCGTATTTTCATAAGGAATATTATAATCACTATCGGAGTATGCTTTGATTCATATTGGATCAAATTTATGCGGGAGGTGGAAACATGACCCAAG
>JARLHW010000137.1 GCA_031292075.1 Desulfosporosinus sp.
CCTGCCTACGACACCGTTAGCACTTCCGGGATTATGGCGTATCATCTGTCAAGTGCTCCGGTGGTTCAACTTCAAACAGGTACAGACGGCACTGTAAGTATTACCTTACAAGACGGTGCGGTAGCGTATCCAATGCTAGTTGGTGATGCTGCTGGTTCTCGAGATATCGGTGTTGATGCCGGAAGAATGATTCCTAGTGGGTCGACCTTAACAGTTACTAATAGTTCAGGTGCTGTGATCGGTAATATTCCTATCACTTGGGCTGGCATAACTGAGTAATTAAAGTAATGACTACCACACAAAGGGAAACTATTCTGACAATTTAAGCAAGAGAGTCCTTCGTCGATGGACGAAGGGCTCTCTTCTCGTTTCTAGTAAAACTCGCAGATCAGCATCGGAAAGAAACGTCTCACCGGGGCATTTCCTCATCCCGTTACGGAATTCCCGAAAAAAGTTTCTCGGTTGGGAGAAAAACGGTTGGGAGAAAAACTTGGTACCTAGTTCTGGAATATAGAAGACTGGATTTAGGACAAGGAAATTGCTTCGAAGTGGGCGGAAAGCTGCTGAAGAATAATATTGTATATCTAAAACAAAAGCAGGAAGATTATTAGGCTCTGTCGAATTTTTCTTCATAGGTAATGTGTACTAGAGGTTAGCGTGAAATGGAGGGTAATGTGAAAAAATGTGGTAGAGGCATAGTTCAGCGGCAAAGAATTCTTAAAGGAATCATGGCAGTGATGCTTATGGCTCTTATTCTTCTGGTTGGATTACCAAGTCCGGCTCAGGCTGCTGATGAGCTAACAGAGATTCGGTCGCTGCTCCAAAGTTCTTACGTGGATCCGGTGCCTGAAGATGTTCTTAAAGCTCAGACGATCGATCAAACGCTCACTCGCCTAGGTGATCCGTATACCGTGTATTTTACTCCGAGTGAATTTCAGGTTTTCCAAGATTCCTTAAAGAATCAGTTTTCTGGCTTAGGCATTCATATGAATATAGTGCCAAAGGGGGTAGAGGTAGCTTCAGTGATTCCCAGCTCTCCAGCGGAGGGTGCTGGCCTACAGCCTGGCGATATCATTACTCGCGTGGATGAACGCCCCTTAGGAGGGTTGTCAGCAAACCAAGCGGCAGCGCTTTTGCAGGGACCGGCCGGAACGTCTGTTAGCCTAGCAGTGTTACGAGGATCTAGTTTTTTATTCCTGAACATCACGCGCCAGGCCTTGACGCAGCCAGAAGTTAGTGCCGAACTCTTGGATGGGCACATCGGTTATCTCCAAATCAATGTCTTCGGCAGCGACATTCCCCAAGTCTTTGGGAAGCTAGCCGCAGACTTGCAACAACAGGGGGCAAATGCTTGGATTCTTGATTTGCGCGATGACCCAGGTGGGTATATGGATGCCGCCGTAAAGTTAGCAGGTTATTTTATTCCGGGAAAAAAAGTCGTAGAGATCCATGATCGCAGCAATTTTGTAACACAATTGGTAGCACCTAACCAAAATTTTCAAGTGCATGGACCTGTCGTCGTCTTGACTAATAAAAATTCGGCGAGTGCGGCCGAGGTCCTCTCGGCGGCTTTGCAGGATCATGGTGCTGCAATGCTTCTGGGAAGCAAAACATTTGGCAAGGGTTCAGTCCAGAAGATAGTTAATCTGTCGGACGGCGGGGCGCTGAAGATGACGATCGCCCATTTTTACTCTCCCCAGGGAAAGACGATTAATCATGTGGGGGTTACACCTGATCTTAAAGTCAACCCCGAATACGCTAAGGAGGACGCCGCTTTGCTCTTAGCTATAAATCAGGATGCGGAGGCAGGGTCGATGCTTTCCCAGGGCGGATTGCTCCCCTCAGATAATAAAATAAAAATTTTTTATGGAAGCCGTATTTTTACCGTGCCGTTAGATCAAGCACTGACTACAGCGAATTGGTCGGCTTGGCAAGATCTCGTCGCCTCTTTGGTTGGTAAAGCACAATTTCAGGTGAGTAGTGCTGTGGGAAGAACCCCGGTGTCAAATACAAACGTTGCTAAGCTCTTTCCGTTGAGCTATCCAGGGTATCAGGACAGGGGAATAGTACAAAACCCGCCGTTAGATAGGCAGTTCGACGTTTCATTTACTGAGCCGATGTTAGCAACGCAGATCACAAGTGCAGATATTCAGCTTATCGATGTTGCAAGTGGAGATAAAATGCCCTTAGCTTTCCAGCAGAATGGGACTAAAATTATTAAGGTAATTCCACGGACTGGCCTGCAGCCGGGACGAACCTATTGGCTGATAGTGAATCCTTCGCTCTTGGATAGTTCGGGTCACTCGCTTGAAACGGGATCTGTTGTTGTAATTCATACGTAAAGATCGTTTTAGTATGTCGAGTAGAATAAGCTAAGAAAGCCCCGCGTTCTTGGATAAGAGCGTGGGGCTTTCTTGTACCTGTGTGGGCGCAGAAGTTTAACCAAGAACTCAACAGGCGGTCCCTTCTCGCCATTCATGGCAACACTTGTCGCTTGAGCAAGACTGA
>JARLHW010000138.1 GCA_031292075.1 Desulfosporosinus sp.
CAGTCTCAGAGCCAATCTTAAACCGCCCCAGATCAATCTCCAAGTCATGATATCTGTTCCACCTATATTTAGGCATTTTAATAAACACAATAGATGGGAAGCATGCCACAATTTATTTGCGTTTGTTTGAACCTTTACATAATATCCGTCTATTTAACAAACCAACTACACCCTATGGCTCAACCACCCCAGCAGAGCGGCGCCGCGGCACTAGAGACGTTCCAAGGTAAGATGATGCTCAACATGCCCGGGACAATCATGTTCTGTGGCCACCGTAAGACCGGCTTGAAACAGCTAATGCGCCTATTGGTCGAATATGTTCTCGATAGGCCACAGGCAGCTGAAGAGGCTGAGGACCTTTATGTTGAGATATATCTTTCATCACCCGACCCACTTTGGACATCTATCAAGGATGGACGCAAGGATTCACGGATCAACATCTTCACCCCGTCGTACGGCAGCGAAGTCTCCATGTCCTCAACGACCATAAAGCGCTTGGCGGATGGACAGAAACCAAAGAGTCATCTAATTGTCGTGATTGATGACAGTGTGAACATCTGGAACCGTGAAATCTGGCATTTACTTGCGAGTCGTGCAGCTGATTACAACATTACATGCCTGCTGTATTGCAGCCAGGCTCTACCCGAGAAGATGAAGTTTATAGAGGACACAGTCAACGCGGTAGCGATACCCTGGTTTATCAGCCCAGAGTCGAGGACTGCTGTATACAAGGTCTTTGCGACGTGTTTCGGAAAGGAGGAGGAATGGGAAGAGCATTATAAGAGAATCACTGCAGCAGGAAGCGCGGTCGTCATCGAGTACAAGGGCTCTGTAGTTACCGCCTACGGTGTCAAACTTCCTCTGGCGGAAAAGTCTTAGTCCACTCGGCAGCGCAGACCACACAAACAGACGTAAAAGTGCAATAACATTGCATACAAATCGGTTTCTTGCAAATAAGACAAGGGGAGCTACTGATTAATTTTACTTGATTTTGACAGCTATTGCATTCGACTAGTGTCGACATTATATACATTTCAAATCCGCTATTTTTAATCGTTATTCCTGCGCAGGGCTCGAGCCAAAGGCCTAATACAACAGCAAGTGAATGTAAGCTGTAGAATAACAAAAGTCAAAAAGGTAAAGTAGACGCAGGTCATGACCCCAGCATCAAAGGAATGGAAACGTCGCTCCAGAAGATCGGCGCAGGCTTGTTGCCGTTCAACGCTCTCCATCCACCAGGCTGCAGGAACTCCAGTAAGAGAATGGCAAATCTCTTCGGGAGGAGCGTTACCCCATACCGGGCCGACGAAATACAAAACACGCAGAGGATTAGTGATGGTTTTTTCGTAGAGCCATAGCCCGACCCCGACGGCTGCGGTGGCACATACGACAGTGGACCCGCCAATGGCCTTTGAAACAGTGGTGATAATGCCCTTGGCGGTCGGCATGGCGATTATCTGCGTCGTGGTATTATTCATTTATGTTATAGAAATGGAAAAAGTTTATGTAGTTCTGTATATTATAAAATTTAAGATCACGGAAGGGGGGGTAATGAGTTTGTTGGACATTCCTGGAATCGGCGATGTCGCACCTATTATATTCTCGTTTTTAGATCCTGCAGGAAGGAAGACCCTGTCATCGACATGCACTTTGATGCGACAGGCCTACCTGAGGACCTATTTCCCAACCGGTTTGGTCCCTGCGCCAATGCAAATGTCTGTGGACGCTAGTTGGACAAGAGACGGAGAGGGAGGCATTAAGCGAAGATGCGGAGCAGCCGGTTGTACCAGAACGACCTCTCCAAAAGTCAACATTCTAGGCATGAAAACACAAACGAAATTGGGGATGTTGACACACTGTGGCAGACCGGGATGCCGTGATCTCATAATAGAGTCTTCTTATAAGAGAGCTTTAAAAGCTCTGATTCTCGATGGAGGCACGGCCAAATACGTGAACAAAACTTCATACTATGCGCTGATGGACAGGTGCTTTGGTGCTAATAACCACGCCAGGATGCGTACTGCCCACGATATGATGATAAACGCTATGATGAAGCAGATACTGGCAAAGGACGACACCGAGTGTTGGGACGTTGACCCGAGCCTTTCGCTCAAACTATCAAATGTGTGTTCCGAAAAATTGGAAGAAAATAAGCAGATCGTCTACGCAACGATGAACAATGATATTCGCATGACTAGTCCCACCCCCAATGGCTGGCCGACGTTGACATCCGCGATTACGCTCGGTCCTGTCTTTACAGCTTCAAACCCAAATCCGTTTTGCCCGCCTCCAAAGCAAATCTTTACCCCCAACTCTATTTCTAGTGCCCCCCAGAAAGCAACACCAATGGAAATTAGTTGATTGTTATCATATATATATATATATAGTGTTTAATAACATCAAATTAGTTCTATGCATGATACATCCCGTCTTTAACGTATTCGACACGCCGGATATGCAGTTGGATACGCAAATTATGCCCAGCCGAATGTCATCGTTGATGGCCGAGGACTACACTATTGTCCCTCCAAGCGATATGGACATGAGTTTTCGGTTGGACGCGGTGGACTCTATTTACAGGATGGCTTATGAACTTGAACTGGGCAGCGGCAGTGCATGGACGGCGATTCGGCTCATGGACACGTTTTATGCCAAAACAACAAACGCTACCTGGCAACTCCATACGCCCATGATTGGCGCAGTTTGTCTCGATATCGCAGGCAAATGTGTTGCTTATGATGAAAATGCATGTGGCCACCCCCAAACCGTCGTGTACATGCACCACCTATTATGCCATAGGCCTGATGATGATCTCGAAAAGTTTAGGCAGTTCTTTCAGTACGTCGAACAAACAGTGCTCAATACTTTGGGCTTTGAGGTGCTTATACCAACACCGGACGAATACCTTTCGGAATGCTCGAGATGGTTTGATTGCAATAACGCGGCAAGGGGCTCGCCACCCCGACCAGAACCCGAAATCAAGGCTGCTAGAATGACCTCGTATATCACAGCAGCCATAACATATTCTCCACAATCCATGGACTTTACGGCTATGGAGATTGGTGGGTTTGCGTCCTATGTGGCCACGACGCAGAACCGAGCGGCGCCGCAGAGCTATGCTATAGACCCACCGACATTGAAAGGCTTGTGGAGCATGGTGGCTTGGACAAAAGGGCTACATCTGTTCAAGGTTTTAATGGCTTTTATAGAGGATATATCTCAGACCAAGCCTAACAGCTCAATCTCTCGAATCTATCCTGAAGAACACGCCTTTTGGGTGGCACATAAAACTTGGAAAACATAATAAAGGCCTTAATATACAGAACAGGGGAATGGTCGATTTTCAGTTATGCTCTGACCTTCATATCGAGATGCGCGGTGGCCTATCGGCAGGGGCAGGGGCCTATCCGAGACCAGTTGCGCCGATGCAGGTGTTAGCTGGAGACCTGTTTCCGGCGGGAGATGGTAACTTTACAGAGATACTGCGCCGCGCGACAGAGGGGTATCAACTTACCCTATTTGTTCCTGGCAACCATGAATACTATGGCTGCCAGGGATTCCCGATGGAAAAGTTGGAAGCAATGGTGGCGAAAAAGGCAAACGCGTTGCCCAATGTGTTCTGCCTCAACCAGAAATCACTGAGCATTGGAGATATTTCGTTTATTGGATCCACATTGTGGACAAACCCGCCGAAAAATACATGGGATTTTGGAGTGGGCAACTACAACGACTACCATGCTATAAAGAAGAGTGCCAATGAAGCATATACCCCCGCTGATATTTGCCATGTCCATAAGAGACACGCAGCCTTTCTAACCAGAGAAGTCGCAGCCGCCAAGAAAAGGGGGGTTAAAAATATCGTTGTCGTGACCCATCATGTACCGGATGTTAGGCTGTCGAAAGAGACAGGGTCGAGGCCTTCATCGTTATTTCCGTATTACTTTGCGACTGATATGGAACGTTTGACAAAGGATCCGGCCATCAAGGTCTGGTGCCACGGCCATAGCCATGAAACTCATTGCATCAGACTAGATCCCTGGGGCCCACTATTTGCGTCGAACGCAAAGGGCTACCCCAACGAGCGGACCGGCTTTACCAACAATGCCATTATCAGCATTAGAGAATAAATAAGTTTTAAAGGAAAATTATTCATTCAATGGCAGAAGTTGGGCCATTTTCGCATTTTGATCGGGATACGGTCGTAGCGGCTATGACGCTGTTAGAGATTGAGCCGGCGATGCTTAGCGGAAAAGCACGCAGCCAGGACTATGCCAACGTTATCATTTTCGATACCTTTGAGAGCCTGGCAGACCCGGTCGCCTACTTTGGAAGAGCCATGACGATAGAACTGGAACACGGCCGGGCTGCTGCTCAGGTTGGCGCTAACGTCACGGATGACGATGCCCTTGCGACGGCACGAATAGCCAAGGCACATCTTTTTGGCGTAGAATACGGAGGGGAGACGCCATACGAACCCTTTCCGACCTATTACGACTTTTTGATTTGGATGGAGTATGTTCATTCCAAAGCCGTTGAGCTTCGTAAGAATGTCATTTAGTCACTTTTTTTTAATATATAGCGTAAAAGATCAAATACCTAAAAAAATGGCTGTTCTTTTCGGCCAAGCCACATTTCCTTCTGGGGAGGGAACTGAGATAGATTTGATAGCCAAAGCAACTGGGTTGCATATCGATGCGCGGGCCATGCCCAACAGCGGCACGACAAGATCATATCTCACCAACCCAACGCCAGACAGTTCACTTTTCGCAATGCGCCCATACATTGGGACAATGGGCGACTATGCTATTTTGTCTGTCGAGAAGCTCAGCGGCAACCAGGACTTGTGGAAGAGCCGCGTCAACAGTTTTAACAGTCTTACCTCAGGTACAGGGCTTGGTATAGAGGCGGCCTGGGTTTGCGACTGCAGCAATGTGAAATTTGCTAAAAACGTCCAAGGAACAGGGCCGACAGGCTTTGCGCTGTCGCTGTTGCCTTCTGGAATGCATATTATCCCATTGGCCCAATATGTTATGTGCGGTACTGCCGATCCGTTGAAGGTGTTTACCAAGGACTATGTATGGAGCAAGGCTTGGAGATGGGGCACTGCCGAAGATAGGTTTCTGAACAGCTCCAAAGTTCAGTCTCTGCTCAAGGCCACCGCGACTTCTGGGGCATCTGTGCCTTCAAGAGTCTACGCGGGCAGCATAGGCATTCTTGTAAGAACGAGAGATAATGCTGTCATGGGCGCAAAGATCCTACCGGTACCGCCCACAGCCGCAACCATTATCAACCCCACAGACGCCACGGAATGGGTTAAAGACACAATGCGTTCGTTGTGGGTTGACATTGTACTTGGGATCCAAGAAGTTACTGGAACCACATCCTATCGGCCGTTTCGCCATTCGGTGGTGACTAAACTCTCTTTGTTCTCGGCTGGAGCCGTATTGGGGCTGGCCAGCGGTTCTCTAGTTTCAAGAATGCTCACGGTTCAACCTCCTATTCCTCCTATCGGGCTCGGACCATATCCAACGCCGCGCTATCTGCAACTGCAGCTCAAATCCGCAGCGGAACATACTAAACTGGCTGCTATATCTGCTGCTGCTGCTGAAGCTGAAAAGAGCACAGCCCTGATAGCCCCAACAGCACGGTTTGATGAAGCTCTACAAAAGGCTGAGCAATTCAACAAACGTTCTCTAGCAGAAATGGCGGTTGCACAAGCCAAGATTCAGGAATTGGAACCGTATATCAACAAGACGACAATCACCGTGGACCCAAGTCCGACAACAATTCCAGAAATGTACGAAACCGCAAAGAAGCTCGACATTCTCGCAGACAATGCAACCTGCCTCGTATCCGAGAAAGGAAACTGCAGTGTGCCGCAACAACACGAGGACCCACAAATAGCCAAAGAGGTTGCCGCGCCATTAAGTAAAAGCTATTTTCAGAACATCATGGACCTGTTTTCGCATAGAACACAAGCTGTTCAAGAGGTTGATAAAGAACTGGCCACCACTGTCGATACGACCAAATCCATTTCTAAAGAAACTGAATGGCTTAACAAAACAGCGCCTACATGTGCTCAGATGGACAGACCTCCTCCCGACTCTGTTTGCGCTATTAAACCGCTACCCCTAGTCCACAAACCCACAGCCCCCGTTGCTGTCTACAAGGCACCAATGTCTTTTGTTGCTGCTTTGCAAGCAAAGCAACCAGCCCCCATAGCCGTCTACAAAGCACCAATGTCTTTTGTTGCTCCAAGACAGGTTCCGGCAGCACCACTAGCCATATACAAGACGCCTCTTACATTCAATGCGCCTACAACGTCGGCACAAATTGCTACCGAATTGGCTCGTCCTATTGAAGTGAAACATGATGTTGTTGTCGAAAAGCCGATAGTGACTCGAGGGCCACTTGTAGCTAATGGGCCGGATATTGATATGCCGCCTGGAATCTATGTGCCTGGAACTGGTGGTGGGACGGTGGTTGGCGTTCCCGTACGCCAAACAGCTGCGGGTGGTTGGGAATACGCCGGCCCGGATGCACAGCCAAACCAGGTTACCGACAAACACGTGGCAGATCTCGTCGCATCCTCGCTTCCTTCAGGCTCATCAACCGCCATCGCAATCCCAACAAGCCAGCCAGAAAGCATTCCTGATGTTGCCGAGATGGTTGGAAATGTTGCGGTGGTGCCAAAAGGTGAATTCATGATTGTCGATGCGGCCAAGGAGCTGATGGCACACAAACAGTATCTCGACCATTCCGGCAGACTGGCGCTGCAGACGACACAGACCAACTTTGACACCTGGTACGGCAATCGTTGGAAAATGACCGA
>JARLHW010000139.1 GCA_031292075.1 Desulfosporosinus sp.
GGAACTGTCGAAATTGCCAGTTTCCGACTGGGGATAATCATTCGTGGAGTTACTTTACCATCCCTTTAAGCCTTCTCAGGATATCAGGGTCTTTCCATGACGATACCGTTTCTTCAGGGGTATCCTTAAAGATCAGTTTTCCTGCTTCTTCCACTGCTTTGGTCATTGCTTCCGAGCCAATCTCAAGATAGGCCTCGGTAGTCTGAATGGATTCATGCCCCAGAAACCTCTGAATGATCGGAAGACTGGCTCCATTCAAAAGCATGTGTGTTGCCTTTGACCTTCGGAGAATGTGTGGGGATACCGTTTTACTGCCAAGTGTTTTTTCTTTTACAGATGCGGTTTTTGCATATTTTTTCAGTATGTAGTCAATACCAGAATCTGATATCCTGTCCCCGCAGTAGTTTTTAAACATGGCACCCTTTTCAAGGTTGAATTTCCGCCTGTACTCTTTGATCAGCTTTACGGTATGTTTGCTCAGATATATCCTGCGGTATTTGGAGCCTTTTCCGAATATAACGATTGAATTTTCTTTTCCAAATGAAAAGTCCTCCATGTTCATCCGGACAGTTTCATCGACCCTCGCTGCGGTATCATACATGGCATTGATAAGGATATAGTGTTTAAAGCCTGTATCAGTGGATATGTCTATGGATTCAAGCATTGCCTGATACTCCTCAACAGTCAGGAAATCCTTTTTGGGCTTAGGCGCTTTCTTGTTTTTGATTGTCTTTGCATCGATATATGTATTGGCATAAACAGGATTGACTTCCGATGCAAAAGCCAGGAACGCCACCAGTCCTGCCCTGCGGTGGTTCCTCGTTGTCACGGAGACCCTTCTTTCGGATTCAATGTATGACAGAAATGATTTAATGCTTTCTTTACTAAAATGCGTTACATCAATGTCTTTGATACCGATGCTGCGGGTGTCCTTCAGCCAGATGACATACTGTTCTATGGCTGCGTAGTAGGCGCGGAGCGTATCCGGTGACATACCGGCCTCATCCTTGACATAGGAGACCACATAATGTTCAAGCATTCCGGGGAAAGTCTTATTCATCAAGATCACCCATCTTTTCATCAAATATGGATGATACAAATGAGGTATAATCCTCCATTTTTTCTAGGATGTCTTGAAACAGTTCGCTGGTAAGCCACAAATACTCCTGTGTGCAATAAATTGACTGGTGTCCCATAAATACTGAGAGCGACATGAGGTGTACATTAATGTCACCAGGCATCTGTGACAGTTTCTGAAGTGAATGGACCGCAAATGTCCCTCTGATATCATGCATCCTAGGGCCAAAACCCTTCCCTTTATGGTCTATGCCCGCAGCATCCAAGAAACGCCTGAAATAGGTATATGCCCTTTTGAAAGACACGCACCCATCATTATAGGCGGAACCGGTATCAAAGAAATACTTATCTGATGTTTTACATTTTTTGGTTTTTTCCAGATACCTGCTGCAGGCTTCAGCTAGCGAATCGGAGATGGTCACTATGCGGTGGTTGTCATTTTTAGCTTGGTTAATGTGGATAATTCGCTGTTCAAGGTCGACCTCTCGCATTTTTAAATTGGTCACTTCGGAAATACGCATACCGGTACAGTAAAGCATCGTGAAAATACAGAACATACAGTTAACCATATTTGGAGTTCTAGTATACTCCTGTTTTGGCTGGTAATTTCTAACTTCGTGCAGCAGCCTTGCAATCTCATCATGGGTAAAGACATATGGGACAAAGGTTTTCTGTCCCCGTTTCACCAATGCAGGTACGATGTAAACATTTTTAATCCTGAGTACTGCTGCAAGATACCTTCCGAATGAGCGAATAATGGAAGATTTTCTGATCGCAGTTGAATTCTTTTCAAATGGACCAATGGCAAGAAAACTGAGGACGGTATCCTGCTTTAAACAGATTGATGGTTCTGGATGGTTCATGCAGTGTCTGTCAAACAATGACATTACGGGTAGAAAAGATTCCGCAACACAACCGCCTACATTTACCTTATATTCAACAAACGAAACAATGCTTTCTGCTAAATAACTTATGAAACAGGTGCGGTCGCAGATGTAAGGCTTACTCATAGTGGGGCACCTCCAATCCGCACAGGCGCAGATGGTTAACGTCAACTTTGGAATATATTCTGGTAGTATCTACGCAGACATGCCCCAGGGTTTTAGAAATCGCCAGGATGCTGGTATCAATAGAAAGCATGTTTGAGGCCAGCGAATGCCTCAGGCTGTGGCTGCCATGTTTCCTCCCATTAATGTTGATGCCTGAGTTTGTGAATGCCATAAAAATCATCGTTGATATCGTTACCGCTGATATTTCAAAACCATCACTTTTCAGGAAGACATTTTCACTCTTACCTCCAGGTCTTTCGTCCAGTTGGTAATCTGCCAACGCGTTGCCTGTATGGCGGGTAAGCTTATGGATCAGCAGCTGTTTTGTTTTAGATTGGACAATGCGGATGGTTTCATTTTCCCAGTCTATATCGGACAACTTCATTTTCATGATGTCACGGGCACGAAGACCATACACAGAAATCAGGACAGCAATGGCATAATTGCGTCTTTTATTCGCACGACCGCTGTTCCTTATGTACTCCAGTAGCTGGAATACCTCTCCCGGAGTATAAACGGAGGGAATCTCAGTGTAGGAGCGCAGCTTATTGGATGGGAACAACAGGCTGTAGTCAAGGCCGATGAAGCTCATCTCGTGGCAGTAACAGAGAAAACGTTTCAATACTTTCATCATGGATCTTGCAGTCTGTTTTGAAAGGCGGGAAAGAGACTTAAAATAATCCAGCAGATGGCTGTCGCAGATATCAGCCAGCGGATAAGTGACTAAATAATTGTGGATTGTGTTATAACCGTATTTCAGTGAATTTTGGCTATAATCAAGGTCTTTTACATGGTCAATATAACTGGTTAGGCACAGGTCGTCGAATTCGGACAGTTTTATCCTGACAACTGCGGAAGCCATTGATGTCCCGGGCATTGACTGGAAGTTATAGAAATAGATTAGGGAGTGAAAAGCATGCCGAATCCGGTATTCCTTTAATGGCAGTGCGGATGGTCCCTCAAGAAGTAAGTTCCTGCTGTATTTTCGGATTAGGTAGTCACTGACAATCTGGGAGCTGAATTCTGCATCAGCTTCAGTGGCTTTGAGAAAGCCATTCCAATGCCGCCGGTAATTAATGTAAATAGTCGAGTCGGTAAAACATTGGTCTTTCAGACAGCGGCATGCACTGTCGGTAAGTTTTGTGATGCTCATAATCATCATCCTTCATAATGAATTTCAGTATCAGTACTGATGAATCCATTATAAAGACCGATATTATTATCACCAGTCAGCAATCACAGGAATCTGATATATTTGGGATTAATCTTGGCTATATTCAAAATTTACTACGGATGACTCGTGATAATCATAGACTGGTGATAACTCGGATATCTGCTTCAACGATGTAACTATACTTTCCAAAGTTTAGTTCATGGGTTAAGTCTTTAACTGCTTTTTGGGCTCCCGTATTAGGTCGATATCCATAGCTGTGTTCACTAAATTCCGTCTCATAGATAGCTTCGAGGATCTTGGCCGCTGCACGCTGGACGATCTTGTCCGAGACAGCTGGTATGCCCAGCGGTCTTTTCTTTCCGTTGCCTTTGTCGATGTACACTCTACGTACTAGCTTCGCACGGTATTGTTTGCTTTTTAACTGCTCTACTACCTTGCCAAGGTTGGATTCCAATTCTTCAGCGTATTCCTTGGCCGTTATGTTGTCTACCCCTGCAGCGGCTTTCTTCTTTAGGTCATGAAAAGCTTCGCGTAGTGCTTCGACGTTAAGCAGTTTATATAAGTTTCCAAACCGGTGGTTTTTGTTTTCTGTTGCCTTCTTTGCTATTCCCCGCAGGGAGGTTTGCCAGCGTACTTCCGGTCCGACATGTCCGGCACTGGTTTCCTTTACAGGCTGCATATTTCTGTCCATCCCTTCCCCATGTGGCCGGCTTTCCCGTCCTCGGAGTACTATGAATGAATCCGAATCCCTGTTGATGCCATCGGCCTTCCTCTTTTTCGATTGTCCGGCCTTACTTGTCTTTTACAACAAGAGTCATCAGGGTACCTCCCAAGTTCCCGGTTCATCTTTCCATACATGCCACGTTCTATGACCCCGACAGACCCTCAGAAACCTTGCCTTCAGACGGTTTCTTTGCTTGGACTTCCGTGACGCTAAACACGTCGTCATCTGCTCTTCGCCTGTTTCCAGACACACTATGACGGGGCTGAATATGCTTCAGGAGGTACGGCTCCCTATGGCCTGCATGGTGCTCTGTGTACACTTCACCTAGCGGTCTCCCGTTTCGGCGCAACACTCGATATAGGTGGTTGGCTAGACCTTACCCCGCAAGGACTTTCACCTTGCTAGACAAACCGAACTTACTTGGCGTACTAACGTCCCGCGTATTCCCGAA
>JARLHW010000140.1 GCA_031292075.1 Desulfosporosinus sp.
CCAAAACCCCAAAACCCCAAAACCCCAAAACCCCATCGTTTCCATTCACCAAAGAACCCGGAAGCACATTCATGAAGCCGGATTATTATATGTATCCGTATTGCGAAATCTAAATATAGAAATACAGGAACCGATAATAAAACATTCACGCGGACAGTTCGTACATAAGCGCCTGCTTTCGTCATAATGAATTAATCAAGCGAAGACCGTATACATGGTCGAGAAGCTAGGAAAGGCAATGTTTCTCGTGATGTCGAACCTCCTATTCGCCCTGCCCGCGTGGTCCTGCTACTACCGCGGCACCTGGGCCGAGGGCGCCCTCTACACTGCCATCATCTTCATCTCCAGCATGTTCCATTATACCGACAACTTTGGCTGTCTTGTTACATTCAACGACAAGTGCTACGGAGAACGGAGCACGTTTTACTTCATGGACCGCTACGTCTCCTTCTCAATGATCATTACTTCGATCACACTGATTGTATTCCCTACCACCACCATAGTGCCGCAAGCTGATCGCACGTTCAATGCTGCGATAAAGTCCTTCACAAACGTGTTCTCCAGCCTGACGATCATCTACCTCATGATGGAAGACTCCGACTGGGATCGCATCGTGGTCATCGTCACGGCCTTCGGACTCCTGTACCTTCTCATCGCTGTGGTCGTGTGCCAGGTCAAGCTTGCGGTCAACACTTGCGAATTCGTCATGGCCTGGGTCTTCCTCACCCTCGGACTGGTTTCTTACGTCATGGATGCCAAATACACGGACTACTATTGGATACTGCACTCGTTCTGGCACATATTCATGGCAATCACGATATTCTTGGTCTCGGACTCAAAGAACGAGTCGTACAGTTCGCTCGGGGAGAGGATGAATGATATAAAATTTAGCGATCCCGACTCCTATTCTGGCCACAGAGATGCCAAATACGTCACTGTTATGCGGGTGGGCGATACGAATTATGCGTTATACTAGAATGACAGATAAACCGTATATGCAGCTTTTGCGCCGCTATATTGATTCATTATGCAACACCATTTCCTCCGGTAGGGTCTTGTTCGCACATTCACATTGGAAAGGAACCGGTGCCAGCGGGGTTTTGGGGTTTTGGGGTTTTGGG
>JARLHW010000141.1 GCA_031292075.1 Desulfosporosinus sp.
CCATTGGAGTATTGGGCCGGTAGGATCACCGTGAGTTGAACAAGGGCTTGGGTCCGGCGGCTCTTTTTTAGGGGAGAAGAAATTTTTTATCACCTTATCAGCCTCTTATCACCTCACCGGCCGTGCGGAACACCCAACGCTTTCAAATTTACTGGCTAGGCCAAACCCTTTCGGGGTTTGGCGATGCGTTTGCTCTGGTGGCCATACCTTTGCTCGTGCTTGATGCAACCCATTCGGTAGCATGCATGGGGCTTATCAGTGCCGCGGGGGTTGGCGCCCAGGTGGCTGCCAGCTTTTTCTCTGGTACGATTGTTGATCGGGTCAACCGCAGAGTACTCATGCTGGCATGTGACTTCTGCCGTGCAGGGGTTTACGGTCTCGTTCCACTAGCCGCGTGGTTCCAGCATGTACCCCTTGCCCTGCTTTATTTCGTTATGATTGCAGGGGGCTGCCTGGCAAATATCTTTTCAGTCGCTTACATGACGGCAGTTCCGTCATTGGTCCAACAGGACAGCCTGCACTCGGCCAACGCTAAATTGCAGGGTTCTCTCGCGTTCGCCTATGTTTTGGGGTCGATGGCTGGGGGCAGCGTCGCGTCGATGGCCAACCCGGCGGGGGCTCTGTCCATCGATGCCGTGACCTTCTTAATCTCCGCTCTGAGTCTTACCGTTATCCGATTCGATTCCGTCACCAGCGCTGCCGGCAAGGCAGACGACACGAGTTTTGGCTCAGGCCTGAGGTTTCTTTGGAAGCACTCGCTACTCCGAGACATGACGTGCATAATCGTTTTGCTGGGCCTGACTGGAAATATCGGGGTCGGCGCCGGGATTACAGACCTAATGATTTACCACGTAAGATACGAGCTCAACCAGGGGCCCACTTACGTTGGGATCTGCATTGGCATCGTTGCACTGGGAGCGGTACTGGGCGCCGTTGTGGCACCAAAACTTTCGAGGTTGGCGGGTTCTGGGTGGTGCTTCTTATCAGGTAATTTTGTGCAAGCAGCGGGATTGGTTACTCTTGGCATCATGCATCGTTTCGATGCGGCCTGTATTGGTGGCCTGCTTTGGGGTGCAGGAATGATGATGCGCGGAGTTCCCATGAATACCTTGCGGCAAACGTTGATCCCCAACGAGCTGCTTGGGAGGGTGACAGCCCTCTCTTGGACAGCGATCTTAATGGCCAGTGCCGCAGGTACTGCCATAATCACGCGGTTGGCCTCATTATCAAGTGCGGCCACGGTGCTGACACAAGTCGGCTTGGGAGTTGTAGTTATCGGCTTCGGAGCGCTGGCGTACCCCACCATCCGGCGCGGCTAAATCTAAGGTGCCATTCACTTTTCCCACCTAGGTCAGGACAGTCTGTGCGTAACATACCAGGATATATGTATTTTCTCTTCAGCAAAGATTCGTTGTAGTGATGATCAAGTCGATGTTTATAATTGGCATTGTATTCGGAAGCAATATTACCACATAGCATTAATATTTTATTGACATACGATAATTAATAGATGTATATCAGCAATACAACGGGTGGTAATCCTCATAATTACTGAACTACGACGGTTGGGAGAATGGAGAATAATATGGATAACAGAGATCGGATCAGGCTGGCCAGCAGGCGCTTACGCTTCCTGCTGCTGTCGCTGCTTTTTCTCATGCCGGTTGTGGATGGCCTCGTTTGGCTGAATATCAACAGATTTCCTGAGATGATATACAAAAATATTCTCCCTTATTTCGTAGTCCCCCCTTTGCCCGTCCCGGCTCGTTGTTTGGGCTTTGTGGTTGCAATGATTCCAATCGGAGTGGCTATGTGCGGCGCCTACCATCTGATGCGGCTTTTTGCTCTCTATGAGCAAGGGTGTATTTTCATGTTGGACAATGTCCGTTGTTTCAAGAAATTATCGTATGTGCTGATCTGGTGGTTTGTGGCGGGTATTGCCTACAATTCTCTGCTGAGTGTTGCTTTGACACTGCATAATCCCCCAGGACAACGCATGATAACACTTGAGTTAAGCTCTTCTGATTTGACCGCCCTTTTGCTGGGGGGTATCCTGGCGGTTATCGCCTGGGTTATGGAAGAAGGACGAAAATTACAGGAAGATCAGGATTTCACCGTATAAGGATTGCCGTGGCTATTCGTATAAATTTGGACGTCATGTTGGCCCGTCGAAAATTGAAGTCAAACGAACTGGCAGCTGTAATCGGTATTACGCCACAGAATCTGTCAATTCTTAAAACAGGTAAAGCCAGGGCTATCCGTCTGGAAACCCTGGATGCCATTTGTCGTCATCTGCGTTGTCAGCCCGGTGATATTCTTGAGTACGTCGAGGAATAGAGAGGAGAATATCATGCTGATTACCTGATTGAGTTTAATGAAAAAGAGTTCGGCAGACTTCTTCTGAAAGCATTTTTTGTATGGTTATATTCAACTGGTAAGCAGTTCCTATTCCTATAATTATGGAGAAATAATGAAAAAGTTAATGAGTCTTTTCGCTTTTCTGGTTGTTTGCACAGGCCACGCAACCTATGCAGCAGAAACGGGAACGGAGAGCAACACAAGAACGACGGACTATCTTTCATGGTATGCGGGGGGTGGTCTCAATATTGACTTTCCAAACAGCACGAACGTCAAAGGCGCCTCGACTGGCAGCATCGGCTATAAAAACTCCTTTACATTACTTGATTTGTTCATCGGTTATCGTCCGGAAATTTTGTACAACAGTATTGGCGATGTCCGTTTTGAGGCGGAATTTCTCGGCCATGGATATGGGGTTGATACCCGAAAAGGGGAGAATGCCTCAACCGGCAAGAAGGGCTATCTCATGACCAACGTTTTGATGACCAACGTGTATTATGATCTCCATACGTCAACATCCTTCACGCCTTTTGTGGGGGCTGGCCTCGGCATTGAGAAAGCGGAATTTTCAAAAGATCCCGGCTACGGCATCACGGACAAAACCGGCAACGGCGTATCGCTGGCATATCAATTCAAAGCAGGCGTATCGTATATGCCTGCCTGTTGGACGCACACCAGCTTCACGTTGGCGTATGACTATTTCAACGCAGGAAGCCCGGAATTCAATGCAGGAAGCGGAAAAGAGAAGCTCAGCAATGTTTCGTCGAACGGGCTTGAATTCAGTGTTGCATATGCTTTTTAAAACAGGCTATTGCTGGCCAACTTGAATAATCTGTTTTGCTGGTTTTTTTCCCGATCCTGATAATCTGTGAGCCTTATGCCTCGGAGCCCGTTTATTATGTTGAGCCGTCTGCGCACATTCGTTTTTGCTACTGCCATGCCCGTTGTATTCTGTTCGCTCGTCTGGGCCTCAGACGAGAAGGGCTGGTTCGGCTTCGCTGTGTCCGCCGATACGGAGGGGTTCTCACTCAATCCGGTATTGCGTTCTGTCAAAATTAAAAAGGTAGTTCCTTTATCTCCTGCCGCCTCGAGTGGTCTCGATGCAGGCGACGCTGTGCTCGAAGTCGACGGTATCGCGGTGGCTGGAACGAAGGCCGACGTGCTGCTAGATCGGATGCAGAAAAGGGTGGGAGATACCCTGATCCTTACAATCAAGCACGGGACGGCAGCGGCGCATGAGGTGACGCTTACTGCTGTGCTGAAGGGGCAAGTCAATGATTAACTTTTCGGGATGATACTCCATACACGGCAGGTTCCTGTATTTTTGTTTTTTGCACCGGAAGGTGTCGTAATGCTAAAGTTATGCACTATGAGCCTGGAGAGATTTTTATGAAACTGTTAACACTGCAAAAATTTGGAGGGATTTCTCTTATCTCTGGTTCGGCGCTTTTGTCGGCATATTCCATCTTCTTTTTTCTTTTGTTGCCGGTCGGCGAAATGCGCCATGATTTGACAATTGCTGTTTTAAATTCAAACTGGATCTGGCTTGCGATGGTTGCCTTTTTAGGCGTGATATTGATGCTTTTCGGATTTGCGGCAGTCTATTCCAGGTTGTATGCGGAATCGGGAGCGGTCGGGTTTGTAGGCTATTTGTTTATACAGATTGCCTATATTCTGCAGGCATGCAAAATTACATGGGAAATTTTCGTATACCCAGTAATTGTCGAGAATCAATCTTCTGTATTTCTTTTAAAAGACGCCGTTTTGAAGCAGAATTCCATGGTCGTTGCATTCGGAATCCTTGCCAGTGCGGCAATTTTTGTCGGTATCATTCTTTTTTGCATAACCCTTGTTCGCAGTGAAGAATTCCCTTCAATTGCAGGGATTCTCATTTTTGTTGGGGCCTCACTCTATGGTTTAGGGCCAATGCGATCGGTTTTCATAGGAATCAGCGGCATCCTCATACTCTCAATTGGCTGTTTACTCTTGGGCGTGCGATTAAACAGGAACGTCTCGACTGTTGATCAGCTCTGGTGAGCAGACATAAGCGAGGACATCATCCTTGCGGTACAGCCAAGACAGCTTGAGCCCTGCACAAAAACCACCTCAGCTGTTGCCGTTGAGGTCCGCATGTGGCGTGGGGGATTGCGAAATCCTTTGGTCTGGCGCAAACCATACAGGGAATAATTAATGATATCTCAACTTTCTTCGTGTAATGCTTGGCTCTTATCGCTACCGTTTTTCGCTCTTGGGGTATGTTTTATGGGCCTAAAAAAGGACATAGCCAAAAGAATGTCGGTAATGACTGGATATACTGTGAGAGAAAAGTTTTTTACAGTTGCAGCATCTCTTGCGCCATATCCGTTTATGGTTGCGACTGTATGGACACCATTCGCTGCCAGGCTTTCACTTGTATGCATTGGTGTCTCATTTTACATTATCGGAATGGTTCTTTATGCAGCATCCTTAACGGTAATTGTCCAGACACCGCATGACGAGCCGTTCAGTTCCGGTCCATATCGCTTTTCGAGAAACCCGCTGTATGTGGCAGCAACTATTGTATTTTTAGGGATTTGCCTGTCGACTGCAAATACTATGCTTTCCCTATACCTGACGATCGCTGTTCTGCCGCAGCATTTCATGATCCTGGCGGAGGAGCGGATATGTCGAGAAAAATATGGCGCAGCTTTTGAAGATTATCTGAAAAAGGTGCCCCGGTATCTGTTTGTTTAGGAACACATGCAATACCAGGGGAGACTTTAGGCTTATGATATGGCAGCAAACAGGTGAATCCAGTAGATCCTCTGTTTGGCCAAAGATGCGGGATCGAGCACTCAACAACGAATTGGAACATATAGTATATAAAATTGGCTACTGGTTTCCAGATGCCGGATGATGACCTTAAAGGAACCGCTTTACTCCTTCGGTCTTGCATTGTCATACAAATCTAAATAATTGAAATTATATGAATATACTTGATGAAATCAATATTCGAAATGCCCGGCCATCGGATCATGAAAATGTGGTTTCCGTGATGCCTGATTGGTGGGGTGGGCGTGATTTATCGTCCTCGGTGCTAAAGGTTTTCTTTATCCATTTTAACAAAACAACGTATGTCGCAGAAATAAAAGATGATTTAGTAGGATTTCTGGTTGGTTTCCTCTCGCAATCCGAGGAAAATGCGGGATATATTCATTTTGCAGGGGTTCATCCTCATTACAGAGAAGCCGGCATTGGACGACTTCTTTTTCAAAGATTTTACGGCGTGTGCAAGAGCAACCGGAGATCAATTGTGAGGTCGTGCACTTCGCCAATAAATAAACTCTCGATAAATTTTCATCAACGTATGGGTTTTATAATCGAACCCGGGGATGGAATTGTTGATGGCGTGCCTGTTACACTGAATTATCTTCGAAAAAATGATCCAAAGGTGCTTTTCAGAAAAGAATTGGATAGATAACAATCACGGACTTAATCTGGCTGGTACTCTGCGATCGTTGCGCATCAGCCTGTAAGCATGGCCGTCAGGCAGAAATCTATGCGCTATTTCAAAACAATTGCCCTATCGTTCGTACTCGTTGCCTTGTCCGGCTGTACGATCATTCAGCGTACCGCCCATATGTATGGCAGTGATGCGCCTCCACCTCTTTCCTTTCAATACAAGGATGGCGGCTCAAGCATTTACTACTCGTTTACTGTCGGCAACGCCTCCCAACCTGAAACGCTCCTTTTCTTTTATGGCGGAACAGGCTGCCCAAGTTGGAAACAAGTGATGCCCGAGTATGTTCGCGGCCTTACCGTTAGCGCCCGTGTTTTTGTGCTCAATAAACGGTTTGTCACAGACCGGTCAGTCGGAATGTTTGCCTGCGGACAAGGGTTCGACCTTGCAAACAACCCTAACCAATGGGTTTCCGACTATTCCGAGTTCATTGCTGCGAAAGTTAACTCTATCACCCCAAGACCCCGGAATGTTGTATTGGTCGGTGTCTCGGAAGGGGCTTTGATTGCAACCAAAGTTGCCGGACAAGATCCCGAGATAACCCACCTTGCCATTATTGGCAGTGGTGGCTACTCAATGCGAAAGTCGTTAGCGACACTTAAACAGAGGGGTGCCATATGGTTTGATGTCGAGTCAGGCTGGGAGGCAATTGCTTCGGATCCCCAAAGCATCGATAAAGATTGGTATGGAAATCCTTATCGATGGTGGGCTGACATCCTTGACATCGACCCGTTACCGGACTTCCTCAAGCTGAACATCCCTATCATAGTCGGCATCGGCGAAAATGATGAGAGCGTTCCTGTTGAATCAGCGCTATATTTGGCATCGAAATTCAAGGCGGCGGGCAAAAACAATCTCATTCTCAAGATTTACCCTGAATCGGATCACCGCTTGAACGGCAACGGGATTTCTCATCGTGATGAGTTCTTCGCAGCGTTGTCCGGTTTGCTTCACCAACCCCAGCACATTCGACAATGAGACAATAATAAACTGATGTCAGCTATAACCGAATTTGTCACACCCCGTTTATTCTCCGGACAGAAGCAATATCCTTATCTGCAAGTCGATGATTTTTCCTATGTCGAATATCGGAGTAGCTCAAATCAGTATCGTAATCATTTCATCATAACTTCGTATCTTTTTGTAGTCATATTGAGCGGGGAAAAAATTATCCACACGCCCGGTGGAGACCTTCACATAAAAGAGGGAGAGGCTTTTTTCGCCCAAAAAGGTACCTATCTATTTTCAGAGATCCTTGCAACGCAGGATGAATATCGGACCCTTGTATTCTTTATCGGCGATTCCTTTCTCGAGCTCTTTCTTCGTCGGCATAGTCGATTCCTTGGCCTTCAGTCTGGAGAAGAGATAAGAGAAATCTTCATCATTCCCGTCAGTCCTCTTCTGGAGACAAGTATCAATTCGGTGCTCCCGTATTTTCTCCACCGAACGGACCTCAGCCAACAGTTGCTGCGGCTTAAATTGGAAGAATTGCTGCTCCATATTGTCGATGCAGATCCAGGCAAACACTTTATCGGCTTTCTTCATGCACAGTATTTTACCAGGAGAAGGGAGCTCCGCTCCCTCATGGAGAAGTATTTCATGAAACGTGTTACCATTGCCGAACTGGCTAAGCTCTCCGGCAGAAGCCTGAGCGCCTTCAAACGTGAATTCAGGGAAGCCTTTAACGAATCTCCTCGCCGCTGGATTACCTGCCGACGCCTGGACCAGGCCAAAGTGCTGCTTGCGGAATCCAATCTGAATATTGGTGAAATCTGTTTTCGCGTGGGCTTTGATAACTTCTCACACTTCAGTCAAATATTCAAAAGGAAATACGGTTTTCCCCCCAGCTCTTTGCAAAAGATCCGGAACTGACAAATATTGAACCACTGACAATAGCAGGAATTTGTCAGTGGAGTAGAGTATGGCGACAGGAGAATAGATCTCCTTTTTCTTTCAACCATTGGAGAGGAGGCAGTATGAGACGAATACATTTTTTTGCTGCAACGGTTTTGCTTTTTTTGGCTTCCAACGCTGTCGCCGGCGGTTTTCAACTGACGAGCACCAGTCTTAAGGAAAACGAAACTTTGCCGGCCCGACAAGTCTTTAGAGGTTTCGGCTGTACGGGTGACAACATCTCCCCTCAGCTTTCCTGGCAAGGAGAACCTGCGGCAACGAAGAGCTTTGCGATAACCGTGTATGACCCAGACGCCCCGACCGGCAGCGGCTGGTGGCACTGGCTTGTATTCAATATTCCAGCAGATGTTCACAGCCTGCCGGAAAATAGCGGCAACCTGAAGAGCGGGCTGATGCCCAAACATGCTATCCAGGCCAGGACCGATTTTGGCAGTCCTGGCTATGGCGGAGCTTGCCCACCGGCAGGCAATCCGAGCCACAGATATCAATTTATCGTATGGGCTCTCGACGTCGGAAAATTGCCTTTGACGGTAGAGAGTTCCGGCGCGATGCTTGGTTTTAATCTCCAGCAGCATACATTGGGAAAAGCCGAACTAACAGTTAAATACGGTAGATGACCACATGTGGGCCCATGCCAGCCACTTCTTGTCCTAGTTGTGGCTGAGCAGAGCATAGAAATGTTGAGCATTTCGAGGGGAGGACTTATCCCCTCATATGAAGGAAATCTAATGGCTGAAATACAAGCTCTAAAAGGCAATGAACGTACAAATGACCGACTTATTCCTGACAATGAAAGGATGCGGAAGCAGCTCAAGCTCATTCCAATGGAAGATTTGCTGAAAAAAAGCGGGGCAACATTTAGAAACAATAAACTTGTTATAGATGCCTTCTTTAAAGAGTTTGAAATTGACCAAGAAACTTTCAAAATTAAAAACTCCAGGGAAGATCCTGAATCGATAATGGTTCGGAGCATTATACTTTCATATCTGACAACTTCAGATGCAACACCGGCTTCAGAGCAGCTGATTAGTTTTCGAGAGCTACCAGATGGAAGTAATTATTGTCATGCGTTTGAAGGTTATGCTCCTGGCAGGATTGCCAGGCACTTCCGACAAGACGCAGAAAAATTTTCCAAAGCCTGTCTTAAAACCGGAGGAATTCCAGTTAATATCGGAGATATTGCTTTTAATTTCAACATACTCCCAAGAATTGGGATTACTGTCGTTTACTTTCATGGCGATGAAACATTCAATTCAAGTGTATCGTTCTTGTTTGACTCAAATGTTTGCCATTACATGGTTACCGCAGGCTTGGCGTCCATTGGTGCCGCCCTTACCGATATTATAATAAATAATAGCTAAGGAAGTAATAAATAGGGGTGACTCCAAAACTGAACATCGGTAGATATCAGACGGTACTGTTGATGCTATGACTTGGTATATAAACAAAGGAAGGAATAATCATGTTGACAGGTATCCACATTCTTATGACATACAAGGGGACCTGTTGATTGTTATGATCATGTCCATCTATGCCAAGGCGTAAGCATGGTATCATGTGGCAACGTCCGCTTTCAAAACTGGTGCTCGAAATACGAGGCTGATTCTCACCCTACTGTGGTCCCCTGACAAAAGGTGGTCCGTCTCTGTTGGCTAAGCAATACAATGTTGATATTGAAGGTGCATACGTTGATGAATGCCGCTTCTGTTATTTTGTTCGTTGCGCTCTTATTGACAGATTACGGAGCATCTTGCTCCAAGGCAGGTTTATGGTCTCGAAGGGAAATCGTCATAAGTGACCGGGGGACGGAATCATGATCAGGACGCAAGACATAGAAGCCGAATTCAACACGCAATTAAAAAGGATCAGCGACCTCTCTATCAGAGAAAAGGTAATAGAAACATGGTGCAAAGCAAGTCAGGAGGGCGGGTGGAAGAGTATTGAAGAACTGAGAGAATTACCTTTCACCGTAGTTACGGATCCTCAAGGGATAAGCCTTCTTCAACATACAAAGGCAGCAACGGAGGGTGCTCTCGCTTTGGCTAAGATTCAAATGGAAACAATCTCAGCTTTTCCCTATGTGGATTTGGATATCCTCATGGCCGGGGCATTGTTGCACGACATAAATAAGGTCGTAACGTTCGAGCGTGATGAGAAAAATTCTTTCAGGAAAAAAGAAGGCCCTTCTGTTAACGCCCCCGCTTTCCCAGGTCTTAAAATAGCTCGCGAAACAGGCTTGCCCGATGACATTATCGGGGTGATAGAGTATGAATGCAGAAAAGCTGTAGGCAACCCACCCAACGTGGAGGCTATTCTCATACATCACGCGGATATGACGACGTTCGACACGATGATTTTTTTCAATAGAGAGGAACGATCCTGTAAAGATATCCACACTGACAGCAGATCGTAAACATAGGGTGCCCGTGCAAGTTGGAAATGTTTTAAAAACCAGCAAGGCGACAGATATCTGGTGACCCCGATAGCCCTTCTGTTATTCCGAAGTTTCAGATTAGGGCGCTCAACGGCGAATTGCAACAGGCGATTCGAGATTGGCAGGATTTTTCTTTCATACTGAAACGTACAGTACTCTTGATGCCCCGATAAATGATATGAAGATCCTATTTCCAATTATTTTTGCGACTATTGCTGCCATCGGAAATGCGATGTTCGCTTTTGGTCAAAAGAAGTCAGCAGGCGTGGAGAATGGTTTGCTATTCGTTGGCTTGTCTGCGTTGGTGGCTGTTTTTCTCGTGTTGTCCTTTTCATCGTTGGGAGGAGTTGTTGATGTGGGCCACACCATGAAGGATAATTGGAGAAACCTCCTCATAAGCGGGGTTGGGTTATTCCTTACTTATCTCGGATTTAATCTTTTGTATTCAAGGTATGGGGTTTCTCAGTATGTCCTCT
This sequence comes from Desulfosporosinus sp., assembly GCA_031292075.1. Classification (GTDB taxonomy): domain Bacteria; phylum Bacillota; class Desulfitobacteriia; order Desulfitobacteriales; family Desulfitobacteriaceae; genus Desulfosporosinus. The sequence goes on from JARLHW010000141.1 coordinate 10,682, forward strand.
ATGCAGTACTGTCTATCTTTACCACGACAATACTTATTGGTATGTACTGGTTGAAGGAACCGATTAATATTTTCCATAAGATCGCTATTCTGATGGCTGTATTAGGGGTTATTTTTTTCTCTATTGGCCAGGCAAAGACATAATGAAGACTGAAAAATCCGGATGGCCGCTGGATGAAACTGCCCCAGAAGCCTACGAACGATATATAGTTCCCGCCTGGATGGGTCAATGGGCTCAATCCCTTATCGAACAGGCAGAAATTAAACCGGGGAATCGAATACTTGATATCGCTTGCGGTACCGGTATAGTTGCCAGGAAATCAGCGCATCTTGCTGGAACGAATGGATATGTTGCTGGACTGGATGCAGACAAAAATATGCTGCAAGCAGCAAAAAGATTCGCCGAACGGGACGGAGTATCCTCGATAG
>JARLHW010000012.1 GCA_031292075.1 Desulfosporosinus sp.
CAAACTCGGCGTAGGTCAAAAAGGATGTTATAAAAACTACGCCACATCTACGGAATCCCGCCGGGTACAAGCCGAAGCGCAATCCAGGTGAAAACCGCATGGCCGTAAGGGTAAGCCAGATAATCCAACTTATATATATATTAGGTATATGTGTAGATATACACGTACACACGCATACGCACACGCACATGTATGAAGTTGTGAAAAAAACCCGGCGTACACGATTTTCCTTCTATATTAAATATAGGTCTGGCCACCCAGATATGGGGTGGCCTCAAAATAGAGGGGGTTAACCATTTGAAAGCTCTTGAAACGAGATATAAAGGCTATCGTTTTCGAAGTCGCCCGAGGTTTGAATTCCTATGAGAGAAAAAGTAATCGAAAGAAAACTCAGGGAATCGGTCAAAGCCAAAGGTGGTCTTGCTCTAAAATTCACGTCACCGGGTACAGCAGGAGTGCCCGATCGAATTGTATTTGCTCCTGATGGTCGGGTGTTCTTCGTAGAGTTGAAAGCCCCAGGAAAAAACATGACACCAAGGCAACTTAAAATGTCGGTGGTCCTTGAGGGACTTGGGCATGAGGTGCGAGTGATTGACAGCATGGAGAAAGTGAAGGCGTTTGTGGATGAAATATGTTCCGCATGACTACCAAGACTACGCAGCAAAGCAAATCTTAGACAAGCCTGCGTGTGGACTGTTCCTCGACATGGGCATGGGGAAAACAGTGGTAACGTTGACAGCGATTAGCGAGCTTCTTGATGGGGTGATCAAAGTGTTGATCATTGCACCTCTGAGGGTTGCTGAGGACACGTGGAGCAAAGAATGTGAAAAATGGGATCACCTAAAACACCTGCGGATCACGAAAGTTTTAGGGTCGGAGAAGAAACGATTAGCGGCCCTAGAGGCGAAAACAGATATCTATGTGATCAATCGCGAGAATGTAGCGTGGTTGGTCAAGCACTATGAGCCCAATCAATGGCCGTTTAGCATCGTGGTGATCGATGAGCTCTCCAGCTTTAAGTCGGCGAGTGCCCTGCGGTTTAAGGCGCTTCGCAAGGTCCGCCCACTGATTAAGCGAATTGTGGGCCTTACCGGGACACCCGCTCCCAACGGACTGATTGATCTATGGCCCCAAATATGTTTACTGGATAGAGGAGAACGATTGGGGAAAACCCTAGGAGGTTATCAGGAGAGGTACTTTTTGCCAGATGTTATGGACCGTAATACTGGGGTGGTGTACAAATACAAGCCCAAGCCGAATGCCGAGAGGGCCATTTATAATTGTATAGCGGACATTTGTATGAGCATGAAGGCCCAAGATTATCTCTTGATGCCGCCGAGGATTGACAACTACGTGCGGGTCGAGATGTCAGTCAAAGAAAAGGCCTTATACGAACAGTTGGAGCGAGAGATGCTGCTTCCTTTCGCTGATGGAGATGTTGACGTGGTTAACGCAGCGGCACTATCGAACAAGCTGCTGCAAATGGCGAATGGTGCGGTCTACGATGAGTTTGGTGCAGTACGGAAAATCCACCAACGCAAGTTGGATGCTCTGGAGGATTTGTGGGAAGGGGCTAACGGTAAGCCCATGCTTATGTTTTATGCTTACAAGCACGATAAGGACAGGCTTATTGAGTTTTTCAAAGCTCGGAAAATTAAACCGAGAGAACTGAATACGTCGCAAGATATAACCGACTGGAACGACGGCAAACTTGAGATTGTCCTAGCTCATCCAGCTTCGACAGGGCATGGTCTAAATCTACAGGCTGGCGGGAACATCATTATCTGGTTTGGGCTCACCTGGAGCTTGGAGCTCTACCAACAAGCCAATGGACGATTATACCGTCAAGGTCAAAATGAAACTGTAATCGTTCATCACATCGTCACTCGTGGGACAATCGATGAACAAGTCATAGCGGCCCTGAGCCGAAAGGAAGTAGGGCAAATGGCACTAATCGAGGCAGTGAAAGCAAGAATTGGAGGCCAATCCTGATGAAGACTGTTGCAGATAAGGAAAGGTCTATATGACGAGAGAAAGCGTTGAAAGACTAACCCGATTATTTGCCTTTAGCCTTCAATGCCCAAACGAGCGCAGAACAGGATGTAGTCGTGGCTGCAAACAGTGCTGGATTGAAGCATTACGGTCTATAGCCAAGGCCGAAAACACTGAGTTAAAACGTCGACTTGAACGGTTTGTGGAATTAATAAAATCTGAGATATGCCCGGACTTCATCGGTCTCGTGGAACACAAGGACTTAAATTGTCGTCACTTTTGTCGTCAATGTTGGCGTGACGCGATAGAGAAAGGGTGTCAATAAATGCGAAAACCAATCACGCTAGTCAACGAACTTGATCGAGCTATACAGACAAAAGTAACAGCAACCCTCCTGATCGAAGAACTTAAACGAGCTAACAAAATATATGGGACAAGCTTCGTTTCACCTCATGAGGGTTATGCCGTGATGTTGGAAGAGCTCGACGAACTCTTTGAGGAAATCCGGAAAAAACGTCCGGACAAAGAAAGGCTTCGTGAGGAAGCGATCCAGGTGGGCGCTATGGTTATGAAATTTATTATGTCGATAGACCATTGGGCTAAGGGGGAAAAACAGTCCATCGAAGCATCTTGTGGGAAATGTCGTCAGTGCGAGTTTGCATCCCTAACTGCGGATAAATTAGCTGAGTTGATAAGTGATCCCTGTGGTTCCTGCGACGATGATCTGTGTAACTGGAAGGAGCGAGGGCATTGAAAATGAATGAGTTCATGGAAATCCTGGCTC
>JARLHW010000142.1 GCA_031292075.1 Desulfosporosinus sp.
CTATCGAGGATACTCCGTCCCGTTCGGCGAATCTTTTTGCTGCTTGCAGCATATTTTTGTCTGCATCCAGTCCAGCAACATATCCATTCGTTCCAGCAAGATGCGCTGATTTCCTGGCAACTATACCGGTACCGCAAGCGACATCAAGTATTCGATTCCCCGGTTTAATTTCTGCCTGTTCGATAAGGGATTGAGCCCATTGACCCATCCAGGCGGGGACTATATATCGTTCGTAGGCTTCTGGGGCAGTTTCATCCAGCGGCCATCCGGATTTTTCAGTCTTCATTATGTCTTTGCCTGGTCAATAGAGAAAAAAATAACCCCTAATACAGCCATCAGAATAGCGATCTTGTGAAATTTAATCGGTTCCTTCAATCACAATAAATACCAAGAATTATTGTTGTGGTGATGATAGACAGTACTCCATTGAGGACATACTAAGGAACCTCTTACCTTGAACACAAAAGATTAAATCCGAGATATGTAAGGAATAACCAAACCCCGCTTATGATGAGGTCTATTCATCATTATTTGCTTGAAGCTGGAAAGATTCTGAAAGTGGTACCAACCGAATTCAGGACAAAGGAATCCGACATGCGCCTTGCGATTTCACATGTAGATTTAAACCCTGTGCAATGGGTAGGAACCACCATTTTAGGCTGCATCTCTATGAGGGCGTCAATGGTTTGGCTAGTATAGCTTTCAAAAATTTCACCTGTAAGATGAAAACCGCCCATAACCATGTAAATATTATCGCACCCTGTTAGTGACTTGGCATAATTCAAAATGTTGACAACCCCGGAATGTCCACAACCCAAAACGACCACGAGCCCTTTACCTTTTACGTGGAATACCAAAGACTGATCGTCCGGAATATCGTCTCGTATTATATTTCCATCTTCATTGCGCCATCCGATAGGAAAACCAATCTCAAAGGACCGTCTGGGGACCTCGCCGGTGAGCAGACAACAGCCGTTTCCAATTACAGAAGGTCCATCTTCCATAACTATCTTGGAACCTTGCTCTTGCAAACTCTCTCTAGATAATTGCGGCAATGGGAATTTCTCCCCTGATAACGCTTTGATGCCTCTTTCAGCAAAGGCTGCAGAGTGGAGATATAAAGGGGTTCCTTGTCGTAAGTTGCCCCTTTCATAAAATTTCAGGATAGAACCAGTGTGGTCGAAATGCCCATGGCTGAGGACAAGGGCCTCCACCTGATCCAACTGAATTCCCATGACATCGAGATTGTGTGTGCAACCTATTGCAGTATTGCCAGAATCGACCAGAACAGAATGTTTTTTATCACCGTCATAGGCCGTGATAAGCAAACACAGACCATGCTCTGCCAAAAGAGGTTGGGCCAGTTGGCCATTGGACCAGAGAGATCTTCTTTTCACCTCAGCACTCTCAGGAAGAAAAACATCTATATAGTTATCAATCACGGTAAGTATTTCTATCCCATCAATCTGCTTTAATTCCCTCAAAATCCTGCCTCCTTACGTTTTCTCATATGGATGTCAGCTTACTGCATTGAACCCGGCATCGGAAATGGCTTTAGCCAAAACGGCCTGTTCTGCTGAACCAACTATTATGGCTTGCTTATTGACCAGGTCGACCTGGACGCTTGTCACGCCCACTACCTTCATGAGGGCTTTTTCAACGCTCATTTTGCAGTGCATACACGTCATTCCTTCAATTTTAAGAACTGTCTCAGTCATCATTTCCACCTCCCGCCTGGTAAGACATTGGATAAGTTATTTTTATAAATTGATATGCTCGCGCGAATGTGCGCGCACCCTAATGACCCATTCCCCTCTTTAATCTTTCCCTTCAAAGGGGTGGATAGAGGGAATGAGTGTTAAATTCTTGTTACGAATGGAAGCCGCGCTATGCTTTTTTCATTCAGAAGGCAGCCTAATCGAGCAGTCTTTTGCCATACCTCTTAAGAAGTAAGGAATTCGTCACAACGGATACTGAGGAAAAGGCCATGGCAAGCCCAGCCCATTCAGGCTGCAGGAGGTTTCCGGTCAAGGGATAGAGCACGCCAGCAGCTACGGGAATTCCAATGACGTTATAGACCAAAGCCCAAAAGAGGTTCTGCTTGATTTTATTTAACGTTTTCCGGCCTAACCGGATCGCCCTTTCCACATCGAGAAGGTCATTCCGCACTAAAATAACATCGCCTGTTTCCTTGGCAACATCAGTGCCAGAACCTATGGCAATGCCGATATCCGCTTGAGCAAGGGCCGGGGCATCGTTAATCCCGTCGCCAACCATGGCGACTTTCAGCCCTCGTGCCTGATATTCTTTGATAATGTTGATTTTATCTTGAGGCAGGACCTCGGATGTTATTTCATCAATACCGACTTCCTGGGCAACCATGTGCGCGACCTTCCTATTGTCCCCTGTAATCATAAACGTCTTCAGCCCCAGGCTGTGCAGGCGCTTGATCGCCTCCTTCGTGCTGTCCTTCAGCACATCCGCAAGACCGATCAAGCCAATGCCGCGGCCATTCAGTGAGATAACAATCGTCGTCTTTCCAGCCTCGGCCAAGCGTTGAAAGCTCTGTTCGAGGTCGCTTATATCGATCCCCCATTTTTGCATCAGCTTCATATTGCCGATGAGCAAGGGTTGGCCCTGGTAAGAGCAGGCAATGCCGTGACCGCTCTCCTCGTGATAATCCCGGACTTCTGCAATTGCCAAACGTTCCTTCTTGGCACGAGTCACGACTGCTTGAGCTAGGGGGTGTATGGATGAATTTTCACCTGCTGCCGCAATTTGCAAAAGTTCTTGTTCTTTAAAATTAGCGGACCCTACGATATCCGTGACCTCTGGAGCACCTTTCGTCAGCGTTCCTGTCTTATCAAAGCCAACAGCCTCTAAGGAAGAGATGGACTCCAGTACTGCCGCAGATTTAAAGAGAATGCCGCGATTCAGGCCAACTCCGCTTCCGACCATGATCGCCGTCGGTGTCGCCAGCCCCAAAGCACAAGGACAAGCTATGACCAGGACAGCAATGGCTGCTGTTAAAGCAAAAACAAAGGTGCTGTTAAGCAAGAAATACCAGGTCAAGAAGGTTATAGTTGCCAGGGCTACGACAGTCGGAACAAAATAATTGGAGATCGTGTCAGCCAGACGCTGGATCGGTGGTTTAACCCCCTGGGCATCTTCCACCATCTTGATAATCCCGGAAAGCACCGTATCCTTACCTGTCCTGGTTGTTCTCACTTTAATACTTCCGGAACGGTTAATTGTAGCGCCGATCACGGGGTCACCAACCACTTTATCAACCGGAATGGACTCTCCGGTCAGCATGGCCTCATCGATACTGGCTTGTCCTTCGATAATCTCGCCGTCCAACGGAATTCTTTCGCCGGGTTTTACAATGACAATGTCGCCGATCTCCAGGTCAGCCGCAGCCACCTCCTTTTCTTCGCCATTGATAAGCAGGCGAGCTTTATTCGCCTGCAACTCCAGCAGCCTTTTTAACGCCTGACCGGCCCGCCCCTTCGCTTTGGCCTCCAGATATTTCCCGAAACGCACAAAGGTAATCAACAAGGCGGAAGTATCGAAAAAAGTCGGCCCATGAAAAAAGATCTGCGGGAAGGTGGTTAATACACTATAGCCATACGCCGCCGTGATTCCCATGGCCACAAGAACATCCATATTAGAGGATTTATTCTGTAAGGCATGATATGCCCCGCGATAAAAGGTACAACCGGCAGTGAATTGCATGACCGTTGCCATGGCAAATATGCTGTACATCGTGAACAGGGAAAGGGGCAAGAACATCATCGACACGATGGGAAGCGATAGAAAAGCACTGAATATAAGCCAGTTTCGTTGCCTGACTGCAAAGCGGTCTTCTTCGGCATCTTTCATATTTTCCAGGGGAATATATCCGACCTCCCTGACCTGGTTGAACACTCCGCTCAAATTTATTATTTGCGGATCAAAATCAATTGTAACCGTCTCGTTGGCAAAATTCACTGAGGCGATATGTACTCCAGGTGTCGCTATAAGTTTTTTCTCGATAGTCAACGCACAGTTGGCGCATGTCATGCCACTGATCTTAAACTGCCTCTTGAGTTCAGTGTCAGCCCCGGTAGCCGTCGATTTGACATCGGCCCCCTCCGACATAGGCACTTCAAAAGAGGCCGATTTCTTGCCCATACCATTTTTTGCTGAAGCCCCGTCAGTTCCTTTCGCAGGAACAATTCTGGTCGAATATCCTGCTTCTTTAATTGCCTGAATTACGTCATCCATCCCAACCCGAGAACTCTTCTGGGAAAAATAAGCTTTGCTGTCAGTCAAGGAGACCCGGATATTTTCTAACCCCTGAAGTTTCTCAAGTGTTTTGGTCACATGCCGCACACAGTTCCCACAGGTCATCCCATAGACGGAAATCTCCGTTTGTTCTAGATGTTCGTTATCAGTCGGATCAGTCATGTCAAAATCTCCTCAGCCCTTGTAGCCGTTACCTTGATTGTCAGCCGCTCAAAAATAATCTCTGCAAGCAACTTATTTAGTCAACTTGGAAATTGTCTTCAGGACTTCATCCATCACGTGTTCATCACCGGCTTGAAGCTGCTCTGTGACGCAGGATTTCATATGTTTTTCCAATAGCAACATAGCGGCTCCGTGTAAGGCTGACTGGACAGAAGAAATCTGGTTCAAAATATCATCACAATACACACGCCGCTCGATCATCCCTTTAACGCCGCGCACTTGTCCCTCAATGCGATTCAATCGGCTCACAAGTTCCTGCATGGTTTTATCGTCATGATGGCTTTTACGTTTTCCATCTTCTGATCCACCATCGCAATTTGAGCAGGAATTCTTTAATGTATCCATGCGCTTCCCTCCATAACATTAGGTTCCAGGCCTCGCTGTAAAGCTGAAGCCTAGAAAGTATACGATCACTGTAGTTGCATATATACTAGTATACCCCCCTACCCTATATGTCAAGAGATATTGCTCACTCCAAATTTGCCTGCCAAGGTGGTTTCACTGCCCGGATATAAGCTCAAATTTGCACATGTACCACTGTTGGCCGTTTCGACTGTATATTGAATTGAACGCGACATGTTCTCAGTGGACATCACGGAAAGAAGTTGATAATTGTACAATTTGTTTATGAGAGCCATTCGTTGGCGATGTGGAATTATCTGGCCTTGTCGTATGAAGCTTCCCTTCATTGTAAACTTCGATGGTTGGGCTCATCCTTTTTATCTATGGCCTCGAAGGAAAATGAAAAGCTCATAGTATTAATCGTTCCGGTTAATAGGTTTATAGGTTTTAATGCAGGTTCGTGGATAGGGCCACACTGGTCAGAGAGGAACCACGCATGACCAATATACAATGTATCGCACTTATCCGCGGCATACACACAGCCATTTATCTTGTGATGGCCACCGCAACGTTCGTTCTCCTGTATGCGGGAATCACAGGAACTCTGGGTGTGTGGCTATGGATCGCACTGGTACTGCTGAGCGTCGAGGTCGCTGTACTCGCTGGTAATAAGATGAAGTGCCCTCTGACTGCTGTCGCCGTCAAGTACGGCGCTGAGACCGGCTACGTTTTCGATACGTTCCTGCCCGAGCGGATAGCCCGGCACACCTTCAGCTTCTTCGGTACTGTGATGATTACCGGACTGCTACTCCTTGCAGCCCGGTCACTCGGCGTTCTGAAATGATTGCCATGCGGGGATCAACTGCTCATCTATTACTGAGTTTATGAAAACATAGCTGGGTTTTGTCCGGTATGTTTAAATCATCTATATGGCTGGGCCAAGCATTCTATCAGGTGACTTTTCGTAAAAAACTCTATCCCACAATAGATGAACTGCAAAAAGACCTCGATGAATGGCTTGTTCGCTACAACACAGAAAGAATCCATCAGGGGAAAATGTACTGTGGGCGGACTCCATGGAAACACTTGAGGATGGGATTGAAATTATGGCAGGATAAAAACTTGAATCAAATCTGTCCAGACAGGCGCCAGTAAAAAACTGGCAACTGTCAGATCAAGTCCTAACTACTACATATCAGGCTCCGGGCCACGCGTCAGGTATTGTTTCACGTCCTCGGCCTACGCCACTCAATTTCGTGTTATGCTGCGGTAAGAATTGATGATCCCCCTCATCGTGATGCTTGTTATTCGGAATCGGATTGCCTCGAAAAGCCGGTCAGTAGCATTGTTCGGCAACCAAGGAGGCTCATCGCGTATTTCCTCTCTGTCCTTGATTTGTGCTTATTTTCCGTAATAAAGATCTTCTGTCTTCACTCTGTTTCACTCTCGCCATCAAATCCAGTATTTGATTTCGGTTTTTAGTTGACGTACTTTATCTCTAAGCTTCCAAAAAAAGATCTGAGGAATTCTTCAAGGGATTTGGGGATATGGAACAAACAAAAATGTCAAAAGTAATTGTCAATACCGCCCAAAACAGGCTAAATATTACAATGACAGGTTCAATCAGTAAGGAAGAGATGGAAAATCTCTATGCGGATGTGCTTACATGTGTACCGCAATTAAAACCCGGATTCAATGTCCTGAATGATATATCGAATTGCAAGATCATTCATCTCGACAGTGCCCCGACCTTTCAAAGGATAATGGAATTTCTGATAAATAAAAATATTGGGAAAATCGTCAGAGTGGTCAAAACAAAGACTACTTTTAATCAACTATCTAGAATAACCGAAAATATGAAAGGGGGATACATGCCGATATATCTATCAACGTTTGAAGAATCAGAACAATTTTTATCGGAACCCGATTAATTACTATTTGTCGCTTTCATGGAATAGATTACCTTTCTTTAAAAACGCTAAGCAAGACCTCTTAACCGGGTCCACTTCCCTTGCATACAAAACCACATACCCAACGTTGAGGTCATTTACTGTAAAGGGTCTTGGCTTTCATTTAACCATTGTTTTTGCCAATCCCCCTAATTGCATCGGCTGGGTACCGCCGCCAGATTTCCATTAGCAATTTCTTTAATATAGCGGGATGAATTCCTAAGCGGCTGAATGACATTTTTTTCCATCAGCAGCCAGGTTACGAGAGCAATGATGCAAAGAATCCCAAGCGTCCAGGCGCCAATGGAAAGCTTAGCGTATAACATTTCGGCCTTGGCTTCATTGAGAGAGCTGATGATTTCAAAGCACCGTGAATTTCCCCTTCGTGCCAGCCCACTTTTGTTCCACCAGTGGGGATCCTTTTCCCCTTTTGGATCGCCATGACAGTAAAGACAATCTTTAGTAAGCCGTATTACTTTAAAATAGCGGATATCATTTTGGTAAATTTTACGGCGGAAGCTCTGTCTTTATCCTTGTCTAATGCTCAGGAACATTTGGTAGTGCAAGGCGTGCCAGACCAGAGGCAATGGTTTGTGCTGCCTCTTTGTTGCCCTGATCCAATAACCTCTGGCGGCTGCGCAGTAGAGTCAGAATCAGCTGATCACGGTCCGCGACGACGCCATTGCGCAATACCAGAGAGAAAAGCCAGTTAGCTTCGTCATAATCTCCATGTGAAAGGGCAATGTGCGCAGAGCGATAGGTTTGCGCCCGTTTCAACAAAGTTTTGTCTGCTTGCCAAATGAGAGTGGTCTCGAGTTGTGCAAGAATTCTCCAGGTAGTCTCATAGTCGCCTACAACAACAGAAAAATCGTACACAGAGAACGCTGTTTCTGCATTACGCAAATTCTGCAGCTCAACAGCCTTTTCAACGCGTCGATCCTTGAAAGCTAAGCCACGCGCGAATATTGCCGCGGTTGGTCCATAGAACAAGATATGCCAGTCATTGGCTCGAATGAAATTTCGCCAGCAGTAAAATTTTTTCAAATCTATAATGGCAAGATCCGCAGGATAGCGTGCAAGGAATTCCGCGAAGTTAGTTCCATATGCAAAGTTATACTGGTCTTGGAACCAATCAAGATAAGGAAAAGAGCGCGGGTCAACCATAACCTGGTATTGAGGATAAAGACGCCAGAGAAGATAACCTCCAGAATCGAATGTATTGTAGTAACGTGGGCCGAGGTTGGCCTTCGCCAAATATTCCGACTCTTGAACTGGATTGCAATAACCTATGCCAAAGCCTAGCCAACTTCCCGCCTGAGGCCGCGCGTATACGTCATATCCAGTGCATAGTGATACAAAGATAAAAGCTAATGTGGCAAAGACTTGGCCAATTCTCCACCTGGAAAATGACAGTAGCGAAGGCTGTCCATTTGGAAAATGTTTCTGCTGAGCTAGAAAGGTCAGGAAAACTATCGAATAGCAAGAGAGCGCAGGCCATAAATAGCTTGCCCGGCCTATGAGCACAGATATAGGAAGGAAAACAATCAAACTTAGAGCCAAAGCATAATCCACCCGAGCGCGGACCTCTCGCTGCCGAGCTATGACAATAAACATTCCGATAACCAGGACCGCAAGTGCAGCAAAAACCTGTGCCTGCGACAAGGGGTGAAGCACACCGGAACTATATATAGGAAGGTTTGAGGTGTTCCAAATCCCATCCGGCCGATTTTTTCCCCAAGCCGAGAGTTCGTGTAAGTTTTGCAGGGGATAGGATATGCCATAGGGCGTTAGACAAATGGCAATGGCACACAATGCCCAAGCACAAAGTAGATGAGCCAAATGCCGACCTGAGAAACCAATTTTCGACGAGAAACGCCAGTTCAGGACTTCACCCGCAGCGGTAGCAATCAAAAAAGGAGCCAGTAGAACATGAGCGCCATGTGCGTTTGCCCAGATCAGCATTATAAAGGGAATGGCATACAACCATGGTAAAGGATTTTCACTGGCATGCGAGGCCAACTTAGCACGGAAATAACACGAGAGCGTGGTGTGATAAAATAATAAGGAAAACAACTCAGGCTTTTGCATAGAACCCGGGTAAGCGGTAACAGCCAACATAAGGATGGCAAGCAGCGCAGCAGGACAGGTAGTAAATCGCGCGCGATGGATTATAGTCCAGAACAGACCAGTGATTGCTATGATGATTGCATACCGCAATGCAAACACTCCGATCATTCCTAACATTTTCCAGAGACCAAAAAACGCAAGCTCTGACAACCAAGCGCAATAGATCATCCGCCCGTTGACAGGTGTCCATGAATAGAGTGTGGCATTGGGCACAAGCGTATGGTGGTCGAACATCTGCTGAGCATAAGCGAGGTGCCAAAACAAATCGCCATCGAGAATTGGTTCAGCATATCGCACAGCGATTACGGCAAAATATACCGTAAGCAAAAAAAACATGCCTGCCTTGCGTGTCAAATAACGGCTCGTCATTCGGAGACCTTCGTTGAAATGTCAAGATGTACCGGGATGCCTCCTTGAGCCAGCGAACGTTGTGCCGCTTCCAGCCACTCGATAACGCGAACTCCAGAATCACCGTCAGAGCGGACAGGGGCACCTTTTGATATACAGTCGATAAAGTGCTCGGCCAGGTTACGCAATGGTTCGGCAATGCTTAGCAGCGGCGCCCGCATTTCACCCCTGCGATAACCAATTCGCCATTGTAAGGGCGCATCACCCTGCCTGTTCGAAGGGCCTGTTCCTGCAATGCCGTGATCGTAAATACGTAATTTGGTATCGGGATCGAGATCATCAAAAACCACCATGCCCAAGCTGCCTCCTATGAGTGTCCTCCTAACTTTTACCGGTGCGAGCCAGCTCACGTGAATCTGTGCAATACGGCGCTCGCCCCAGCGTAGAGTTAGATAGGCAAGTGGGCACATCTCGCCCGGTGGATACGTGAATCCAACCGCCTGCAACGAGGTGGGCGCATCATTGAACAGGTAGTCGAGTATCGCAAGATCATGACTAGCTAGATCCCATAATACATCGACGTCTGAACGGAAGCGGCCGAGATTGATACGTACACTGTCGTAATAATACACCTCGCCCAACTCACCGTGCGTGAGCGCTGCGGAAATAGCCTGTACTGCACTTGAATATAAATACGTATGATCAATCAGTAACACGCGACGATAATCCTCGGCTGTTTTCACCAAGGCGCGCGCTTGGTTACTCGATGAGGCAAGCGGTTTCTCGACGAGAACATGTTTGCCGGCAATGAGACAAGCGTGGACGAGTTCGAAGTGTGATGAAACGGGTGTAGCAATAGCAACTGCATCTATCCGAGAGTCCTCAAGCAACTCTATTATAGAAGTTACACAACGCAGCTGAGAATAATGCATGCGAGCGAGAGCGAGCTGTTCATCACTGCTATCGCAAACAGCAACAAGACGAGAACCGGGGATTGCAGCAAAATTGCGCGCAAGCAGGGGTCCCCAATAGCCATAGCCAACCACACCTATTCCTATCATATTCGCATTAACAGTCATCAGTGGTTGAAAGTGATTTTATTACGCGCGCCGGGACACCAGCTACTACCGTGAGGTCAGGTACATCGCAGGTTACGACAGATCCAGCCCCTACTACGGCCCCACGCCCAATTGATACACCAGGCAGAATAATAGCGCCACTGCCGATAGAGGCGCCGTACTCAACGTGAATGGGCCGTAATTCCCAATCTCCCGACCGGAGCAAGTTTCCGTTGCGTGCGGCTTGCGGATAGAGGTCGTTAGTAAATATCACACCATGACCGATAAATACTTCATCGGCAATGATAACCCCTGAGCATATAAACGTATGCGAGGAAATCTTGCATAATCTCCCGACAACAACATCACGCTGAATTTCTACAAAGGGACCAATGGAAGAACCCTCGCCGATAGTGCAGCCGTAAAGATTTACAAGATTGGGATGTTGAATGATCACCCCTTTGTTGAGACATACGTCATCAGCTATAGGCATGAGATCTTTCTGGTTCATGGAAGTCAGATAAAGTCAAGGTACAAATCCACTGGGGGCCTCTTTTGTAACGATACGCAATGATTGTTTTGTTCATTATTTTAGCTATTTGCTCTATCATGAAAGAGAGCATCCTCTTGTATCGATTGTACCGTGCCCGATTTTGAAATACCGATTCTCATCATAAACAGCATGCCTTTTAATTCAGGCCCTCATAGGGGCAAACGGTGGGACTTGCGGCCGTTGTTGTTGAACCTTGCCCAGCATCCCTCAAGCCCGGTCCAGGAATAGGTGAAACGGGGACCTATACGAAACCCACGGCGATTGAGCAAGCCACGCAGTGCGTCTTCCGTCCTGACATAAGATCCACGGTCAAGAGCCCGTAAAAAGGCTGCAAAGGGACGACGCAGTATTGAATGGGGTCTCACACTGTCGAGCAGCAAAATCGATCCACCTGGTCGTGCAACACGTTGCATTTCGGCAAGCACTAACTCAACCTCGTCTTCCTTTAAGTGGTGCAGCAGACCAAAGCAAAAAACCCCATCGAAACTTCCAGAGGTAAACGGTAAAGCAACGGCATTTGCGCAGGCACAGATTGTAAAATCACGTTGGGTCGAAGGCAACATTTCTGCGACGGAATCGATTGCGACCAGTGTGCCGGGAAGAGTTCGCGCAACGAGTGAGCGAGGTCCGCATCCTATATCAAGCCAACGCCCTGTCCTATCTACCGTAAATGTTTTACATACTTTACTTCGGATCATTCTTTGAAGGCAAGGTGCAAGAATCCATTGCACAACAAGCCACAAAGGATATTTTATCTTTACAGACAACGGGGGCATAACTTGTCGTCTGTTTCTTCGACATCAGTGGCTGCTTCGACCACAAAGAGCGGCCGATCACGTGTCTCGTCAAGCGTCCGCCACGCGTATTCTCCCAACACGCCGAGAAATATCATCTGTACTCCCCCAAGCAGCAGGATAGCAGTCATGATGGACGCCCAGCCCGTTGGTGGTTGGCCTGTAAAAAAAAGTGCCACAACGTAAATTGCCATCGAAAATCCAACTGCTGCAACAAGAAATCCAAGGTAGGTCATGCTGCGCACCAGCGCGTGATCGAAACCAGTAAGCGAATCCAGCGCCAGCTTTAATTTTTTGCGCTGAGTCCAGCCACTCCGGCCGTGGTTCCGTTTAGCCTTGCGATAGGATACGCTGTCCTGAGAAAAACCCGCCAACCGGATGCGCGCAAAGAGATTCGAGTTGCGCTCCTCGGCAGCATTCAGGACCTCTGCCACCGCACGGTCAATGAGTACGAACCCGCTTCCTGAAAGCGGATGGTCGGCTAGTCCATCACCGCGGCGCAGCAGTGAATAAAAAATGGTATGCAGTCCTGTATGGTCCCGCTGCGGCACTGCCCATACCACTTTTGCCCCGATGCGCCAGAGTTCATAAAGTTCACAGATGATTTCTGGTGGATCCTGCAGATCGGCAGCCAGGGAGACGATCCCCTCACCCCGTGCCAGCCCCATTCCACAGGTGAGGGCTGAATGAGAGCCGTAATTGCGGGACAAGCGTGCACCACGAATACGCCGGTCAGTAGCCGCCCATTGGCAGATGAGTGCATAGGTACCATCACGAGAACCGTCATCAATGATGATCCATTCCCATTCGACGCTGAGCCCACCTAAGACGGTAGCCAGACGCTCACGCAAGATGGGCAGGTTCAATACTTCGTTGTAGGCGGGGGTGATGATGCTGAGCATTATTCTTCTCGTTATTTCCATAGCAGCGGGGGCGAAACCAGAATCTCATTCAACGCCCGGACAACTTGATCTTGTTCCTCGCTGGCCAGAGAAGGAAACAAGGGCAACAATATGGTTTGATCTTGCGCATCCTCGCTCTGTTTTAGCCGCACGCAAGTGTTCTCAAGGCAATTAATGCAGGCTTTTCCGCACGACCAGGTTCCACAAGAGTATGCACGCTCGCGGTGTGCATTCATTATTCCCCGCCTCGTGGCTATTCCGTTATCAAGCAGAATTTGCATAAGAGTGAGTTGATCGACTTCAGGAGCAAGCCGAACAGCAAAGCTTTGCCAGTTGCTGCGCGCCCACTCTGGCTCGAACGGCAAGGTAATTAGTCGCTGCCCTGCCAGCAAGTGCCGGTAGCGAACAGCAAGGTCGCGACGGCGGAGGACCATGTCTGGCAATTTCCCCAGTTGTACCCGGCCGATTGCCGCCTGAATATCTGTAAGGCGATAATTGTAGCCGAGTTCTCCATATCCCTCGCAGATAACCTTGGCGGCTCTGTGCCGAAAGTGAGCCGGCACGTTCATCCCGTGATGACGCAGACGACGTAGGCGATCGTCCCATCCACTATTTGCAGTTGTGATCATTCCACCGTCACCGGTGCTGAGTACCTTACGGGGATGAAACGAAAAGCAGGCAAGATCTCCGTGAGGCCTTCCGATCTTCTCCCATTGACCTTTCTGGAGAATCTCACTCCCGGCCGCGCAAGCTGCGTCTTCGATCAACACCAAGCCATGGCGTTGAGCAATGGTTATTAATGCTGCCAAATCGCAGGGCATGCCCATTTGGTGAACACAGACTATCGCGCGCGTTCGGGAGGTTATTACTTTCTCGATCAGGTTTGGATCGATGTTAAACGTTGCAGGTGTTATATCGACAAAGACGGGTATTGCCTGGCAATAACGAATTGCGTTGGCAGTTGCAATGAAGGAATGACTTACCGTGATCACCTCGTCACCAGGCATCACACCAGCAACCAGTAGGGCAAGATGCAAGGCGGTTGTGCCTGATGATACGGCACAGGCATAAGGGGCGCAAACGAAGGCCGCAAACTCTTTTTCAAAGCGCTCTACTTCTGGCCCCTGCGTCCACCAGTCGGTTGCGAGGACATGGCGCACTGCCTCTGCTTCTCCCTCATCGTGTTCGGGCCGTGCTATTGGAATAAGAGGCGGTTTAACCATTAATTACCACCCAGTTACGGACGACATCCCGTTTCAAAAGATCTACCGCCAGCTTTGAATCGCGCCCATACCATTTTATCAGCCGAGAGAGTCCTTCACTGAAAGTAATTTTGGGAAAGAAGCGTAGCAATCGTTGCGCTTTTTCTGTAGATGCGCACAGGCGAGGAAGATCGCCTGGCCTAGCGGAATCGAAATGTAAGGTTGCTCTGTCATTGGCGACGACCTTGAGCACTTCTAGTGCCAAGCAGTGAATCGACATTTCGCTGCCGCTGCCGAGGTTAATTGTTTCGCCCTCTGCTTGTGGCTCCTTTGCGGCAAGCATGATGCCACGTGCAGTGTCGGAAACATAACTGAAATCCCGCGTTTGTTTGCCATCGCCGAAAATGGTCAAATGTTGTCCAGCCAGTGCGCGCAATACGAATTTCGGTATTACTTCTCCTGCGTCGCCCTCATGGTGCGCGCGAGGGCCGAAGCTGTTGAAAGGACGTACAATAGTAACCGGAACGCCATAACTGCGTCCATAGGCACGCGCATAGGCCTCTCCTGCAAGTTTGGAGGCGCCATAGGCTGTGGTCGGCAAGGCCGGGCCATCTTCCCGCATGGGCGAACCGCCCGCAATACCGTAGATCTCGGAACTGGACACATGAAGGAAGCGCCGCACTCCCGAATGGCGAGCGGCCTCGAGTACTGCAATGGTTCCGGTTGCATTTACCGCGTGTGTTTCCTGCGGCGAATGCAGACTGAATCGCACGCCGCGGCATGCCAAATGGAATACGGTGTCCACTCCCACCATCAACCGGGAGAGTAACGCTTCATCTCGTATGTCGCCGGTGATTTTGGCATAATCAGGGAGGTTGACCGAGTCAAGGTTTTCCCAGCGCCCCGTCACCAGATTGTCGAGTACGACAACATCCCAGCCACAGTCGACGAGTTGAGCAACCAATTCGGAACCGATGAACCCAGCTCCGCCAGTAACAAGAGCTCTACTTGGGTCAGACATCGTTCATGTCGCCAGGATGGGTTTCAGGTGAAAACCCTTTTGCAAGGATCATCTCAAGTGCCACCTCAATTTTCTTTACCTTTTCCTGGAGCGTTTGCAGATTGCGTGAAGGACTGAACATAGAATCGTCAGGAAGGTCTCTATCAACAAAACTTAATGGAGAGATGATCACTCGATCGCCAATTGTCACTCCTGGAGCAATAACAGAGGGGCCGGCAATAAAGACATTGCTACCAATTTTGGTAGGCCTGTAAATAATGTCTTTATTGCTTATGCCGGTGTTTGATGCCAGGGCCTGTTGGTGGCTGGAATGGCTCCAAATCATGACATTGATTCCGATCTGGGTGAAATCACCTATCGTTAAACCACCTTGCGCGTCGAGGACAGCACCTTCTCCTATCCAGACATTGCACCCCATCGACAGTTTTTCCAAAGCGAGAATCTTGGCGCGCTCACGGATACGGCATCCTTCCGGTAAGCCGAAAAACCGGGCGCGCTCACGATCCGTAAGGACATCGGTCATATGGTAAGCCAGTATCTGATTTCGAAGAATGTCCGGCGTTGTCTCATCGAATTCGAATGTCATTTGGCTTTACCGATTGAACTTAAAAAGTATATGTTTCATTTGGGTTGCACTGATTATATCGAAATACCGATTCGTATCAGGTGATTACTAAAGAATAGCCTAAACAGCATGTCGAGGACATGGTCTGTAATCAACAAGCAGCGCAGAATGACAACCACCTTTTTTTGATTCACTACTTGTCAGTGATTTTCCTACGATATGCACCAAGAGACAGCAATCCTACCGCCAGCAGGCTCATGGTTGCTGGTTCAGGTATTTGCGTCGGCACCGTCGTTGTGACTCCATCCAACTCGTAAACGTCCCGGGTCAGGTACGTGTCGGTTGTTGTCGTGGTGATTGTTTGGTAAATGATAGAGGTTACCAGGGTATCATAATCTTGTGAACCTGCGGGGATGTCGAATTGTTGTGATTGATTGTCCGAAACCCAGATGGTTTGTGGGCCAATATACAATGAAGTAGAATAAGAGACATCTGTAGATGTGCCAACCGGAGATCCTACAGAAACAATACTACTTGCGAGAGAAGTGTCGGAGGTCAGGAGATTAGGCCCAAGGAATGAAGAAGCGCCAGCTCCTGTCAATACTCCTTCTGCGGCCACGATTGCGGCCTGGACCGATGGGTCGGTGTACGCTACATTAAACGTCTTATCAAATAATGTTGAGCTGCCCTGTATGCGACCAATGAGTTCCGTCGAAAAAGTGTCAATCTGCTGATTGTCGGTTGCATAGGATGTATCAAATATATTTTTTGTGCTTGTAGTATACGTTGTTGTATTCGTGCCGCCAATCGCTGCCATTGGAAAGAATATTATGGCCCCCAGAAACGCAATCACTCGTATGTTCATATACTTCCCCCCTATTTAGATTTTTTAAAGAGCAATTTTCCCTCTGGCAAAATTCATGTTTGCCTGGAGATAAGTAGTGTGCAAAATGATGTAAAAAGAATCCGGTTTGTTCTGTAATTGTTTATAAATACGTTAAATATAATGCAATTTCCGTTCCATCTACAACAAAATTAAAAATTTTGAAAAATCAAAGAAGTGGATTATATTGCGAGTTATTGCCAGGTGAGACTGGCCCTTCTTCAAGGAAAACGTGTACGGAATTGCGGAATTTTCTGATCGCTGTCATTATATTTGTCTTAGGAACTTGCCGGAAAATTTGAGTGCTTCAGCTTTTACAGCTAAGGGACAGTCATTTAGGAAAAGGCTTCCTCTTATTTTTATTTATCTGGTCCGTCACCTACAGATCACACAGCCCTTTCAGGGTAGTAGAAATATCTTTACTATCGAATAACTTCGACCAAGGTCACCGATTTGGTCTATGGCGTTCCCATTTCAACCCGTCAGATCAGAATCTTAGACCCTTGGGGACTTACGTCGTCCTTATTTCCTTATTCCACTTTTTAAAGATTTAGGCGAAAACATCTTTCTAAACAACGGGAAACAACTCTGAGGCACTCCTGAATGATTGCTCTTTCCATTGTCAAGATACCCGATGCACAACTGTGACGGACCTATACTGATCGTCGAAGATGATGCCAACACCGCATCTTTGGTTAAAACTTACCTTGAACGGGAAGGTTTTTCGACCATCACCGCCGCTGATGGCGAGAAGGCCCTCCAGTTGGCCAAACAGCAAAAGCCCGGTTTTGTGATACTTGATATCATGCTGCCGAAGGTCGATGGATGGGAAGTCTGCCGGCAGCTCAGAACCTTCTCTAATGTTCCGGTGTTGATGCTGACAGCCAGAGAGGAAGAGATCGACCGGGTGACCGGCCTGTCTCTTGGCGCTGACGATTATGTAGTCAAACCTTTCAGCCCTCGGGAATTGGTGGCCCGTGTCAAGGCGATCCTTCGGAGATTGCATTTTACACCGGTCGAAAAAAACGAAAAGCTGATCTGTGGCAGCCTGGAGCTAGATCTTGAAAAGCATCGACTCAACTTGCATGGCCGGCCTGTCACCTTGACAGCCACTGAGTATAAGCTTCTCCAGACCTTGATGCAGGCACCAGGACGGGTTTTTTCGCGTAGCGAACTTCTCGATGTATTGTATAGGCAAGGCGAAATTGTCGTCGACCGGGTAATCGATGTCCATATCGGCAAGCTCAGACAAAAGTTGGAACTGCAACCTGCGCGGCCCCGCTATATTCTCACCGTCCGCGGTTTCGGGTATATATTCTCCGATGAGGAGCGAGAATGATCTTGTTCAGGGAGCGCCTGCTTTGGAAACTTCTTCTCACAAATGTAGTACCGGTAATTGCCAGTATCATGCTCGTGATCTGGCTGACCGTAGATCAGCTTGCCGCCAGCTATTTCATGGCCCTGATGAAAAAGTACGAGATCTCGCCGACAGATATTCACCGTATGTTTCTTTCCTCCATTCATTATTCCCTTATCTGGGCAAGTTTGGCTGCTCTGGTGCTCGCCTTTATCCTCAGCTACCTTCTTACCCGTCGTGTGCTCAAACCGCTTTCGCAGATGAATGCCATTACTCGCGATGTGGCGGAGGGCAATTTTAAGGTCAGGGTGGAGGTGACTACCAAAGACGAGGTGGGTCAGCTCGGTTTTTCATTCAACAGAATGGCCGACAGTCTTGAACGTATAGAGCAACTCCGGAAGAATATGGTGGCCGATGTCGCTCATGAGCTGCGAACGCCGCTGACCAATCTTCGCGGGTATTTGGAGGCTTTGAATGACCAGGTCATTTCGCCATCTCCGGAGACCTTGAAGTTGCTGGAGAAGGAGACCCTGCGCCTGGTCAAGCTGGTTGATAACCTGCAGCAGCTAGCCCGCGCCGAGGCGGCCAGGCACCATCTCGAAAGAGAGAATCTCCTGATTTCAGAGCAGATAGGGGCGCTTTTTCGTTTATATCTTCCGGTTCTCCAGGAAAAAAACATTGCAATATCCTCCGATTTTCCGGAAGAGGCTGATAGAGTCCAGGCCGACAGGGACAAATTCCTACAAGCAGTACGCAACCTCCTCGACAACAGCGTCAAATATACGCCTCAAGGGGGAACTCTATCTATTTCCAGTAGACGCTGCGAGAAAGGAACAGAGGTTTGTTTTTGCAATACCGGCCCTGAAATCCCCAATGAAGATCTTCTTTTAATTTTTGAGCGTTTTTTCCGTACCGACCGTTCCCGTTCCCGCGATGCCGGTGGGGCCGGTATCGGTCTGGCCATCACCAAGGAACTTATCGAAGCACACGGCGGCCGTGTCGGAGCAAAAAGCTCTGACGGCCAGACATGCATCTGGTTTACCCTCCCCGATGGAAAAGATTGCCTCAATTGATCTTTACCTGATCTTTACATTCGCTTTAATCTCCCTTTACATCGGTGCCATACTTTAAAGGCAACGAGGATGAAACATCCTCTTCATTCAATGAAGGGAAACACGCCATGGATCCAATAGGGGCAAAGACCGAAAAAATGCAGCCTGAAGGTTCAGACATGGGAGGGACGAATACTATGCAAACAACAATTCTTTATAAAATTCTTATTCTTGCAATATTGGTGACTGTGCTCCACTTACCGCAAGAAGTATCCGCTGCCACGCAAGCCACGACAACTTTTATCGTAAGCTGATATGATATCGGCGCGGAGGCCCTGGATGGGCGGGCGGGGATAATAAAGGTTGATAAAGGATGGCTTGGATTTTCGGAAATCGATCGTGTCACATATGATGAAGAGCAGGTTAACGTCCATCAACTTGAAAATTGGTTAAAGAAAGCAAACACCTATATGCGGACAGTGCCGCGCGGCAAGGAAATAAACGGTCAAAGCGGCAGTCTCTAAAAAGGAGAACAATATGAAACTTATTATTTCAAGTACTCTGGCAACACTTTTTCTGTTAATGAGCATCGGGCTTGCCTCGACACGGGCAGGTTCCGATAGCCAAGAAACAAGCGGCGAGTCGGCAAAGGCACTTTTCGCCGGCGGTTGTTTCTGGTGCATGACAAAACCCTTTGAAACGCTTGACGGCGTCATTTCGGTTACGGATGGATATGCCGGTGGCAGTACGCAGAATCCGACCTATCATGATTATGTCGCAGGGGGACATATCGAAGTGGTCCAAGTCTTGTACGACCCAAAAAAAATCTCTTATGGGAAACTGCTGGATACCTTCTGGCATCAAATAGATCCTACAGATGCTGGCGGCCAGTTCGTAGATCGGGGACATGCCTATATTTCTGCAATTTTCGTCTATACTGACGAGCAGAGGCGTCTTGCCGAGGTCTCGAAGAAGAAACTGGAAGACAGCGGCATCTTCAAAAACCCCATTATCACACCTATTCTCGATGCCCCAATGTTTTGGGCGGCAGAGGAATATCATCAGGATTATTACAAGAAAAATCCGATCCGTTATCACTATTACAGATCCAGTTCCGGCCGTGACGATTTTCTGGAAAAGACCTGGAATGGTGTCAGGCTGGATCTATCAGGTGACACATCCAAGGTGGATTTGAATAAGAAATTGACAGACCTCCAATACCGCGTGACACGGGAAGGAGCAACTGAACCGGCCTTTAATAATGCCTACTGGAACAACGAGAAACCCGGACTGTATGTGGATATCGTCTCTGGCGAGCCGCTTTTCAGCTCGACCGATAAGTTTGATTCCGGCACCGGCTGGCCGAGCTTCACCAAACCCATCGATAAGGAAAATATTGTCGAGCGAGAAGACAGGAGCTTTTTCACCGTAAGGACGGAGGTTCTCAGCCGGCTTGGCAAGTCTCATCTGGGTCACGTTTTTAATGACGGGCCGCCACCGACCGGTAAGCGTTACTGTATGAATTCCGCAGCCCTTCGATTTATCCCGGTGGATAAACTGGTCGAATCAGGCTACGGGAAATATGTAGAGATGTTTCGTTAATTGCTTACGCATGCTGACAGATAAGAAATCAACCTCTCTGATATGGTTAACACGGTCAATAATAAACAAGTGTCCATTGCCTCTTTTTTTCATTCGAGTTCCAATGCTTGCAGCGAGGTTGATTATCGTCTTCCAGTTCATGACCAGAAGTGGCTCCGTGATCCAACAAAAACCACTGTCATCTCAGTCTTCGGTTGCCCGCAAGATCCGATTGCGTACCCGGACCAGGAAACGATTCCAGACACTGATCCCAGGTATCTGGCATTTATCAATCCGGTGTCTACTCTTGCCGGGGCACAGTCTGCGCAATCCGCTCGGGTAAAATTGTCCTGCGCTGCCGCCATTACCAACGGCTTTCTGTCATCGGCACTCGGTGCTCCACACACCTACCCGAGCGGCACAACCGATCAGGCCAATCTCTCGGCCAATGTGATGTCAAGCATGTACCCGAATCTTCCGGCCAACTGGACTACCTTACCTTCCTCACACGGCGGCGCAGATCCAACAGGCCGGGGCAGACGGCAAAGCGGCGATCCTTGCCTGTCTGACCAAAAACGCAGGGCTGCAGGCACAGATCATGGCAGCGGAGGACGTGCCGTCTGTGCAGAAGATAGTCTGGTGATCACGCTAAGAAAATAATGAGGACGGGACGGGGATGCACTAACATCCCCCAACCATTCAACCGTTTGGTGGAACGGAAGGAGGCCGACAGGGTTCACCTGCTTATGTCCCGATGCTGTGGTAGCACGTGGGAGGTTCTAGCAGATGGCCCGATAAATTTAAAGAGAAAAAGATGAAAGGAGTTATACCCTATTTTGGAGGCAAATCACGTCTGGCAAAAACTATCATCAATAAAATCCCCGAGCACACCTGCTATGTTGAGGTCTTTGCGGGTGGGGCAAGCATCTTTTTTGCAAAACCCCCATCCCCGGCGGAGGTCATCAATGACCTGGATAAGGATCTGGCAACCTTATACCGGGCGATAAAACATCATCCTGAAGAACTCTATCGGCAATTCAAGTTCTCGCTGGTCTCTCGAGTCGAGTTTGAACGGGAAAAGGAGGTCAACCCGGAGACCCTGACGGATATCCAGCGGGCGGCCCGATACCTCTATTTGCAGAAATCGGCCTTCGGCGGCCATATCACCGGCCAGACCTTCGGGACCAGCACCACCGGCAAGCCCCGGCTGAACCTTCTCACCCTGGAAAGCAGCTTGGAGGAAGCCTGGCGGAGGCTGGCGCATGTCATCATCGAGTGTAAGGATTTTAGGGATCTGATCCCCCGATATGACAGGCCGCATTCCTTCTTCTTCCTGGATCCGCCGTATTGGAATATACCCGGATATAAGTACGATTTTACCGGGCAGGATTTTCTGGATCTGAGGGTTTTTCTTGAAAACATGAAAGGAAAATTCCTTATGACTCTCAATGATACGCCGGAAGTCAGGGAAATATTTCGGGGCTTTTCGATCGAAGAAACCACCCTGAAATACTCTCTCTATCCATCAAAGAAATCTAGAGAAAAAGTCCGCACCGAGCTGATCATTTCCAATTACAATTAAGAGCTGATCCCTCCCGAAAAAGGCTCTATTGACTGCAGCGAAAAAGCTTCAATCAATAGAGCTTCCCTACTATAAATATTCAGTAAACATTTTCTATCTGTGGTTCATTTTTCAGGTTATGATGTGTGGGAAAGATATGGACTACGGCATTAAATAACAAAAGCAAAGGCCATTATGACTTTATATGGTTTCGATATTCAAAAACTCTCACCATCATTAAAAAAAAATAATGGTGCTTGTATCTTTCTAGGTCTCGCTCTCATTGCATTTTGTATTTCTATTTTGCACTCTGGATATTTTAGAAGTTATTGTCTTGGAGATTCAAATATTCCTAGAGAAGATCAACTTGTCCGCTCAGGACCGTACACGGTAAGAACAATTACTATCCGTGGAGGTACGAAGATTGGTTTTACCTCTATCGCCACTGGTGCACAGTATGCATTGCTTGACAATGATTTTTACGCCCCAAATTTTCGTAAGTTGGTACATTACATCTACTACCATCCAAACCAACTTGAGGCCTATTTATGGTTATCTGAGGGAAATCCGTTTAGGAAAATCTGGGAAGTCGATATTTCTAATCAAATAGTTCTTTCTTACGATCGGGCTTTATGGGACTACCAGCTTGACTCGGATCCTACATTCTGGTTTGAGTGTACGGTCTTATTTTTTGTCATGTTCTTGATCTCTATGTTTACAATTACTCGCACGCCAAATGGAGATCATTTAAGTTATCAATACTGCATAGTAAAACCACAAAAATCTCAATTTCCAAGGTTGCTTGTTACACTAAGCCTTGGTGTATGCTCACTAATTTTAATTATGTTGGGGTGCATGCAACTTGGCGCGCAATACACACAGCATTATAAAGATATCCCTTATACTGCACCATCAAGCTCAAAATATGAGCTTGTTTTCGGGGTGTTTTTATTTTTGCTCTTGTATATTTACAATCGGAAAAAGTAAATGGACAAGCAGCCCTGCCCCCAAATTGAAGGGTTAATAGTTCATATCTCTCCTATCATGATAAATAGTGGGCTCTGAAATTGAATTAAAATATCGCGAAGATATAACTTGTTACTGGAGCAACAATAATGCGAGAAGACATTCTAAAGGCTTTGGGTCCTTGTGGGCTGAATTGCGAAAAATGCTTTGCTCATGAAAATGGAGAAATACGAAAATATAGTTTGAAACTTATAGAAAAACTTGGAAATTTTGATTTTTATGCAAAAAGATTTGAAAGCCTTCTTGATAATCCCATATTTAAAAAATATCCTGATTTCAAAATAATGCTTGAGTATTTGGCATCTGAAAATTGCAAAGGGTGTAGAAAGGAAAACTGCAAACTTTTTAAAGATTGCGGAGTTAGAAATTGTCATCAGCAAAGGAAAATAGACTTCTGCTTTCAGTGTAATGATTTCCCATGCAAAAATACTAATTTTGATTCTGCATTGGACAAAAGATGGATCAAGCTCAACAATCGAATTCGAGAAATAGGACTCGAAAAATATTATGCCGAGACAAAAGACAAGCCTCGATATTAATTTGAAATTATAAGCCTATCTTTGATTCAAAATAACAAGGAAGCTCGGTACATATGTGGGAAAGATATGGCCTTTGGAACAAGTCATTCGTGATCACTTCAAATGGAGACTTAAATCTTGAGAATCCGGCAAGGGAACAAATCGGCTTTTGACTCCTATTATAGGTTTTTGTAACAAAATAATGCACCGGATAAACCGGTGATCATCACGTTATACTTGAGTAATTATTATGGAAACATTTTCAAAAAGATATGGGTTCGCCTCGGTTGATGAAATTGAGATAGCTGTCAGGAATGATGCTCCTGATGGCCTACGGCAATACATTGTACAATTAGCCTATGAGTCTGGTTTTAAACCCCCTTCCAAATTAAGAAGTGTTGTTTGCTACTTATTAAAAATTGCGCCAGACAAAACTAATTGGTCTGAATATCCAAATATCGATGACGAAGTCTATGAGCTTCTATCTCGTTGTAAGTGGTATAATATTTACGACCTAATAGAAAGACTCATGTCAATAATGCACGAAACTCCGTACAGCTATAACCCTGACACCTTTGAACAAGATTTAAACGAATATTTCATAGAGAATGGTATTGGATGGAAAGTTGTTAACGGTATTCTTGAAATGCGAGGGCCAGAATCGTTTGAAGTTGTAATAACAAATGCTCAACAAATAGAATCTAAAGCTGGACTTATTACTGCAAGCAAAGAGCTTCATGAAGCAATAGCTGATTTATCAAGGCGGCCAAATCCCGACACAACAGGTGCGATCCAACATGCAATGGCGTCTTTGGAATGTGTTGCAAGAGAAGCTACCGGAAATCGAAAGTCAACTCTCGGTGAAATAATGAAGCAAAGTGGAGAGATAATACCTCGTCCACTTGATCAAGCTGTGATCAAAGCTTGGGGATTTGCATCAGAACATGGTCGGCATTTAAAAGAAGGGTTAGAACCAACTTTCAATGAAGCAGAGTTAATTGTAGGTATATGCGCGGCAGTTGGGAGCTATTTATCTAAACAAATAAAAATATAACAATTCACTACAGTTGCAGCACGCACAATGCGCTGCAACTGAGCAATACGTTGGACCACAATTTGCGAGGAGCGTCGCCAGTGCAGGTAACGGACAAGGCATACCAAGAGCATCGTGTATTCGCTGAGCTTCAAGGATACTTGGAATTCTATGGGCAATTGGCCATATCCGTGTTCTCGTTTGCGACGATGGGCACAAAGGCCATCTATAATATCGACACATACGTTGACTCCTCAATACAGGGCACTTTGGAGTCGATGAGAACAATCCTGTTTGCAGGTCGCATCAACGACGCCTACACGTTGTTGCGGAAGTACCACGATTCCGCAGTAATCAACGTCTACTCGAATTTGTACCTTCACGACAATTTTAGTATCGAGGACTTCATAGTCGAAAAAATAAACAACTGGTTCCAGGGAAGAGAAAGACTTCCGGAGTACCGTGTGATGTCTCAATACATAAAGGCCTCAGGAGCTCTAAAACCAATCAACGATGTGTTTAATGTCGATGATCGATACAAGAGACTCCGTGATAGATGTAACGATCACACTCATTACAACTTCTATCGCCACGCAATGCTGAATAACAATGAAATGCACATAGAAAATCGGGCTTGGTGGCTTGACCGCTGTTCTGAGGACGTGCGAGACCTATTTATTCTTCATATAGGCTATATCTTCTTCTTGAATGGTCATTACATGATGTCCAGTGACCACATGGATGCGCTTGAGTGCGGCACTCAACCGGAAGAAGATTCGCAGTATTGGGTCGCCCCATTTATCCAAGAGGTCTTCGATAAAATCATTACGCCGAGGCGCCCGGACGTTACATCCACAATCAAGGCGAGTTCTGCGATGCAACTCTCATGAACCAATTGATGCCCAACCCATCATTCAATCGGACGCGGCGAAAAACCGCGAGGGTCCGATTGATTCAGACGTTACCAAAAGTACAGATCTCTCCTGTCGATCAGTCTAGAGATTTTGGAATTTACTAGGGAAGCACTTGACTAAGTTCATAAAAATAATACCACATTTCCGAAGATTTCCTAATTTGGCCGCTTATGAATACAGCCGATCACATCAAATATTCTCTTGATGCGTGTGACAGCAGAGAGCTTGACAAAGCCATGCTTTTTGCTTGCATTGCGGTTGATGGCACTGCCAAAAAAACGTACCCCGGCATGGCACAAGTTGGGAAAAGGTTTAGAAGGTTCATCACGGATAACCTTGATATCATCGAACTTATGTTTGGTGGCATCGACCTCAAAAACACCATCTTTCCTTTAAAAAGCAACAAAGGCAAAGTCGGTATCAAGTTCGAGGACATCGTTTACGAAAAATTCAGATGTTCCTTGGCTCACGGCGATGAACTGCCCCATGGGTATGGGCTAACCGTGAAGATAGAGGACGGTCATCATCTGTTTCTCATTGACATCGAGAATCAATCAATGACACTTCCTGAAAGCGCCATCTATGCATTGGGTCTGCCTTGTGTTTTAGCACCAGTTAATGCAGATCAAAAAATTGGAAGCAATCTCTACAATTACAGGGACACCATAAACACATTTGTGATCGACAGATGGTGGGGGAATATAGAGTGCGCCAGGCAAATAATGGACTTTGACAACCAGGTGAAAATCAAAATGGACTTCTAGTCATGTTTAGTGTTGGAATCGTCTTAATTGTACATAGAGGCAACCGGAATGAAATAAGGGAATGAATCCTCTTTCCATTCAACATATTCTATTAATCTTTACCGAACCGCTCCTTTCAAACTACATTTAAGGGATATTTAGAGTCTCCTCAAAAAACGACTACTCTAAAAGCACGTTCATTGCTGGAAATCTGAACATACCCTGAAGAACAGTGGCAATTCGAGTAAAGCAGATATGAAACAAGAAGAGACACACATTTCTTCCCCGAGAAAGGAGCTC
>JARLHW010000143.1 GCA_031292075.1 Desulfosporosinus sp.
GTGCTTGCGAGCCTCTGCACTAACCCCTGCCTTTTGACAAGTACGCTTGAACCGGCGGAGTGCGGCATCAAGGGATTCGTTTTTACCAACTTTGACTTCACTCATTGTCTTATCCCTCCCTCCACTGGATCATCATCACAGTTATACCATTATTATTATACGGGATGAAGTTAATTGCGTCAAGTTCACTTTAGCTGTCGCACAGGTCGTGTTGCTTTGTTCTTGCCAAAATCAGCCAATCGCAGCATTAAGAGCTTGCCCCCCCAGCAAATGAAAGTGAAGGTGCCCGACGACTTGCCCCCCATCAGTACCCGTATTCGTAACTACTCTATAACCAGACTCTGCCACCCCAAACTCACTTGCCAAGCGACGGATCACACCGAGAAGATGTCCAATTAAAGGTTCCTGTTCAGCAGTGACGTCATTAAGACTACGCAAATGGTTCTTTGGAATTACGAGCAAGTGCACAGGCGCCAACGGCTGATTATCCTTAAAAGCAATTATCTCATCATCTTCATAAGCAACTTCACTAGGAATTTCACGCAGGGCGATTTGACAAAAAATACAATCCGACATGTACATTTTTACTTCCTCCTTTATTTTATTAAGTTCAACCTAAATTTGTTCTATCAGTCAGAAAACAATCTTCATTTAGTATTAAGGCCTCAACTTCACGCCATCCCCACATGCTCCTCTGCCAAAACAACCGTCACCAGTTGCCGTGAAACCCAATGTTTTCCATCCTCACGGGCAGGCAGTTGAACCTGAATGTAATGTGGCGTATGCCCCAGAGCACAACCTTTAGAATCGATCCATTCGATCAGTACTTCCACGGGTTTCCCAATAAAATGACGAACAAACGCTTCTTGACTATTGCGGGCAACCGCCAATAGATCCTTAACTCGTTCTTCTTTGACTTTCTTCAAAACTTGATCAGGATAATCTGCTGCAGGAGTTCCTTTCCGTTTCGAATAAGGAAATATGTTAATTCCAGAAAACTTGCAAGACCTCACAAAATCCAACGTAGCTGCATGATCGACTTCTGTCTCTCCAGGAAAACCAACAATGATGTCTGTCGTGACGGCAAGATCAGGAATTCGCTGACGGAGTTTTTCGAGCAGACTTTGATATTCAGCCAAAGTATAGGGACGATTCATTCGGGCCAATATCCGATCGCTTCCACTTTGTAAGGGCATATGTAAATGAGAGCAAACCGTATCAGACGAGACAATGCTCTCAATCAGCTCAGGCGTATATTCCATCGGTTCGATCGAACTCAGGCGCAAACGCTGCAGCCCAGAAATTTTGACCAATTCTCGCACTAAACGGGCTAAGTTCCATTCTGCCCCTAAATCCCGGCCATAATACCCAGTATGAATTCCAGTCAAGACAATTTCAGGATATCCCGCCTCAACCAACCGACAAGCCTCTGCTAGCGCATTTTCAGGAAGACGACTCCGTGATGAGCCTCGTGCATACGGAATGATGCAATAAGTGCAGAATTGATTACACCCTTCCTGAATCTTGAGAAACGCTCGGGTACGATGCTCTTCACAGAGTTGTGGAAGCTCTTCAAATTCATTTGCCTCGCAAATCTCGTGTACAGCATTCTGAGGTTTTCGCTCGACTTTAACTTGCTCAATCCGCTCTATAATCTTCATTCGATCCTGCGTCCCAAGTACGAGATCAACACCTTCAATACCCAAAACTTCGCCCGGCGCCGTTTGTGCATAACATCCCATGACCACAACAATACTCTCTGAATGTTGCCTAACCATTCGGCGAATAACTCGGCGAGATTTGCCATCTCCAGTATTCGTCACCGTACAGGTATTCACGACAACAACATCCGCTTCTTCTGAGGCACCTACCACCCGATACTTCGCCTCTCGAAAAAGCTGCGCTATCGCTTCGCTTTCAGTTTGGTTCACCTTACAGCCCAGTGTGACGAAACAAACGCTCTGATGTTCGTTTCGTGGATCGTGATATGTGGTTCGTGCTTCGAGATCTGTAGTTTGTGCTTCGAATATCGTATTTGAAATAGCAGATATGGCCGAATTCGCTTTGACCCGTTTAACTTTTAAAGGCATATGCCTCCACCTCTTTTCGCGGCCCATGCATCTTGCGACCCTATAGACAAGATGGTTACACAGGAAATGTGCCGTCAACCCATTGAACCTATAATGCAATCAAGAACCGTCCCCGCTTGCACGAGGGGTCAATCCTTAAATAGAGTTTCAACTTTGAGTATAACTTCCTGCATTATTTCCGCTGGTATTTTACAGACAAATAGTGCTGATCGGCTTATCCAATCAAGATTTTTAATTTGATCTGCCAGAATAACGCCCTCGACAGGAAACCCATCAGGTAATTTCACTTCGAAGGGGTAACCCTTAACTTTATTTGTTATCGGACAGAATAAAGCCAAACCTGTTTTTTGATTATATTCGTTTGGAGATAATACTATAGCAGGTCGTTTTCCTGCTTGCTCATGCCCAGCCTGCGGATTGAATTGAAGCCAGACAACATCTCCCCTGTCGGGAAAATAATTTTTCACCACTCTTCATTCCCGCTTCGTTCACCTGTGTGAACTTCTCTATGAAGATTTTCCGGAGTTACCTGATCTAAAAGTTCTTTTAAAGAATAAACTCTAGGTTTAACTACTATTGATCCGTCAACAATTTTAATATCGACTGGAGTTCCATTTTTAATGCCAATTTCCTTTGCCACGTATTGAGGAATATGAAGACCCAAACCATTTCCCCATTTCTTAATTATCGCAACCATCAGAAAACCCCCTCTCGTATATACATAGTATATACGAGAGAAGCATTTTTTAGCTATTAATTTAAGCAATTCACGCATATTTTTATATAGACAATAAAACGTCCACTTGGCTTGAACGTAAGCGTGCCACTCAAGCGCGACGTCTTATGTATGCATAAACAAACTTCTATTGAAGCGACCCCATAGACAAGACATGCAATCAAGAACCATCCCCGACTTGCACGCAACTTACACACAGACGGTGCACATGAAATGTGCCGTCCACCCGAACAGTCCGTTTCTCCAACCTTCCGCACCCCGTCCCACTGACCCAAGCCCGGGACGCAGTGTGACACGGCGCGACGTCTTTACGTAAGCAGCCTAGCAAACTTCCGTTCAAGCGACCAACCCCAAATACGGGGCGGCGCACAAGGACGTGCGCCGCCGCCAGTGAGCCAAGGATGGCTCATCTGGCACGATAGTCTCCAGTGGAGAGTATCGCCGAAGCCGCGATCCCGAAAGGAATACTTTCCGGCGTAGGATGCACCCCGCTCCCCAAAGCCGGGAGCTTGAACGGTTAGTTTGCTCTGCGTTGTAAGCACCGAGCGCTGTGTCACGCAAGTCCCCCTACCCTAAATCCCCAAAATGCGCCAAAACCATCGTCAGCGTTGCCAGAGCAGCCGTTTCCGTCCGCAAAATTCGCGGCCCCAACGAAACACTCTGTGCCCCAAGCTTTTCTTGCGCTAAAGAAACTTCAGTTTGATCAAAGCCTCCCTCAGGACCAATGAGTATAGCAATAGGACGTTCGGAATCCAGTATATCAAGTATCGAGGCAAGACCCTGAGTCTTTTCTTCTTCATAGGGAATAAGCCACTGGGTGTCCTCCGGCAATTGCACCACCAAATCCTGCCAATCACAAACTCTAGAAATTTGCGGTTCTCGAACCCTATGAGATTGTTTCGACGCCTCTGAAGCAATTTTTTGCCAACGAATAACCCGTTCTTGTGCTTTACTTCCCTCAAGATGCATTACAGACCGTTTGGCCCGCAAGGGAATAAGCCCTTCCATGCCTAGTTCAGTCCCTTTCTGGATCACCCATTCCATTTTCTCTCCTTTTGAGAGTCCTGCCACGATATAAACAGAGGTATGGGCCTCCACATCAGGATGATCCGTACTGAGAACCCGACAGGTTACACTTTTGTCTTCAATCTTAAGGATGACACCGGTATACTCCATTCCAGTATTATCATAACCAACAACCAAATCTCCCGGTGTCAGCCGAAGCACCTTAACCAAGTGATCACGTTCCGTATCACGTAACCAAAAGACATCTTTTCCGAGTTCCGTAATTTTAAACCGATTCATTATTAGCCCACCTCGCCCGAAATAAAATCCAGCCGGAATCCTCAATACGTTCTAGTATTTCAAATCCAGCTTCCTTTAATCCGTCTTCCAGGTCTGCAGCTCGGTGTTCAATAATGCCCGAGGCCAAAAACTCACCCTCTGGACGCAACAAACGGTTTAGATCTGGGAGCAGCGTTAAAATAACATCCGCAATAATATTGGCGATCACTATATCCGCCTGTCCCGTGAGCACAGTACCTAAATCCCCACGCAAGACCCGAACCCTGTCCTTCACGCCATTTAAGTCGACATTTTCCTGTGCAACCTTTATCGCGACAGAATCAAGATCCACGGCTTCCACTTTGGCACCAAGTTTGGCCGCTGCGATCGCGAGAATTCCTGACCCCGTCCCTAAGTCGAACACAGTTTGGCCGGGTTTAACCATATGCTCCAATGCTTTTAAACAAAGCGTCGTCGTGGGATGAGTCCCCGTACCAAAAGCCATGCCAGGATCCAGCTCTAGTACAATGTCTCCTTCGAGAGGATTCACCGGCTCCCAGGTCGGTTTAATTAGAAAATTTTTCCCAATACGAAGCGGCTTGAAATAGGCCTTCCAAGCAGTTGCCCAATCTTCTTCCTTCAACGAGATGCCTTTGGCCTGAACAACCCAATTTGGAAAGCGCTGTAACAGTTCACGAATTCCCAGATCAAGCTTCTCATATTTGTCCGTTAGCTCGTCATCTTCCGGGAAGTAACCCTTTACGACAGTTGTTCCGGTGAGTTCCACTTCTCCGAAAGCATGGTAGTCCCACTCTCCGGATTCCATATACTTTAGTAAAAGTTCGGGATCTTCCACACTTACCCCAGGACATCCCAACTGATAAAAAAGATCGGCAACAGCTTCCTCTCCCTCAGATGAAACTGTTACCGCCACTTCACGCCAATCCATTGATTATGCTCCTTTTTACCCCATCGCATCGCGGAGGTTTTCTTTGAACTTTTCAAATAATGATTTTTTGCCCATTTGTTGATGTTCAGGTGTCACTTCGCCAAACTCACGCAAAAGTTTCTTTTGTTTTTCGTTCAACTTAGTTGGCGTTGTCAAAACAGCTCGAACATGCTGGTCTCCACGGCCGCTCCCTCGGCGATGCGGTACACCGTGCCCTTTAAGCCGAAAAACTGTAGACGTTTGTGTCCCTTCAGGGATTTTCATCTTAACAACCCCATCTAAGGTCGGAACGTCGATTTCTGCGCCCAAGGCCGCCTGAATAAAGGTAATTGGCACTTCGCAATAAACGTCATTGCCATCACGTTCAAAGAACTTATGCGGTTTAACCTGCAAAACGATATAAAGGTCTCCTGCTGGGCCCCCTTTCGCTCCAGATTCACCGTCTCCACTGAGCCGTAAGTTTAAACCATCCTCCGAACCTTGAGGAACGCTAATCTTTATCGTTCTAACCTTACGAACTTTCCCTTGTCCATTACATGCTGAGCAAGGGCTGCTAACAGTGCGGCCTTCCCCATGGCAGGTTGGACACGTTCGAGCGGTTTGAATTTGACCAAAAGGCGTGCGTTGAGTCACCTTAACCTGCCCGCTGCCATGACACTGGGAGCACGTCGTTGGATGCGTTCCGGGAGCTGCCCCAGAACCTTGACAATCTGTACAGGTTTCATCTCGCGGGATCTGGATTTCCTTTTCAACACCAAACACCGCTTCTTCAAAGGTCAGGGGCATAGCATAGCGCAGATCAGAGCCCCGTTGAGGACCACCGCGCCGTTGCCCGCCACCCCCGCCAAAAAACATATCAAAAATGTCACCGAAGCCCCCAGCGTCTCCAAATCCACCAGCTTGAGGATCTGTCCCGGCATGACCAAATTGGTCATAGCGCGCTCGTTTCTCCGGATCGTTCAAAACGTCATACGCATCAGCAACTTCTTTAAACTTTTCTTCCGCAGCCTTATCTCCAGGGTTGACATCCGGATGATACTTACGAGCTAACTTCCGATACGCTTTTTTTATTTCCTGTTCATCGGCTGACCGCTCGACACCAAGCACCTCATAATTATCGCGTTTCATGTTTTCCTCCATCACTCCTACTTGTCCGACCACTCTATCATTTTTAAGTTCTTTAGTATTATATGACCCTTCGACTTCAAGTACAAGAAAATATCCATTATAGAGAAATTTTATGTATCTACTGAAACACTTAAAAAGCGGGCACAAAGGCTTTATCGCCCTTGCACCCCCAAAACTTA
Organism: Desulfosporosinus sp.; assembly: GCA_031292075.1. Lineage (GTDB taxonomy): Bacteria > Bacillota > Desulfitobacteriia > Desulfitobacteriales > Desulfitobacteriaceae > Desulfosporosinus. The sequence continues at coordinate 6,367 of JARLHW010000143.1, forward strand.
CCACTTACTACATATCTTCGTCGTTCCAGACAGGAGGCTGCTAATCAAGTAAGGTCAATTGCGTTGGTCTAGTGTTAACTTTCGTTCCTAACCCCGGATGGTGTGATTTTGCGGAGCGAACCCATCCAGCAGAGGCGCGTCAATCACGTTTATATCACGAGGCGCGCAGCACGGCAGCGGGACTTGTCCATGGATGGACTGATGTCGCGGTGCCAAGGATGGCAAGGAGCGACACACAGGCAGAATAGCCCAGAGGTTTTGCCGCGCTCGCCTCGTGATTAAACGCGATAGCGACGGCGCTGTGGGTGAGCGGAGCAACTTCACACCATCCCCCCACAGCACACTTAACACTACACCAGCAAATCCTATTTATCCTTGTCTACTTCAGTGAATTCAGCATCCACAACATCGTCATCCTTCTTAGCCTCTGCAGCCCCAGATTGTGCGCCTGCATTTTGCTCTTGAGCTGCTTTTTCTTGATACATCTTTTCGATGTAAGGATGGAGCACTTTATTCAACGCCTCGGTTTTCGCATTCATCTCCTCGACGTTTTGAGAAGCCGCGGCATTTTTCAAGTCTTCAAGTGCTTTTTTGATAGTTTCAACTTCAGCTGCATCGCCCTTACCTTCAAAGTCCTTTAAGGTTTTCTCTGTTTGATAAGCCAGCGAATCCGCTTGGTTCTTAGCATCGATCAACTCTTTTTGTTTCTTGTCCTCCTCCGCATGGACTTCGGCATCTTGTTTCATTTTTTCAATATCCTCTTTAGAAAGACCCGTGGAAGAAGTTATCGTCACTTTTTGTTCGTTCCCTGTGGCCATATCCTTCGCTGAGACGTGGACGATCCCATTGGCATCAATATCAAATTTAACTTCGATTTGCGGAATGCCGCGAGGCGCAGGTGGAATGCCTGTAAGTTGGAAACGTCCAAGCGTCTTATTATAACTCGCCATTTCACGTTCCCCTTGGAGAACATGAATATCCGTTGAAGTTTGGTTGTCTGCGGCCGTTGAGAAGACCTGTGATTTGGTGGTTGGAATAGTAGAGTTACGTTCAATAATTCGCGTGAATACTCCGCCAAGGGTTTCGATTCCTAAAGAAAGCGGGGTAACATCCAGCAAGATCATATCCTTAACTTCACCACTCAGCACGCCGCCTTGAATAGCAGCGCCCATGGCGACCACTTCATCCGGGTTGACACCTTTATGGGGCTCTTTGCCGCTTAATTTCTTAATAGCTTCTACGACAGAAGGGATACGGGTCGATCCACCCACTAAAATGATCTGATTAATTTTATCCCAAGATAGTTTGGCATCTTCAAGAGCTTGACGAGTGGGCCCGATGGTTGATTCCACCAGATCGGAGATAATATCTTCAAATTTGGCACGAGAAATATTCATATCCAAATGTTGCGGTCCTTGTTCCGTCATCGTAATAAACGGCAGATTGACATTTGAATTCGTAACACCGGAAAGCTCGATTTTGGCTTTTTCTGCAGCCTCTTTTAAACGTTGCAGAGCAACACGATCTTTGGAGAGATCCGCTCCATTAGTTTTCTTGTACTCAGCCACCATATAATCGATCAGACGTTGATCAAAATCGTCGCCGCCTAAATGGTTATTACCACTCGTAGCTTTCACTTCGACCATTCCTTGGCTTAACTCGAGGATTGAAACGTCAAAGGTTCCGCCCCCTAAGTCATACACTAAAACCGTTGAATCATCTTTTTTGTCGAGGCCATAGGCGAGCGCTGCAGCAGTTGGCTCGTTAATGATCCGAAGAACTTCCAGTCCGGAAATTGCTCCGGCATCTTTAGTCGCTTGACGCTGAGCGTCTGTGAAATAAGCTGGCACCGTAATAACCGCTTGGGTAACCGTTTGCCCAAGATAAGCTTCCGCATCCGTTTTTAGTTTTTGCAGAACCATCGCCGAAATTTCTTGAGGACTATAAGTCTTGTCGTCTATTCTCACTTTAAAGTCGCTGCCCATGTGACGTTTAATAGAACTGACAGTTTTATCTGGATTGGAAATAGACTGACGCTTGGCTACCTGACCGACTAAGCGCTCGCCGGTTTTTGAAAAACCTACTACCGATGGAGTTGTTCGGTTTCCTTCAGCGTTAGGGATAACAACCGCCTCTCCGCCTTCCATAACTGCTACGCAAGAATTTGTTGTACCTAAGTCAATACCAATAATTTTTCCCATTATAATCTTCCTCCTTAAAATCACTAATTAGAAACTTTAACCATACAAGGACGTAAAACTTTTTCTTTGAGATAATACCCTTTTTGAAGTTCTTCTACGACCGTATTTTCGGGATGTTCTTCAGAAGCAACTCGGAGCACTGCTTCATGAAGGTTAGGATCAAAAGGTTGACCGACGGCTTCCATCGCCTTTAAACCCTCCTTGTAGAGCGCAGTTTGGAGTTGACGGAAGATCAGGTCCACCCCCTTCGAAAAGGCTGCAAAGTCCGGATTAACTTTGGCCGCACTGGCTGCCCGTTCAAAATTGTCCAAAACAGGAAGTAGATCTTCCACAATACGTTCTGATGCATATTTTATAAGTTCCGTTTTTTCTTTTTGTGACCGTTTTCGATAATTATCGAAATCTGCTTGCAAGCGCAGCAAATGATCATAATGTTCTTCTGCTTTAGCTTTGGCCTTAGCAAGCTCCGCTGTTAGCGTTAAAATTTTCTCTGGGGCAGACATATCATTGTTATCTGGGTTTTCGTCATCTAGGATGGATTTCTCAGGATCACTCTCTACATTTCCCTTATGATCCTCGTCCATCCTCGGATTTTGGTCTTTGAGAGTTTCTTCTCTCCATCGTGCCACCCATATCACCTCTCGTACTTTAAATAAATATTTATCTTAGAATGAGCCATAAGACCCAGTCACCGCGTTAGTATCCCCTAGGACTACCTCTTGTCAGGACCTGCGCTAAGCTGCGCGTCATAAACTCAACAATCGCAATAACCTTAGCGTAATCCATACGAGTCGGCCCAAGTACCCCCACTGCCCCAATAGTTAGTCCATTCACTTTATAGGCTGCAGAAATCACGCTGCAATCTCGAAATTCTTTCAATATATTTTCTCCACCAATAGTCACATTTAATCCTTCTTGATAAGGATGCAAGAGCTTTTTTAGTGGCTCATTTTCTTCAAACACCTTGAATAAGGTTTTAACCTTGCTTAAATCCCGAAATTCGGGCTGATTTAACATATTGAGGGTTCCACCAAGATAGATGCGTTCCTCATCCTCGTTGTCATCCAAAATTGCCCTGAGCCTATCCATGGTATTATCAATCAAATGTCTCTGCCTAGACAATTCACTATAAATTTCATGCAGCAAGCTGCGTTTAATCTGGCCTAAGGAATATCCTCGCATTTTTTGGTTAAAGACCCCAGCCACATCTTGAAGCTCTTCAGCTGTGAGATTCTCCCCGATATCAATAATATGATTTTCCACCATACCGTTTTCTTTCACAATAACCATAATAACCTGGCCCGGTTGATACGGCAGGAAATGCATTTTTCCAAACGTGCTTTTCCCTTTATGAGGCCCGAGTACAAGACTCGTCAAGTTTGTCAGTTCAGACAACAATTTGCTGGTATGAGAGATAACTTCTTGAATCTCATGGATTCTTTTGGTACCTTCCTTCTCGATGGTTTCCTTCTCCTCTTCACTAAGCACCTGAGGATCCATCAGGCAATCCACAAAATACCGATACCCCGCATCTGAAGGAATTCGCCCCGCAGAAGTATACGGTTGTTCGATGAAACCCAAATCTTCTAAGTCAGCCATCTCATTGCGTATCGTCGCAGGCGAAACTCCAAGATCAAATTTACGAGCAATCGTTCGTGAACCAATCGGTTCAGCAGTAGCAATATAATCCATGACAATCGCCCGAAGTATCTTACGTTTGCGTTCATCCATCTGCATGCCTGCTTCCCCACCTTTCCTGTACGACTGCTCCTCTCCACCAGAGTATTACACGTTTGAACATCACTTCTCGGTTTCCCTTGTTAGCACTCTCTGTCGATGAGTGCTAACAGGTGATATGTTCACATTACCACTCTATTTTCGCTTTGTCAAGAATCATTTTAGATTAATTATTACCAAAGTTTAATGGGATAAAACTACGCCTACGCCCAACCATTAAACTACTCCGTCAGAAGATCAAATGCAAGGAATACAAGGAAATCTCGTAAGTCAAAACCCGCTGCTTCTGCCCCCATCCTCTCCCCCTAAAACAAGACGGTGCACATAAAATGTGCCGTCTCCCAAAACCCTCGCCACCAAACACGTATACGTTCCTAGTCCCCTATCCCTCAAGCCTGGGACGCAGTGTGACACAGCACGACATCTTTACATAAGCAGCCCAGCAAACTTCCGTTCAAGTGACCGACCTCAACACAGAAGACCCAGATGCAAGTCAAGAACCGTCCCCGACTTGCACGCAGACGGTGCACATGAAATGTGCCGTCCCCCCCCCAGAAACCTCACCGTTCCCTGACCCAAGCCCGGGACGCAGTGTGACACAGCGCGACGTCTTTACGTAAACAGCCCAGCAAACTTCCGTTCAAGTGACCGACCCCACACACGGGGCAGCGCACACGATGTGCGCTGCCGCCAATGCGCCAAGGATGGCGCTTTTGGCGGGCACCCCGCTCCCCATAGCAGGAGCTTGAACGGTTAGTTTGCTCTGGTCGTAAGCACCGAGCGCTGTGTCATACAAGTCCCTCATAGGGGACGGGGAACGGTTCTCGGTTGCATTGCTGCTCGATACACAATATAGGCATGCCGTTCTGCACCTCTAGGTTCAGAACAAGCCTTCCCATAGGACCCTTAGACGAACTCCTGTAAAATCGAATTTGCTATAAAAGAATAGTTTGGATTTAAACGCAAATAGTCACCCTGAACTATAAAAACATCCTTATGTCTATAGCATTCCAACACTTTCCTATAAATATCCCTTGGATCGACTCCAAAATCATTTCTAAATGTAGTTAGATTAACCCCTTCCCGGAGGCGTAACCCTAAGATCATGCGTTCCGCCATGCACTCGTGCCAAGTTAGAACTTCTTTTCCTGCTTCCTCGCAGAAATCTTTGCCATTTTGAAGGCAACTTTGATAAACGCGCACTTCCTCAATATTTTTCCATCTCACCCTATTTAAGCATGACACCCCACCGGGTCCTAACCCTAAATAATCGTTTCCCCGCCAATAGCCTAAATTGTGCCTACATTCGTAACCTGCTCGAGCAAAATTAGAAGTTTCATACTGCGAATACCCTTCCTCTTTCAACCGTTCTACAGCCCATCCCTGCATCTCAGCTTGTAAGTCATCATCCGGAAGCTGCTTAAGCTGTGCATGACCCTCAGGGACTTCTGTATATCGCGCATAAAGGGGCGTACCTTCTTCGAGCATTAAGCCGTAGAGGGATAGGTGCTCAGGCGAATACGACAGAGCTTCCTCTAGAGATGCTTGCCACGCCCCCATATCTTGCGTCGGAAGTCCAAACATTAAATCTAGATTGAGGTTATTAAATCCTGCCATTCTCAAAAGTCTGATGGCTTCACGAGCTTGCTTGGCAGTATGCATCCGACCCACCGAGCTTAATATCTGGTCATTAAAAGCCTGGACCCCGAGAGAGAAACGGTTGATACCGTTGCGCCGTATGATATTTAACTTGGATGGTGTAAGGGTTCCTGGATTCCCTTCCATGGTCTGTTCTGCCTCTGGGATCAAGTGAAAATGCCGCTGAGTCATTGACATTAAACTCTCTAAGTCCCTATCCTGCAACGCCGTCGGTGTGCCGCCTCCTATAAAAAGAGAAGATACCCCTTGAGGGGCATCTTTTCGCCGAGTCGCCATTTCGACCTCTAAGCCCTCTAAATACGCGGCTATAAGGTCCTTGGGGGAATTAACCAAGGCATGAGAATAAAACGCACAGTAATCACATTTTCGAATGCAAAATGGTACGTGGATATACAAGGACGGCAAAGGTGTAGAGACACGTTGTATCGCACCCCTGCCTAGCGTCGTATCGTTATCCGGCAACCTGGCTTCACCCATCAAAGGGTCTTTATCCGTCGTCACATCTCTATCCATCGTCTTGTCTCCATCTATCGTCGTGCCTCTAATCTTCGATCTTCAAGACTGCCATAAAAGCATCCTGAGGTATTGCCACATTTCCCACTTGCTTCATACGCTTTTTCCCCGCTTTTTGCTTCTCGAGCAGTTTTCGTTTCCGAGAAATATCCCCGCCATAACATTTGGACAAAACATCTTTTCGCATAGCGCTAACAGTCTCACGGGCAATAACTTTATTCCCAATCACAGACTGGATGGGAATTTCGAACATTTGTCTCGGAATAATTCCTCGCAGCTTCTCCACAAGTTTCCGGCCTCGATTATAAGACTTTGCTCGATGAACAATAAATGAGAGTGCATCCACCATTTCTCCGTTGAGCAAAACATCAATTTTGACTAAATCCGTCTCTTTATAGCCGCTTAGCTCATAGTCCAGAGACGCATACCCTTTAGTTCGTGATTTCAATTGATCGAAGTAATCGAAAACAATTTCGCTAAGCGGGAGCTCATAGATCAGTTTCACCCGACTCTTAGACACATAGTCCATGGCTACATACGTCCCGCGCTTTTCTTGATTGAGTTCCATGATCGCTCCCACATATTCCGAGGGAACCAAAACTGTCGCCTTCACAATGGGCTCCTCAATACTAGCAATTGCTTCGACAGGGGGAAGATTGGAGGGATTATCAATGCTTATCACTTCCCCCTTTATGGTGTTGACATGATAAATAACGCTGGGAGCTGTCGTTATCATGTTAAGGTCATATTCCCGCTCCAGACGTTCCTGAACGATCTCCATGTGGAGTAAGCCGAGAAATCCGCACCGAAAACCAAAACCCAAAGCGACAGAAGTTTCCGGTTCAAAGGCTAAACTGGCATCGTTCAGATGGAGCTTTTCCAAAGAATCACGCAGTCGGTTGTAATCGCTGGCATCAACCGGGTAAAGTCCACAAAACACCATCGGCGTGGCCCGCCGGTAACCAGGGAGGGGCTCAGGGGCAGGGTTTTCTGCATCGGTGATCGTATCTCCAACCTGAGTATCCTTAACGTTTTTAATACTCGCAGCGATAAATCCAACTTGACCGGCTTTAAGTTCCTCAATTATCCGCATGGCAGGCGCAAACACACCTACCTCCGTCACTTCGAAGACCTTTCCAGTGGCCATCATTTTCATCTTTGTGCCTTTAGAGACACTTCCCTCAACAATTCGAACGTAGGAAATAGCCCCTTTATAAGCGTCAAATTTAGAGTCAAAAATCAGAGCTTTCAAAGGACCCTGATCTTCTCCTATCGGTGCCGGAACAGTGGTCACAATCCTTTCGAGTATCTCCTCTATCCCAATACCTGTCTTGGCCGAAGCCAGGATTGCTTCACTGGCATCCAAGCCAATCACATCTTCAATTTCTTGCTTAACACGCTCCGGCTCCGCGCTGGGGAGGTCAATTTTATTAATAACTGAAATAATCTCAAGATTATTTTCTAAAGCTAGATACACATTGGCTAAGGTTTGGGCCTCAATGCCTTGGACCGAATCGACAACAAGCAACGCACCTTCACAAGCCGCCAAGCTGCGGGATACCTCGTACGTGAAGTCCACGTGACCCGGTGTATCGATGAGATTCAGTTCATACACCTCGCCGTCATGGGCCCTATAACTCAACTGCACGGCTTGCAGTTTAATAGTAATCCCACGCTCACGCTCCAGATCCATAGAATCAAGGACCTGCTCTTCCATTTCTCGTTTACTTAAAGCCCCAGTATATTCAATCAACCGATCAGCCAACGTGGATTTACCATGATCGATATGTGCGATAATAGAAAAATTCCGTATATTTTGTGAAGCCTGTGCCAAGGTCCTGCCCTCATTTCTGTAATTAAAAAAGTATTTTATTAATTAAACAAACTCATTCTAAAAACCAAGTATATCAGATTGAGAGGGATTTTCGCAAGAACCATCAGCTGGTGAACATAATGAAGGACTTAAAATACCAAAAACCTTCTTTTAAAGCAGAAACAAATTTGCTTAAAGAAGGTTTTGGCTTTTCTTTTTGTTTTAGCATGTGACAACTATTCCCATGATATCTTCTTCTTCCAAAGGCCTTTTGAGCTGATAAGTTTGATGTAATATTTTTATTAAGAGTTCATCGATTGTGTCTTGATCCAACTCAATGCCTTTTGCTTTCAATAACCGTAAGATGGTTTTACGGCCGGAATATTTCCCAAAGGAAGTGGAATGCTCCCGTCCTACGCTTTCGGGTGGATAGCTTTGATAATTCGCAAAGTCTTTCTGTATTCCGTCAATATGAATAGAAGAGGTATGGGTAAAAACATCTTGCCCGATTACAGGTTTGGCCCGTGGGATTTTACGATCTGTTGCCAAACTTACCATTAAGCAAATTGAATTTAGACGCTTCAAGTCAATCTGTACTCCTAAATTAAGACTATATTTCAGGGCTACAGCAACTTCTTCGAGCGCGGCATTACCAGCCCTTTCCCCCAGTCCTCCGACCGTTACACTCAAAGCTTTAAAACCGGCTTGAACCGCGGCGAGAGAATTGGCAGTCGCCATACCTAAATCATTATGCGCGTGAAATTCCAGGGGGACTCCGGATATCTTTACTAATTCTTGCAAGGTAAAGAAAAGTTTAAGCGGATCAAGAATTCCCAAAGTATCGGCAAAACGCACCCGGTCAACCCCTAACTTCTGAGCCTCTGCCAGTACCTCGGCGAGAAATGTGAAATCTGCTCTACTGGCATCTTCCAAACCGAGAACAATATAACCCACTTCTTTTTTGGCATCAACGATACATTGTCCCATTTGATCAAGAACCCAGGCACGATCTTTTCTCAATTTATTTTTAATTTGTTGATCCGAGGTAGGAATGGAAATAGCAACTCCCTCAACTCCTGTTAGATAACTCGTCTGAAGATCCGAAAGGACAGCGCGGTTCCAGGTAATGAGACGAACTGGTAAATGCAGGGCTGCTAAATGGGAAATTGTTTTAATTTCTGCCCCACCCATGGCCGGCACTCCCACTTCCAGTTCATCTATTCCTGCATCTGCCAAAGCCCTCGCAATCATTTCCTTTTCCGTTAAACCTAACGCAACACCGGGAGCTTGCTCACCATCTCTTAAGGTTGTATCACATAACAAAACCCTTTGCTCCATGTTGAATAACTCCTTTTCTCTCTTTAGAGCAAGCCAATCGCATCTGCCCGACATTGTTGGCAGTGCTGCATCTGAGGAAGAATTTCGCCGACACTGTTTCTGCAATTTGAAATTAGTTCTTTACTCGGGGCCACAATATGAGCGAGCTTCCCTTGAGGGATCATGGGCATGATATTGTGAATATCCGCGCCTCTTTTTTTGATTTCTAAACCCAAACTATACAAAAGCTGGTCGTTGATACCAGGAATAAGCACCGTATTAACTTTCACCGTCATTCCAGCCTTGGAAGCTAACTCAATCCCCTCTAGTTGATTGTTAATCAAGACCCTCGCCGCATCAGGACCGATCAGAGTTTTCCCTTTCCAGCGAACATAACTGTAAATTTTGGCACCAACTTTCTCGTCAAGTGTATTAAGGGTAACCGTAACATGCGAAACTCCAATATCAACTAATTCATCAATTTTTTCCGGTAAAAGCAAACCGTTACTACTTAAACACAGGATCATCTCCGGGAAGTCTTTTTTTACCCCTCTCAACGTTGCAAAAGTTGCTTCATTTGCTAAGGGTTCTCCAGGACCCGCAATTCCTACCACGGTCAACTTGGAGCCGATATCAGAGGCCTTTGCCTTCGCTACTGTTTGCAGCGCCTCTTCTGAGGTCTGTACCCTACTGGTTACACCCGGACGGGATTCATTAGCACAATCAAATTTGCGCACACAATAATTACAAGATATGTTACACCCAGGCGCTACGGCCAAGTGTATCCGTCCGGTTTTACCATGCCCTTTGGTTGAGAAACAAGGATGTCCAAGATTCAAGTGAGGAGAATTCATATTTCCTTGCGTACATTGTTTATGCATCTTAATCCCTCCAGTCGTTCATTTTATTTCCGAAAATCAAGCTGTTATTTCTTTAAACGTATGGCAATGACGGATGCAGATACTGCCGCAAGCTCGACAACCGATACATTGGTCCTTATTGGCAATTATCGCCACATGCCGTTCTGTCCCCTCATCATCCTCAAAACTTTCCAGACCTAAGCATTTTTGCACACACAATTTCACACATCGCCCACATCCAAGGCACAAAGCTTTATCGATCTCTTCAACAAACTGCGGAGTCCATGGTAATCCGCCAAAGGTTTTATAAATTATTACTTCACTCAAGTTTGATCCGACCTCCTTTTTAAATTAAGATCAGCACAATATTTTCTCTGCCAGCTTATCGGCTCAAGGTTTCATTTATTTCCTTCGTCACTGATTCCTCACGCTAAAGGTTTCTATAATTCTGAGTCAGCCAATTTCTTTTTCAACCACGGCGGTAGTTTCTTGGAAAGCAGCAATTTTTCTACTTTGTTAAGTTCATCTTCAATAGGCGTTCCTTCCGGTACTTTCATTGGATGAATACCACTTTGCACTAAACGCGCTGCAGCGGGACCACCGATCTGGGTGCAATAAACGATGGCACACTCTTTGAGGATATTTATCCGTGCAAAGACTTTATCAACTTTATCGACGGATTCATCGACGTCTTCCGTAGCAAGTGAGGTATGGATAATTCCTGGTTCACCCCCAGTAAACTTATACATTTCAAACGCCGGGGCGGAGGCAAAATGCGAATCGATTGTTTTCCCATCACTGCTGGCAAAAGCTATTAGCATACCTGTATCCTCCTTAACTTAGTGAATTCAACATGTCAAACAGAAATTGTTGAGTACCTTCATAGCCAATCCAACGTTTTTGTGGATAGCCAACGCGATCAAAAACGGGTAATCCCGCTCTTAAATGGGGAATTTTAAGCAGACCTGCGGCTTGACGGCCATTGGAATTGGCAATGATTAAATTACTCTTACCCGCTCTTTCCTCGAGCGTCTCCAGGTCTCCCACTTCGATAGGGATCGGTAGGGATAATTTGTGAATGCCTGCTTGAGAGGCTGCCAGGGCTACAGAAATCTCGGACCCTACCTCAACTAAGCAAGAAGCCAAGCTGTACAGAAGATCCATTTCCAAGGCGATAGCAATCTTTTGACCGCCGAGTTGGTCATGATAATCGGCTAACGTATCCAACAAGCGGCTTCTTTGCCGCAGAAGCTTCTCCGGAATTGGCTTACCTGAGATCTTCGCGAGCGTTAAAATGAACGTATCTGTCGCGCCGAGTCCGGTTAATGAAGGAAAGTTATAGTGGGGAATTTCATACGCTTGCTTCAGGATTTCTCCCGCTTTCGCCATGCTCAGTCCTAATGATAAACAAGCACTGCATTTTGCCAAGCGCTGAAAATCTTCAAGTAAGGTTCCGCCTTGAACCACCGGGGCCGCTTCCAGTTCGGCGTGACCATCCAGAGAAATTGAAAGGTCAGGAACGGTAATCGGCCTAAATCCGAAATCCATCACAAGCTCTTTTAGTTCATCAACATCGCCCGGAGTTAAATGACAACCCGGCAGCAACGCGATAGTCGGAACTTCCTCAGTAAAGTTTGAGGGCAGCGTCTTGGTCGGATGCCCGGACAAAGTTGTAAGCAAAGCCTCTACAGTCAACTGATAACCTTCTTGCATAGAACCGATATAGTCCGGCGTACTAGATAAGACAACCGGCATATCCTGCAAATCCGGTCTTTCTAAGCGCAGGCTCGCCAGGGCGCTTACCATATCGTCGCCAAAAGTTTCGGTTAACCCTGTACTCATTACCCCGATAATTTGTGGTTTATATTTGTCAGCTGCTACGGCAATTCCCTTTTTAAGATGTTCCCAGCCGCCAAAAATGACCGAGTCTTCCAAGAGGGCGGTTGAATTAAGGGGAATGGGCTCCTTATAGTGCCTGGAAAGCTGTAAACGAATGAACGAGGAACACCCCTGAGACCCATGGAGCAAGGCTAAAAGTCCGTTAACGCCAAGGTAGGCAAGGGTCGCACCTAGGGCAGGGCTGTTTTTCTGCGGGTTTCCGTCATAATGTCTTGTTTTAGTCATCTTGTTCACCCTCCTTTGGCGGAAATTCCTGCTTTAAAAGCCCCCAAACAGGACTAAGCACAGTACGTGTTAAGGTCTCTGCAAACGTAACCATCCCCTGATAACCGGCATAAGGTAGTTTGCGACCGTGGTTAATATCCAAAAAGGGTGTCCTGGTTTTATGTGCTAGATATTTAGTTTTTCCTCCAGCGACAATAAGATCCGGTTTTTTCTCGGCAATAATTTTCAAAAAACCCGCTGAACTTGTATCCTCGATAATCTGAGCTGAGGGATCCATCAGTTCTTTCATGCGCTGGAAATCTTCCGGTGTAGAGTTTTGGGTTCCTCCCGCTAAGATGTTGATCCCTAATTCAGCTAAAGTTGAAACCATAGACCAAGTTTTAACTCCACCTGTAAACAAGATGGCCTGTTTATTCTCCAGTAACTTTCTGTATCCCGCGATGGTCTTCCGGGTTTCGTCTTCCTTCTTTTGAACATAGACTAAGGTTCTCTCGATCAAATCAGGATCACCTAATGCTTTGGCAATCTTGACCAGGGTTTCCGAGGTGTCATGAATCCCGTAAAACGACCCCTCCATAAAAGGTATACCATAGCGGATTTCCATTTTCCTGACTAAATTAGTCAGACTTTTAGAACAGATCAATACATTAAGACTTGCTCGGTGAGCTGAACGTAAATCGTCGAATTTGGCATCTCCGGTAATGGCTGTTTGCAGTGTGATCCCTAAGTTTTTTAAGTCCGGTATCACTCCCCATAGGTCTCCGGCGATGTTATACTCCCCGATTAAGTTAATGGAAAGAGGAATTTTCTCGTCAGAACCCTCCCCTGTGCCGATCACTCGATCGAATAAAACTTCGCCTGCAATTCGATTGCCAATATTTTTGTCACCTAAATAGCCTGGGCAATTAACGGCAATCACCGGAATGGTCAGTTTGGCTTCCGCTTCTTGGCAAATCTTGTCGATGTCATCCCCGATCAGAGAGGAAACACACGTTGCGTAGACAAAGATGGCTTTGGGATTATGTCTCGCAGCAATTTCCAAGATCGCCTCTCTCAGCTTACCCTCTCCGCCATAGACCACATCATTTTCCATAATGTCTGTGGTCAGTCCCCGCCGGTAGAGCTGGGAACCAGAGGAGCGAGCTCCCCGGTTATCCCAAGAGTTTCCTGCACAAGCAATCGGTCCATGGACAAGATGAGCAACATCTGTAATGGGCATGAGCACAACTCGTGCCCCGTCATATGCGCAACTGCGCTCTGCGCCTTCGCCGGGCAGGGCCTTCATGCATAATTTCGGTGAACCGGCATCGGACATACACTGCTTATCTTTGAGATCCAATTTTGTAAGATTGGTGAACATGAAGTACCCCTCCGTTCTATCGCATCATTTCAAAGTATGGGTCGGTTGAATTCCTATCCATCTCGTCCATAAACGTATTCACGATCATCGTAATTAAATTAATAACTCCGGCATAGCCAATAATGGGATAACGATGGAGATTCACTCGATCCGTGATCGGGAAACCGACTCTGACGAGCGGAATATTAGCGTCACGTGCAGCCCACTTGCCATGGGAGTCGCCGATTAACATATCCACTGGTTCTGTAACCACTAGGGAGCGGAGATGCCAAAGGTCCTTCCCTGCATAGAGTGTGGCTTGTTGACCATAAGGACTTGATTTTAGTAAGCTCTCCATGGCTTTTTTAAATATGGGCGTGGAATTTGTGCAAACGATATGGACCGGTTCTCCTCCCATTTCCAGCAGGAAAGAAACGACTCCCATGAGGACATCCGGATCACCAAACAATGCAAATCTCTTGCCATGAATATATTGGTGGGAATCCGTCATAGCATCAATGGAACGTCCTCGTTCTAAAGTGATTTCCTCTGGAACGTCTTTACCGGTGAATTTGGCGACCGCTTCGATGAATTTATCCGTCTTCTCTATCCCGATTGGCATATCCAGTGCTTCGACAGGGACTTCCAAACCGGCCAGGTATTTACGGGTTGTCGGAGTTGAATAAGTCTGAAGGAACATATAATTCGACGCGTTTAAAGCTTCGTTCATTTCTGTAAAGGGCGTTCCACCAGGGTATAATTCGTAAGTGCCCAAATTTGGAGTATCTACGACATCGCTATAATCGGGTAACAGTGTAAAGGGCGCCTCCATCACTTTGAGAAGTCGTTTATATTCACGGAGATTGGCGGTATACGTATCAAAACCGGGCACAACGTAGAGACGATCGTTGATTTTATCCGCCTGCCTAGGCACTGCCAAACATTCTATAAGGCCTTTGAGCATCGAGTCGTACCCCGTGATATGAGATCCCTTAAAACTCGGAGTATTGGCTAGGGCCACCGGAAAATCTTGCGGAATCGCGCCTTGCTCCTTCGTATTCCCTAAATAGGCTTTGATATCGTCTCCAATAACCTCAGCCATACAGCTCGTAAAGATGGCGATTACTTTGGGGTCATAAACTGCATGTGCGTTCTTTAAGCCTTCAATCATATTTCCCTGTCCACCAAAAACCGCAGAATCCTCGGTCATCGAATCCGAGACAGCTGCTACAGGTTCTCTAAAATGGCGAGTTAACGTGCTGCGGAAGTAAGCAGTGCAGCCTTGTGAACCATGCGTAAAAGGCAGGCATCCTTCAACCCCTAAGGCACAAAGCAAGGCGCCAAGGGGTTGGCAGGCTTTGGCCGGGTTGATGACCAACTTTTCACGAGCAAAGTTCTTCTCTCTATATTCCATAGTATTCAGCCAAGCTTTTGTTGCCTTAGTACTAGTTTCCATTGTGTGTCATCCTTTCTGCCCAATTTATTTTGTCCAAGGGGCTTTGATTGCCTTCCAGGTCGGGCTGTTAATGGCAATATCCATATCCCGAGCAAAAATAGGGAATCCTTCGTAACCGTGATAAGGACCTGAATAATCCCAAGAATGCATTTGACGGAAAGGAAGACCCATTTTTTCAAAAACGTACTTTTCTTTAATTCCTGAGCCTACCAAATCAGGCTTGAGTTTCTTGACAAACTCTTCAAGTTCTAAAGCGGTCACATCATCGTAAATTAAGGTTCCCTCTTTTAACGCAGGCAAGGTTTTTTCATAATCTTCAGCATGGGCAAATTCGTAGCCGGTTCCGATAACCTCCATGCCCAAATCTTCATAAGCACCCACAATGTGTCTCGGGCGAAGTCCGCCGACATACAGCATGACAGTTTTTCCCTCTAGGCGTGGACGGTAGATATCAATCACTTTTTGCATCAGCGGTTCATACTTCTCAATCACTTTTAAAGCTTTTTCCATGATGCTGTCATCAAATTGCGCGGCAATTTTAAGAATGGATTCCTTAATTTTGGTCGGTCCGAAGAAATTGAATTCTATCCAAGGGGTTCCATACGTTTCTTCCATGTGTTTAGCAATATAATTCATGCTTCTGAAGCAGTGGATTAGATTAAGCTTGACAAGGTGTCCATTCTGGAGCATTTCCAGCGTCGAGTCACCCGTCCAAATATTGACAACCTTTAAGCCCATTTCTTCCAGAATTTTTTTACTGGCCCAAGCATCTCCGCCGATATTATAATCGCCGATAATTCCGATATCGTAGGGCCCAATTTCTCGAGCTGGGCCTTTACCTAAAAGATGATCCCGAATCGCATCATTGGCAATATGATGTCCAAGGGACTGGCTTATGCCTCGGAAACCTTCACAACGAACCGGGATGACTGGCAGTTCAATCTTCTCGCTCATACGGCGAGCGACACTTTCTATGTCATCTCCAATCAGACCAACCGGACATTCTGAGAGAACAGAAACCCCTTTGGCGTTCGGAAAAAGCCCGACAACTTCGTCGATGATTTTCTCCAGCTTTTTGTCCCCGCCATAAATGATATCGCTTTCTTGGAAGTCGGAGGTAAAGAGAAAGGGCACAAAGTTGTCAACACCGATTTCACCATCGGCTAAGTTCCGGCGGTTACCCCAAGAATAAAAACCACACCCGACGGGTCCATGGGAGATATGCACGACATCCTTGACCGGCCCCCAAACAACCCCTTTAGCCCCAGCGTAAGCACACCCCCGTGCAGTCATGATTCCCGGAACTGTTTTCGAATTGGATTTGACTGCACAACTGGCACACTCACTATCTTTAACCGCAATATGTTGTCTGCGATTCTTTTTCGCCTTGTCCGGATAAATCTCCAGAACATCTTCCACAACTTGTTTTCTGAAGTCAATGGTTTCCTTTGTGCTCATAAAGCTGCCCTCCCTTATATCTAAATAGCTCACTTCAGCGGATCGACCCTACATTTCCATGATTCCGTATTCCATCAATAACTCTTCTAACTCTTCCATCCCCATTGGAGTTGGGATGGTCATCATTTGATTATTCTCAATTTTTTTGGCTAAGGCTCGATACTCATCCGCTTGTTTATGAGTTGGGTTGTATTCAATAACGGTCATTTTGCGCACCTCAGCGCGTTGGACCTCATTATCCCGGGGCATGAAGTGAATCATTTGGGTATTTAATCTTTTGGCCAGGGCTTCAATTAATTCAAGTTCTTTGTCTACTACACGGCTGTTACAGATCAAACCCCCTAGGCGGACAGTTCCGGTTGTAGCATACTTTAAGATCCCTTTGGAAATGTTGTTGGCGGCATACATGGCCATCATCTCACCCGAGGTGACAATATAAATTTCCTTCGCTTTATTTTCCCGGATCGGCATAGCAAATCCACCACAAACCACGTCACCTAAAACATCGTAGAATACATAGTCGGTATCTGCTGTATAGGCCCCGTTCTCTTCCAGGAAGTTAATAGCTGTAATTACCCCCCGGCCGGCACAACCGACGCCTGGTTCAGGACCACCGGATTCTGCACAGCGAACACCAAAAGCCCCTTCCACTAAAACCTCATCCAACTCTAAATCTTCAACCGTCCCTCTTTCGCGGGCCAAATCCATAACCGTCGTTTGAGCCTTACTATGCAGAATCAAGCGCGTGGAATCTGCCTTAGGGTCACAACCGACAATCGTCACTTTTCTCCCCATTTCAGCTAGGGCAACGACCGTGTTTTGGGTTGTCGTCGATTTTCCGATGCCACCTTTGCCATAAATTGCAATTTGCCTCATGTCAAAACATCTCCTCTATACTTAACTAAATTTAGATAACAGCTTCTTTTCCTGTTTCCCCAGTGCGAACACGAACAACTTCTTTTAAAGGTATAACAAAGATTTTACCGTCTCCAATGTGCCCAGTCTGATTGGCTTTGACAATCACCTCAACCACTTCTTCAACTTGCTCATCCTGCACCACGATGCTTAACAACCGTTTAGGTATCCAATTAAATTTGGTACCATCAGCTAGTTCTTCACTCATAACCGCATTCAATTCCGGGTCAATTTCAGCAGCCCAGCCTCCAATTCCACCTTGTTTCCCGCGACCTTCAACACTTTGAATGGTCAGAGCAGGATAGCCCGCGTCCTCGAAAGCCTTCTTGGTTTCAGGTACTTTATGGCGTCGAATAAAAGCCATTATTTCTTTCATTTCTACAACCCCTTTGTCCCTTTACTCACGGTATACGCCGCTTCGACTTCGGTTACGAAGACCTTGCCATCGCCCATCGTCCCGGTTTTAGCACTTTCTAGAATTACAGAAATGGCTTCATCCAATTTCTCATCTTCGATGACCAGCAGCAGAAGTGTCTTAGGAAACTCATCATAAACTACGTCACCAATCCGAATACCTTTTGTTCTACCGCGGCCAAAAACGTGCATTTTTGTCAGTGAGGGCATTCCTGCCTGTGCTAAGGCCTCAGCGACAACATCGGTTTTATCGGGTCTTACAATTGCTCTAATCATTTTCATATAGTTCATCCTCCTTTAAATTTGCGTCAATTTCATTGTGGGTAATTTCACATAGACTTAAATAATATGCCAACGCATCACCTCCCTCAATCTGTAGAGAACTTGATCCGGTTATTTAGCACAGTGTGCCGTTAAGCTGCATGGGGTTTTGATGCCTTATAGAAAAAGACAAAGAGAGCCCTTAATTTACATAATTAAGGGCTCTCTAAAACACACTTTTCCGCTCCAAATCATTCTATGATTTGGTGCCCGGCTATGAAATTGTATTCCTTCCAAAGAAATCTATCTCACTCTAATACACTATCCACTCTATACACTCTGGTCTTTAAATCACCGAGTCATTGAACACTCTCAACCTTGCTCTAATTAAAGATGCATAACTCCCAAACCCACACGAGCGTGTTCCAATAAGGGATGGAGAGAAGAACGTCCATAAATTGCCACGGCAAGCCATTCTGAATCCGACACTAACCCGATTTTCAACGCAAAGCTGGCATTGCTGTTGGTATGAATAAAAATACTGTTGCTAGCTTCTAAAGTTGCATGAATTAACGCATGGATCTTCCGATCTTCTTTTGGGATGACACCCGTGTTAAAAGCTGTTGACATAACAGAATTTGTTAGTTTCCCAGTATGTTGAAGATTAGCTACTGTTCCTCCAAGTTCCGTCACGCCGCAACGCAGATTAAACGATTCAATAAGAGATTTCTTAAGCTTATCCTCTTCCTCTCTTGTCTCTGACAAGGCTAGTAGTATTGCTGACCGTTCTAAAGAAGGTTTCACTTTTCCCGTACTAGGACCTTTCAAGGTATGCCCTCCTTCCAGCAGCAACATAGAAAAGCCGCCAGATATCGTAAAGACATCCTGACGGCTTCATTGCCGAATGTTTATCACTAGGTGATATCCGTATCATACATGATAATTTGCCGTTTGTCACTATGTAAAACATCTCTTCTTGAGCAATATACTGTATACATTTCCAGGACTGAACCCTTCACCCCTGACGTGTTCTAATCTTTCGTTGCACCAAACTCATCGTCTGGTTAAACTCTTCCATTCTTAACAATTTTGCCATCCCAGCAAATACTATAGCTCCTATAACTGTTCCGGTAACCAAGACGATAATCGTAGCCGGCACTCGAACACCCATCAAAGGGGTCAGCCATTGCATCCAGCCCCAGATTACGACCGCCATCAGAAGCGACGCAACTAAGGATTTTAGACCTGTCCAAAACATATTCCAACCGTCCATTTGACCTAACCGCTTATGCAGCACATAAAACAAAAGTAACATATTGACAAAAGCGGAAATGGTATCCGCAAAAGCCAGTCCCCCAACTGCGAGGGGGCGAATCAGTAAAAACATAGCCAAAATATCAATTGCCATAGAAATAATACCCAAGATAACCGGTGTCCAAGTATCCTGAAGAGCATAAAACGCCCGCGGGAGAATCTGAATTACTGATTGCGAAGAAATACCAAGCGCAAAATACAGCAGCGGAATCGCCGTGGTTAATGTGTCTTGGCTCGTAAAGTGCCCATGTTGAAACAAAAGTCGAATCAGAGGATAGCGCAAAACTATCATGCCGACTGAAATTGGCAGAGTAATAAAAACAACCATGCGAATGGCCTGGGATATCGTATGTCGGAGTTTATCCCATTGTTGTAAAGCTGCATGTTCCGTCATCGTTGGAAAGGTGGCCACGGCAATGGCTAAAGCAAAAATCCCTACCGGGACTTGGAAAAGACGAGAAGAATACCAAAGCGCGGAAATACTTCCTGGGGACAGCGACGACCCGAAGTTATTATTAACTGCGATCTGAATTTGATTCAAAGAGTAACTAATAATAATAGGCACGGCAAGAGCCCCAATTCGCCGGACGCCTGGATGGTTCCAGTCAATGACCGGATAGTAACGTACCCCTACCCTCCGCAAAGCAGGAATTTGGACTGCAAAATTTACAATTGCTCCAACAACAACCCCAACGGCAAACCCAGAAATGCTGTCCGGCTTAGCTGGATTGGCCAAAATCGTTCCAAAAAAAATAATACACGCATTATAAAGTACCGTCCCCAGTGCAGAAGGCCAGAATATTTTGTGAGAATTCAAGACCCCCATCGTCAACCCGCTAAAGGCCATAAATAAGGGCTGCATCAAAAGGATTCGAGTCAAACGCGTCGCAAGAACAATATTTTCCGGTTTAAACCCCGGGACCATCAACCGCAAAAATTGGGGAGTGAAGAATAGGCCCACCAGAACTAAGGCTCCAAGGGTAAGAAAGATCAGATTAGCGACCGAACTTACCACTCGCCAGCCCTCATCTTCATTCCCTTTGGCAATGTATTCAGAAAAAACAGGAATAAAAGCGGCGCTCAAAACACCACCTACAAGTAACCAATATAATAAATCCGGCAGAATAAACGCTGTATTATAGGCATCCGTAATCCTACTTTGGCCATAGAAACCCGCAATCAGCGTTTCGCGCAGAAATCCTAAAACTCGTGAAGCCAATTGAGCTCCCATTAAAAAGCCGGCCGCTTTTAGAAGTGTTCGGTTGGTTGATGACATTTCGAGTTAACCCCTTCTCTCGTCCAAATCCACCTTCCGCATTATAGCATTTTTCAGGAGCTGGTAAAAGGGGAAGTGCGCGGGACTGGGGACGGTTCTTGGTTGCATGAAAGGAAGAGGTAGCAGGAGGAAGTGTCTTAGCACGTTCGCACACGCTGCATTGCTATTCGCTTGACGATCTTACTAAAACACAAGATCGTCTGCGCTCATTGACGCAATTCCGCTAAAGTGCTTCTCTAAGCTAAGAAACTTCCTCTGGGCTTGTGAGGTCGACGAGGTTTGCAACGACAGGCGCGCTGTTTGCGTCTTTGACGCAAAGACGCTTGGCTGAGGGTTTTTGGCTTAAGGTTTAGATTTTAAATAATCTGCTAAGATCTCCGCTACGGCTTCTGCAGCGCCATTAGCTTCTCCTAATGTATTATTTTGACTTCCGAATTCCAACAACAAGCCGCCGTCCGAAAGATGTTGATTATACCGTGCATCGTCGGCATAACTTATTTTTGCTGAAAAGAGCCCCGGATATTTCTTTTCTGCTAAAGCCATAAGTTGTTTTGCCAATGCCTCATTTTTTTGCCAGTGTGGATTCATCTTTCCTATGATCACCAACACCTGGGTGACTGTTTGTCCCTTCACTACGACAGTTCGCTTCGGTACTCCGGAAGGGAATCCATCTCTATGAATGTCTAGTAGAATCTTAATATTTGGATAATCAGTGAGCATTTGTGTTGCCGTTTTTACAGACTTGCTATACGCTTTCATAAAATCTACGGCATCATGTATTTGCAACGAGTGAACTGAACCAATTCCATCTTGTATTAGGTCTTTCTTTAGTGTTTCTCCTACCGTAACGACGTCTCCGTTTTCCCCCGTCCGACGCTCAGGCCCTCCATCGCCGGAATAACATTCGCTGTTATGCGTATTATAAATTCCTACTAAAATATCTTTTGCTCCCGGCACTGCTGCCGGCGCTGGAGTCGAAGGAAGTGCCGCCTCGTTCCCCCCAGGTTTTTGAGTGTCACTTTCGATCGGTTCAAGTATAGGACCCTCAAACTCGGGATCCTTAGGGTTATAAGCCCACCCCAACCAAACCGGTCCTTGTGGCGGAGGTGAATAGTAACCTAGAAAAAATGTTCGGGGATCTGCAATATTGACTCCTGTTAATAAGAACATACTGACTGCTGCCTCTTGATTTCTTGTTAAATCCAAGCGTGCGCGCTCTGGCTGGGAAAAGCCCGGAGCCCCTTCCATCAGAATGGCTTCAAAGGGAAAAGACTGTTGACTCAGAAAACCAACCAATTGACGAGAACTCCCGCTGTAGATGGCATAAATCAAACTTACAATTATTAGAATACTTACTATTCCCAGTAGAAACCCTCGCGCCCATTCTTTTACTCTCCAACTTCGAAAATCTTTCTTTGGCCGCTGATAAAAATCTTCCCGTAACAAAGGACTTGTCCCCCCCTTCTCTTTTAATGAAGAAGTATGAGGAACAAGTCCAAGCTAGAACCTATTAAGACATTTTTTCTTTCAAAAGATATTGACGTGAGGTTCCTATCAATGTAGACTAACGAAGCGTCGTTGGAACAAAGCTATCAACAATCCCGATGACCAATGATGCCAGTAAAGCACCAATAATGGAAACACTAATATAACTAGGAACAATAAACTGACTGAAGTAAATTACCACAGCAGCCGTAATAAATCCGACTGCACCTCGTCCCGTCCGCGTGATTTTGTCTCCAAATGCCTTTTCAATAGCATAGCCTACTAACGAGATCACCAGAGCAGCGACCAATGCTCCGGTGAGACCAGCCACTCGAAGACCCGGAACGATATAACTTACCAAAAGCAATACCACTGCCGAAACGACAAACCGTACGATCATTCCCAACATCATTTGTACCCTCCAATCATGTTTTAATTTCACTTTATTTGTAAAGTGTCTCACATACTAGCATAGTATAAACATAAATTTCGAAATTTATTAATATTTTTTTTCCACTAATTTCCCTTGATAAATTTCTTTCCTAATGTTATAGTGTAGTTTGTGTAATGAGCGAAGAATATTTAATAACCAAAGGGGGTGACTATTAGTGCCAAACATTAAATCCGCCATCAAAAGAGTTGAGTTAGGAAAAGCTCGCACGATAAAGAATGCTTCTGCTAAATCCTTCTTACGGACGACACTGCGCCGTTTTGAAGAATCAATCAGCACAGATTCCGAAACTGCAGCACTCGCTTTGAAAAAGGCTACTCGTGCTTTGGATAAAGCCTCCTCCAAGGGTTTAATTCATAAGAACCTAGCAGCTCGCAAAAAATCCCGTCTTACCAAAAGACTTAATAAACATTTTGCCAAAGTTGGATAAATCATAAGAGTTGACAAAAAAAGCGACAAATAGTCGCTTTTTTTGTCGACTCTTTTTCCTGTTTTTCACCCAGCATCTAATTACTTTGCCGGTATTACACTTAATACAGAAATTACAAGAAGAATTCCTGCAACCATTAAAGGATATTGATAAAGTTCTATAGAATTAACTAACGACTAGCTACGAAGAAACTGCTGGTGCCAGCCCTCACGAAAGTGCTTTCCATAGTAGCCTAATGCCACCTGGGAACCTTTCTAACTTGGTACGGGAAAAATATTTTGGTATTAGAATTGAAGTATAGTTTGATGGTAGAGTAGTGATCTCGTAGATAATAAAAACCTTAACAATCCCTATAACATCATTCAAAACTGATACGCCAGTCAGTTGTAAAGGGGGAGATTTCGAAACGTATTTTAAACCTTTAAGAGGTTAATTGTAGTTAGTATTAATAAAGGAGTTGGTTATTTATCCATGGGTTTGACCGATAGTGCTTTGGGTACTTTTGGTTAGGATTAATCAAATTAAGCATGTCAGTAATTTTGGTCCATACATATAACCAAGTATTTTTGAAAAGGAGTGACCTGATGTTTTCAAATGATAATAAGACCAAACTTTCTATATTTGTTTTAAATTTATTTGTTTTAAATGTCTTAGCTGTTCAACCAGTACAAGCATTAAATAATGGAATAGGATATGTGGCTGTTGTTTCTGATAGTATTCATGCAGGTTCTACCTCAGCCTCCACAGCAGCATTAACGGCAATCAATGACGGAACAGAGGTCTTTGCAGATTTCGTAACTGCTGGCGTAACGAAAGCAGTAGTAGGAAGCAAAGTTGCCTATGACACTGCCATAGGCGCTGCTATAAAAACTAAAGGTTCTAGTCTGACACTTTCGGAAGTACAATCACAAATTAACGCCGTCAACGCCGCCACTGCCGCTGCCTCTTTAGCGGCCATCAACCAAGGAACCGAAGTCTTTGCGGATTTCTCAACTGCTGGTGTTTCCAAAGCTATTTCAGGGGAAAAAGCTGCCTATGATACTGCTATTGCCTCTGCTAAAATGGCTAAAGAATCCGACTTAACACTGGCTGAAGTGCAATCTCAAATTAACATCGTCAACGCTGCCACTGCCGCAGCCTCTTTAGCGGCCATCAATCAAGGAACTGAAGTCTTTGCGGATTTCTCCATTGCTGGTGTTTCCAAAGCTATTTCAGGGGAAAAAGCTGCCTATGATACCGCTATTGCCTCTGCTAAAATGGCTAAAGAATCCGACTTAACACAAGCGGAAGTGCAATCTCAAATTAACGCTGTCAACGCTGCCGCTGCCGCTGCCTCTTTAGCGGCCATCAATCAAGGAACTGAAGTCTTTGCGGATTTCTCCACCGCTGGAGTTTCCAAAGCTATTTCAGGGGAGAAAGCTGCCTATGATACTGCTATTGCCTCTGCTAAAATGGCTAAACGGTCCGACTTAACACTTAGCGAAGTTCAAACACAAATTGACACCCTAAACTCGGCTGCCGCCGCAACCTCATTAAAGGCAATCAATCAAGGAAAAGAGATCTTTGTGGATTTCTCAACCGCTGGTATTTCCAAAGCTGTTGTAGGCAACAAAGCTGCTTATGATTCTGCCATTGCCTCTGCTAAACTGTATAAAGGTTCCAGCTTAACGCTGGAGGAAGTACAAACACAAGTAGTGGGTGTCAATGCTTCAGTCGCTACAGCTTCATTAATGGCCATCAATGCCGGAACTGAGATCTTTGCGGATTTCTCCACCGCTGGTATTTCCAAAGCTGTTGTAGGCAACAAAGCTGCCTATGATACTGCTGTTGCTTCTAATAAAAAGGCCAAAGGATCCGACTTAACACTGGCTGAAGTGCAAACACAAGTTGAAGCCGTTAATACATCTGCTTCCTCAGCCTCATTAGCAGCCATCAATGCCGGAACTGAGATCTTTGCGGATTTCCCCACCGCTGGTGTTTCTAAAGCTATTGCTGGAGACAAAACTGCCTATGATACTGCTATTGCCTCTGCTAAAATGGCCAAAGGATCCGACTTAACATTGGCTGAAGTGCAAACACAAGTTGAAGCCGTTAATACATCTGCTTCCTCAGCCTCATTAGCAGCCATCAATGCCGGAACTGAGATCTTCGCGGATTTCCCCACCGCTGGTGTTTCTAAAGCTATTGCTGGAGACAAAGCCGCCTATGATACTACTATTGCCTCTGCCAAAATGACTAAAGGATCCGACTTAACACTGGCTGAAGTTCAAATACAAGTTGAAGCCGTTAATACAGCTGCCGCCACAACCTCATTAGCCGCTATCAATGCAGGGACTGAGGCCTTTACTGATTTTTCTACTGCAGGGGTTACCAAAGCAATTGGAGCAAACAAAGTTGGCTATGATACGGCTATTGCCATGGCGTCCTTGACAAAAGGTTCCAGCTTGACACTGGCAGAAGTGCAAACACAAGTTGAAGCCGTTAATTCAGCCGTTACCACAGCCTCATTAACCGCTATCAATGCAGGGACTGAAGTCTTTACGGATTTTTCTACTGCAGGGATTACAAAAGCACTTGTAACAAATAATGCTGGCTATGATACTACTATTGCCCTTGCAAAAAAGCTGAAAGGTTCTAGCCTAACGCTGGCGGAAGTGCAGATACAAGTTAACGCCGTTAATACAGCTGCCGCCACAACCTCATTAGCCGCTATCAATGCAAGAGCTGAGGTCTTTGCGGATTTTTCTACTGCGGGGGTTACAAAAGCTGTTGTAGCCAACAATGCTGACTATGATTCTGCTATTGCTGCTGCGATCATAACAAAAGGTTCCAGCTTGACGCTGGCAGAAGTGCAAACACAAGTTGAAGCCGTTAATTCAGTCGCCGCCGCAGCCTCACTAGTGGCTATCAATGCTGGAACTGAGATCTTTGCGAATTTTCCTATTGCGGGTATCACCAAAGCTATTATAGCTAACAAAGCTAGCTATGACACTGCCATCGCCTCTGCAATACTCACCAAAGCTTCCAGCTTGTCATTGACTGAAGTGCAAGCTCAAGTAGACACCGTAAATGCTGCTGCAGCCACAGCCTCATTAGCAGCAATCAACGCTGGAACTGAGATCTTTGCGGATTTTTCTATTGCTGGTATCACCAAAACATCTGTAACTTATAAAGCAGGTTATGATACTGCTATTGCTGCTGCAATTAAGACAAAAGGTTCCAATCTAACAATGTCTGAAGTTCAAACACTAGTAAACGACATAAATACTGCCACCGCTACAGCCTCATTAGCGGCAATCAATGCAGGAACTGAGGTCTTTGCGGATTTTTCATTAGCTGGGGTTTCGAGACCTATTGTTGCTAACAAAGCTGGCTATGATGCTGCTATAGCTACTGCACTTAATACGAAAAGGTCCAACTTAACGCTGATAGAAGTTCAAAACCAAGTAAGTACCATAAATGCTGCTGTTGCCACAGCGTCATTAGCGGCAGTTAATGCAGGAACTGAAGTCTTTGCGGATTTCTCATCAGCTGGGGTCTCAAGAGCTGTCGTAAAATCCAAAGTCAGCTATGATACCGCAATTGCCGCTGCAATTAGGACGAAAGGTTCTAGTTTGACGCTAGCAGAAGTACAAACACAAATAGATAGCTTTAATGCAGCAATTGCCAAAACCGCCTTAATGGCAATCAATGGATTAGCAAGCCCCTTTACCAATTTTGCAAAAGCTGGTGTAACAGGAGCTATCCTTAAAAACAAGCTTGCTTATGATAACGCTATTACTACGGCAATCAAAATGAAAGGTTCCAGCTTAACATTAGCGGAAGTGCAAACACAAGTAAATAAGGTAAACGGTACAGGTGCGTTAACCGCATTATCAGCTATTAATGGAGGAATAGATGTCTTTTCGGATTTTGCAACTGCCGGTATCACTGGAGCTGTTCTTAAAAACAAGGTTGCCTATGATAATGCTATAAGCGCTGCAATAAGCATCAAAAATTCCGACTTAACGCTGGCGGAAATACAAAGACAGGTAGAGGGTGTTAACACTGAAGGTACCTCAACTGCATTATTAGCTATCAATGGAGGAATAGATGTCTTTTCGGATTTTGCAACTGCTGGTGTAAAGGGAGCTATTCTAAATAACAAGATTGCTTATGATAGGGCTATTATACAAGCAATAAATACCAAAAATTCCAGTTTAACACTGGCCGAGGTGCAAGCACTAGTAGATAGTGTAAATATGGGAGGTACCACGACCGCTTTAACAGCCATCAATGGAGGAGTAGATGTCTTTTCGGATTTTACAACTGCTGGTGTAAAGGGAGCTGTTCTAAATAACAAGATTGCCTATGATAGGGCTATAAGTGCTGCAATAAAGACGAAAGGTTCCAGTTTAACTCTGGCAGAGGTACAAACACAAGTAAGCCTTGTAAACTCTCCTGCTCAACATTAAAGTGTCTATTCATCCCTGAGCAAAAGCCAAGGCAATTTTCTCAGAACACCGGTCCTTCGGTCTCAATACGGGAGAATAAAATAAAAAGGAGCCTTGCGGCTCTTTTTTATTTTACTTATTTTAAAAATTTTATAATCATCAATTCTAGTAATAAACCGGGATCTCCTCCCCCGGTCTTTAACGCCAGGTCCGTATTTAAGCACTCAAACAACGCCACGGATAGTTGTTCATTGGATAACCTCAAAGATTGTTGCCACACTTTCTGAGCTTCATAAGGTGAAATCCCTAACCTCGAAGAGGCCTCGGTCACATTTCCGCCACGCTGACGCAAAGCATTACAGCCCAAGAGAAGTCGAACTTGACGAACCAGCAAAGCTAAGACCTTCAAAGGATGTTCTTCACGCAACACCTCATGTAAGGTCTGTAAGGCCTTGGCAGAGATTCGCCCTGCCACCGCATCCAAAAGATCGAAGATACTTGCCTCCACCGTACGGGTCGTGATGGAATTAATGTCTTCCGCCGTTATCTTTTGGCGATCTCCAGTGAAAATCACAATTTTATCTAATTCTTGGCTTAGAACACCAGCCCGATGCCCCGCCCTTTCAATGAATTGAGTTGCTGCCTGCTTATCCATAGATTTTCCCCGTGCTTTTAATTCCGACTGGACCCAGTCGAGCCATTCTTGTGGTCGCTTTGGAGGACAAAATTCCAAGATCTCCCCGGCCCGATCTAAGGCCTTATAAAATTTTCTTCCTCGATGCACACTTTCCGCCAGAAACAAGAGGCAGGTTGAGGGATTTGGGTTAGAAAAATAGTCCACAAACGCCTCTAAGTCTGCCGTTTGCCCGTCCTGGAAATAGGTCACCTCATCAACGACTACAAGTCGATTAGCAAAAAAAGACATCGTATTGGCCCGCTCCACAATGCTGGCCGGAGACAACTCCTTTGCCGAAACCAATTCGATCCCGCTCCCCGAAGGATCCGTCATGAAATAGAACGACTTAAGGACTCGCAAGGCCTCTTGAATTAAAAAGCGATCTTCCCCATACCACAAGTAAACGGGTGAAATCTTCCCCCGCGCTACGCTTTCTTTAATTCGTTCAATTTCATGCATTTTAGCTCACCCCCTTGGCTTATTTTAAGGGAGACCTCTTAAAAAAGCCAGCAATCTTTCACCCTAAACTTTTAAACCTAAAAAAAGCCCCCCACAGGTTGTGGAGGAGCAAAAGAAAGAGGAGGAGAAAAGAGATGTTCCTTGATATTGTTACCTCCTGTTTCCTTTTTATACATAAACAAGGTAATATTAAGAAATAATTTAAATAATTTTCCATACTAAAGTAAATTAACGACCGGGGATGATTTCCATCCCCTGCTTTCCTAGCAAAAGCTGCAAGGTGCCGTGTTCATCCGTCCTATAAACCGGTATGTGGCGTTCTTCCCAATACCGCAGTACTTCTGGTGCGGGGTGGCCAAAGGTGTTGTTTTTCCCCACTGAGATCCATACAGCTTGAGGATGAATAGCATCTAACCAAGGTCTAACCAGAGAAAATCGACTACCATGATGCGGCTCCTTGAAAAGGTTATTTTCTAGATCTACGCCCGTCGCTGCAAGCTCTTCCATTTCTTCTTGTTCCATATCCCCCGTTAGCAAAATATTTTGCCCTAAATAATTAAGCTTAAGCACCATGGAATTATTGTTCGGATCTGAATGCGTCCCTTCCAGAACCTGATGCGGACCCAAGACGTCCAGCCAAGCCCCTGAATCAAGATCTATCCGATCTCCTGCTTGAAGCATTCGCAACCCCTCAGTCTTATTTATTAGCTGAGGGGGAAGTCCTTCCTGCCATTCTTTATTTTCCAACCGAGCACCTACAGCAGGTACCCCCACCCAATCTGTCGGTATATTGGCTAAGACTGCCCGTGCCCCCCCGATATGGTCTTGATGTTCATGGGTAATCAGTAACGCATCTAGATGCCCAATACCTCTTTCCAATAAATATGGAAGAACAATGCGCTCCCCGGCATCAAACTTTTCACTACGCGGTCCTGTATCCAGCAGGATAGCATGCTTCTCTGGCGTACGGATTAAGATCGAATCCCCTTGCCCCACATCGATCAGGACCACTTCCAGATCGTTCTGTAAATTCCATGGACTCCACAGCAACAAAACAATCAGCAGTATACCGACCCCACTAATGAGTAACTTATTCCCAAACATTGAACTCCTAGAAATTTTCAAACTCAAATTTTGCACAATTCGACGAATTCCCACAGGGCATCGTTTCATGAACATAACAGCAATTGTCTTTAATCGTCTGCTGAGACGAAGCAACCTTACCCTGAGGATAAAAAGCACGCGCTCTCTTCCCCACAAGACAGTTCCAATTGCACCGTACCAAACTAACCCCAAAAAAGGACCCGGGTTTAACACCCAGACATCTGCGTAAGGGAATTCAGCTAACATCTTTATCACCGAATTCGTTCCGGCTAAAAGCCATAAGCTCACCTGAAACAAAGGCGCCGACAGCTCTCCCGAGAAAGAAAGCACCACTGCGATGAGCCCAACTTCGAGCACACTGCCTAAAATAAAAAGAATCAAGACATTCGCCAAAAGTCCGATCAAAGATAACCGATGGAAAGCCGAGATCAACAGCGGAAGCGTCGCCACTTGAGCCGCTAATGTGCCGGCGATAGCGAATCGAAATAGATTAGGGATGCGTTCAAACAGTTTTCCCTTGAGAATCCGGGGGGTGAGCACAATAATTCCCCAGGCAGCTGCAAAGGACAGTTGAAAACCAAGATCCTGAATGATTAAAGGATTGTGAATAAATAAGCCTACCGCTGCCAAGAACAACCAGCGCAGCGTAGCCACTCTCCCCCGCCCCAACCGTCCCAGTAGAACGACGATACCCAAAACCGTCGCTCTGACAATCGGGGCGTTTCCTCCACAAAGCGTAGCATAAAGTAGCAGCGCCAAGATCGTTCCGCTGATTCGAATTTGCTTAGGCAATAGACTCAGGACCAACCACGCAAGTCCCAGTACAAAAGCTACATTAGAACCCGAAGCGGCAAAGACGTGAAGTACACCAGTCACTTTATAGCGTTCCTGCACCGAATCTGGAATACGACTGGAATCTCCGAAGAGGATCCCCTCTAATACCCCTGTTTCTTCAGCATCCCATGCCTGAAGCCGACTTCGAACCTGCTGGCGAATCCTCCAAGTTAGACTTGGCTCCCCCGCTGAAAGCAGTACAGCATCCCCTTGCGCCCTTAGCGAACCACTTAACCCTCTAACTCCATCATAAAGGCGTAAGTCAAACGCGCCGGGTGTTCCTAATAATTTGGGTCTTTCCAAGTGCGCTCGAAAACTCACATGATCTCCGGGTCGAACCCGCTTCCACTCTCCCGGCACCTGCCCCGATTTATCGGCATAAACAGTGAGTCGGTAGGTCTGGCCGAATAATTCCTGCCGAAGATCGGCAGGAGCATCTGCTTTCATCACATCAATGTTCTTCTGCGCGACGGCGTCATTTCTTACGTCTTCGACGCGTACGATCCCCTCAGCCTTATCCTGTTCAAGATTCCAATCCTTTAAAAGACCGACAATCTCAACCTGGTCCAAGGTAAGGGAACTGGGCAGAAAACGATCCGCAAGAGCTCCGTACCCAAAGCCAAGCAAGAAACTCGCTCCGAGTAAAAGAATCTCAGGGCGAAACACTCGGCCAAAGAAATCACAAGGTCGCCACGATACCAGACGTATCCCCAACAATACAAGTACCCCGAAAACCCAAAGACGGGCTGGTTCCGGCAAACACACTCCACCGAGGCCACCGATCAAAAGGACCGTCGATCGCCCGATCCAGGGATCTTTCATGGGCCAACCGTCACTTGTGAAGCCATTTTTTCAAATGTTTTAGTTCCAATTCCCGAAACATTCTCTAAATCTTCTGGTCGAGCAAAGGGTCCGTGTTCTGTACGATATTGAATAATACGTTGCGCCAACGCCGGACCGACACCCGACAACTTGTCCAGCTCAGCTACTCCAGCGGTATTAATATTTATTTTTCCTTCTAGTGACGCTGAACTAACGCTACTACTGTTGACTAATCCAACACCAACAGCTCCAGAATCTGTCCCAGTTGTTGACCCAACATTATTTCCAGTGCTACCGCTCACGACATTCTGCGGATTTCCAACCACTGTAGTTCCCGGAGAAAGGGTAAGACTCTTGTATGGTACAGAAACCTTTTGTCCATCTTTGAGTTTTTCAGCAGGGTTCATACTGTCAAGGTTAGCCTCCGGTAAAGGACTGACCTGCTTCAAGGCATCATCCAAGCGGGCATCCGGGGCTAAATGAACAAGCCCCGGTTTCTCAACAGCTCCAGCAACGTAAACAACAATCTCTCGACTTGAAACCGTCTTTTGAAGATATGCATTAGACCCATGAGGTAGAAAGAGCTTCCAAATAGCCAGAATCACGAGGCATATGACCACAAACCACCAAACATAGCGAAGCTTACGTTCCATTCGTAGCTACTCCTTCTTTTTGTTTATTTCATTTCGCTTCATTCCTTCTTTTTCCTGCTGCGAAGTCTGATTTATCCTGTCGAATTGATGGACTTGTGTGATACACTTGTCCCGGGCTTGGAACGTTAGATACTTTTGAGATAGTAGAATATTTATATGGGAACAACGATTGTAGGAGACGGCACAATATGCACCGTCTCCTATAGGGATCCCTTTCACGAAGTTTGCTAATTCTCTTAGTTGTAGTTACTGCTCAGATATCAGTACAAGTCGAGAACCGTCCCCGACTTGCACGAAGACGGTGCACATGGAATATGCCGTCCTCCCCAAACACTCCATCTCTCCGCTCGTGCCTCCGTACCTCGGACCCAAGCCCGGGACGCAGTGTGACACTGAGCGACGTCTTTACGTAAGCAGCCCAGCAAACTTCCGTTCAAGCGACCGACCCCAGACACGGGGCAGTGCACAAGGTCCCTTCTCGCCATCCTTGGCTACAGGGACCTCGGCCATCCATGGCCAGCGGATGTGCACTGCCGCCAACGCGCCAAGGATGGCGCTTTGGCGGGCACCCCGCTCCCCAAAGCCGGGAGCTTGAACGGTTAGTTTGCTCTGCGTCGTATGACCGAGCGCTGTGTCACACAAGTCCCCTATAGTAAACCCGCCGCCCGTGTTGCAAGTTCACTTCTTTCCCCATGAATCAGTCGAACCTGACCATAGAAGGATTGGCCATTTAACCGTGAAGCGACGTAGGCTAACCCGTTGCTCTGCTTATCCAGATAAGGATGATCAATTTGATCCGGATCCCCGCAAAGCACAATCTTCGTTCCTTCACCGGCTCGTGTAATAATCGTCTTTACTTCATGCGCAGAAAGATTTTGAGCCTCATCAATAATCATGAATTGATCAGGAATACTTCGACCCCGAATGTAGGTAAGCACTTCAATTTCTAGCTGCCTCCTCTTGATTAAAAGGTCAATGGCACTGTCAATAATAGATTCGCCGCTTTTCTCCCGCTCTTTCTCCCTTCGCGGACGAAGTAAATATTCAAGATTATCATAAATCGGTTGCATATACGGACGAACCTTTTGATCTTTCTCCCCAGGAAGAAACCCAATATCCTTGCCAAAAGGGACAATTGGCCGAGCGCAAAGCATCCTAATATACTGTTCCTCATGAACTGTTTGTTCCAAACCACTCGCCAAAGCAAGCAGCGTCTTTCCTGTGCCCGCAGGACCCATCAAATTAACCAGCTTGATCTCTGGATTGTTAAGCATTTCCAAAGCCCAGGACTGTTCCATATTCTTAGGTCTGATATCCCAAGAAGCGCGACTCTTCCCCATCTGATAGACTAATCTCTTCCCGTCTGGAGACGAAACGAGGGGCAGGACAGAATCATCACTCAAAATTGCTTTTACGCAGCGATTAGGCAGCACAGGCACCTGTAAGGAGATATATTTATTTTGGTAAAGTGTATCCACCTCGCTATCCTCAAGCGGCAAGATCAAAATCTCATCCAGAACCGGCGGCAAAACCACTTTGTCATTATAGTAATCCTCCGTTAAAATCCCTAAGGCATCAGCTTTAACACGCATAGCAATATCTTTAGTGACTAAAACGACAGCGCGTTTTTCCTCACGCGCTAAATTTAAGGATACCGCTAGAATTCGATTATCCGCCAAAGTTAGATCGGAGTTAACCGGCAATATTTCATTCGAGTAATGATTCAATTCGATCCGAACCCTTCCTCCATTCGGCAAGGGAACCCCCTGAGAAAGTTGACCGACACTCCGTAAACGATCAAGAAAACGAATGGCTTCCCTCGCAACCCGACCAACATTATCCAAGAGACGTTTCTTACTTTCTATTTCCTCTAAAACCACATAAGGAATAACTACATCATTATCTTGGAATTGAAATAGCGCGTTGGGGTCATGCAGTAACACACTAGAATCGAGTACATATACTTTTTGCAAAAATATAACACTCCTTTTTCTGCCACTCTTTTAATAGTATATTCCATATCATTCCAATTATCTTCTACATGGCAACCCGTTACTGAACCCGATCTTTTAATACTATATTCCAAACCTAGCTAACCATTCTTTCAGCTTAACCCGACTTTCGTCTTAAGGTTCGTCAACCCCCTGATATGACTCAGTTTCTTATATTCCTCTTCACTACACTCTCTTATCCACTAAATTGACGTATTAATTTTAGCGAAATTATAACATGCGTATGTAAAAAGATGCTTACCGATTATGTTAACACAATGTTAAAAAGACAAGGGAACCATCTCCTTGTCTCAATCCCTCTATCTTCAAGACGGTGCACATAAAATGTGCCGTCTCCCTCAATCGTCATCAGAAAACCAATACTCACTTTCTCCAAAGCAGCTCCAACACTATCCGTCCCCTTCCATCCCTCGTTCCATCCCCGGGACGCAGTGTGACACAGCGCGACCTCTTTACGTATGCAGACTCGCAAACTCCCTTGAAAGTGACCAAAAAAAACAAGTGGAGGGACAGGAGAACCGTCCCTCGTCCCTCCTCGTCCCTCTATCTTCAAGACGGTGCACATAAAATGTGCCGTCTCCCTCAACCGTCATCAGAAAACCAATACTCACTTTTTCCAAAGCAGCTCCAACACTGTCCGTCCTCTTCCGTCCCCTCGTTCCATGCCCGGGACGCAGTATGACACAGCGCGACGTCTTTACGTTAGCAGACCAGCAAACTTCCGTTCATGCGACAGAACAAAAAAACAAGAGAACCGTCCCCTTGTCCCTCTCTTGTCCCCATTCAAGACGGTGCACATAAAATGTGCCGTCCCCCTCAACCGTCATCAGAAAACCAATACTCTCTTTTTCCAAAGCAGCTCCAACACTATCCGTCCTCTTCCGTCCCCTCGTTCCATGCCCGGGACGCAGTATGACACAGTGCGACGTCTTTACGTAAGCAGACCAGCAAACTTCCGTTCAAGCGACCGACCCCAGACACGGGGCAGTGCACACGGATGTGCACTGCCGGCCATGCGACAAGGATGTCGCTTTGGCCGAAACACTCATTCGTGTTTCGCCCCGCTCCCCATAGCCGGGAGCTTGAACGGTTAGTTTGCTCTGCGTCGTAAGCACCGAGCGCTGTGTCTTACAAGTCCCTAACCACCACATTAACCAACTTACCCGGAACCGTAATAACCTTGACAACCACTTTCCCTTGAGTCCATTCACACACCTTAGGCAGCGAAAGCACCATTTTTTCCAACTCTGCCTTGGAAATATCAGCGGACACCAGAACCCGATCACGGACCTTGCCATTGACCTGCAAAATAACGGTCACTTCAGCTTGGACGAGAGCAGCTTCATCCACTTCAGGCCAGGGCTGTTTGTGAATACTCTCCGTATGCCCAATCTCTCTCCAAAGCTCTTCCGTGAAATGCGGAGCAAAAGGAGCCAAGAGGATAAGGATCGCTTCAACCGCCTCTCTTCCGACCGCAGCAACTGCCGTCGGTTGCTCCTTGTAAATGTACAGAGCATTGACCCATTCCATAATGGTACTGATCGCCGTGTTGAAATTATAGCGCGTTCCGATGTCTATCGTCACTCTCTGAATAGCCGAGTGAGTGTGGCGACGCAGTTCTTTGCTAATTGCATCCAGGTTATCCCATTTACTTACTTGGTCTGTCGAAGCTGAGGTATGATTTTGGGCTTTAATTATGGGCTCATACTGAGCGACTAAGCGCCAAACACGGTTAAGGAAACGATAACATCCTTCAACCCCTTGATCGCTCCACTCCAGATCTCTCTCCGGCGGAGCAGCAAACAAGATAAATAATCGCGCCGTGTCTGCCCCATAGTTTCCGATAATCACTTCCGGGCTGACAATATTCCCTTTGGATTTGGACATTTTAGATCCATCCATACAAACCATCCCCTGAGTAAGCAGGTTTTGGAAAGGTTCATCCGCCTTTAAGTAGCCGAAATCCCGCAAAGCTTTAGTAAAAAATCGTGCGTACAGAAGGTGAAGAATCGCATGTTCTACTCCACCGACATATTGATCCACATTCATCCACTGATCCACTGCAGCTTGGGAAAAAGGGGACTCCGCGTTGCGGGGGTCTGTATACCTAAGAAAATACCACGAGGAACAAGCAAAGGTATCCATTGTATCCGTCTCACGCCGAGCAACTCCCCCACACTGCGGGCACGTTGTTTCAGTGAACGACGGAGATGAGGCTAACGGATTTTCCCCCGCTTTGAAAACGACATCCGGCGGCAGTAAAACTGGTAGCTGCTCTTCTGGAACCGGCACTGTTCCACAGGATTCACAATAAATCATCGGGATGGGGGTTCCCCAATAACGTTGACGGGAAATGAGCCAGTCACGCAAACGGAAATTAACCTTCCGTTGACCCATACCACGTCGCTCCGCCTCATCTGCAATTCGTTCCCAGCCCTCATTACTGCCCAGACCATCGAAGGAATCGGAATTAACCATGACCCCTTCCCCTGTGTAAGCAGCCTTGAGCAACTCATCTTTCGCTTCAAGTTCGCTCCCAAGAGGCACAATAACAGACGTAATCTCCAGGCTATACTTCATGGCAAATTCAAAGTCCCGTTCGTCATGCGCCGGCACGCCCATGACCGCGCCCGTACCATATTCAAGCAGAACATAGTTGGCAATCCAAATTGGCACCTTTTTCCCACTCAGCGGATTAAGACAATACGCTCCGATGAACAGCCCTTCCTTTTCTGCTTCCGTAGACGTCCGAGCAATTTCATTGAGACCATTCATTTTCTTAATAAAAGCCATCACTTCTGCTTCATAGTTTGTGCCTCTCACCAACTCAAGAACCAGTGGATGTTCCGGAGCCAGGACCACATAACTCACCCCATAAAGGGTATCGACACGGGTAGTGTACACTGAAATTTTCTCCGAGCGCTCTGCCAAGGCGAACTGAACTTCCACCCCTTCAGAACGACCGATCCAGTTACGTTGCATAGTTTTTACCTTTTCAGGCCAACCCGTCAACTTATCCAAATCTTGAAGCAAAGTCTCCGCATAATCCGTGATTTTAAAAAACCACTGTTCCAGGTTTTTCTTTGTCACTAAGGTATCACAGCGTTCGCATCCTCCATCCACAACTTGTTCATTAGCCAGAACCGTGGCACACGAAGGACACCAGTTAACTGCAGCCTTTTTCTTATACACCAAACCATGTTTATGAAACTCTAAAAACAACCACTGAGTCCATTTATAATAACCCGGGTGACAGGTCGCGATTTCCCGATCCCAATCATATGAAATCCCCATCTCTTGAAGCTGTCGCCGCATATTGGCAATGTTTTTCCAGGTCCAGTCCGCCGGAGGAGTTTGGTGCTTAATTGCCGCATTTTCCGCGGGCAAACCAAAGGAATCCCAACCAATGGGGTGAAGAACATTATATCCATTCATCCGTTTGAAACGAGCAATAACATCGGCAATAGAATAATTACGCACGTGCCCCATGTGCAAATTTCCCGAAGGATAAGGAAACATGGCCAAGGCATAATACTTCGGCTTTGAGGATTTCTCTTCCGTCTTATAGGCTTTGTTCTCCACCCAATATTTCTGCCACTTCGATTCAATCTCGGAAAACAAATACTTCTCTTGCATTAACCCTTCCCCCTTAAAAAAATAAAAAGCCCCGTCCCCTAAAGGGACGAGAGGCTTGCTCTCGTGGTACCACCCAATTTCAATGTGCTCAAACGATGTAAACGGCTCACACCGATTCATTGTCATTGCATTTACTGTTTGCTTTAAACCTCAATCGGATTAAATAAAACGACTGACGCATCTTTCCAAAGACGCTCTAGCTGATAAAACTCACGTTGCTCAGGAGTCATTATATGAATGACTAAATCGCCGCTGCAATCCATCAAAACCCATTTGGCAGTTGGTAACCCTTCAAGATGTAAAACCGGAACTCCAATCTCAGGCAACTTCTCTTCCAAATGGTTTGTGATCGCTTTAACTTGAGTAGTCGTATTCCCAGTCACAATCAAACAATAATCCGTGACCGTTGATATCCCCTTTAAACTCAAAAGAGAAATATCTCCGCCTTTTTTGTCTTCGATAAAACTAACAATTTCTTTAAGCTTTTTCTGATCCAGTTCCAATAGTATGCCTCCTTTGCAAATCCTCATAAGTCAATTGGGTCAAGGGATGAATCGGGTGGTTACTTTCTCTCAAGTATAATAAAGTGCCTTTAACACATTCAAACGTACCCTTTTCTAAATCATCATACAAGGATTGTCGCAACTTGTCCACTTTTGGAAAGTCACGGTTAGGTTCCGTTAAATCAGCACAGTAAATAAGCATCTCCAAAGGGAGCATTCCCGGCCTCCCTAACGTATGATTGGCAACCGCCGCCAGAATCTCAGTATCATCTACCCTATAATAATGTTCCAGCCAATAGGCTACCAGAGGCCCATGTAAAACATAGGGATATAGTTCGTCCTCCGGATACTTAATCAAATTCCACCGACGAGCTAGACTTAACTGATCTTTAATAGGTATTCCTTTTGCCAAATCGTGCGCCAAAGCTGCACAACGAGCCTTGACCGGATCCAAACCATGGCATCCGGCCAACTTTTCAGCCCAATCAGCAACACCCAGCGTATGCTGCAAACGCTCTTCCGTAAGAACACGAGCCGCTAAAACATACACCTCTTCAACCCGTAATATCACGTTTCTCCCACTCTCCCCTTTTATCCCCTTTACTTTGTCTTTGAACTTTAATTATCTACCAAATTTTAATCACTTTTCTTTTATCTTAAACATTAACCTTAATGAATAAACCTTCTTTTCGTATTTACGTTAAAAATCGCACAAGACAGTCCTTAGCAAAACCAGAGGAAGTTTCTCTGCTTAGAGAAGCACTATAGCGGAATTGCGTCAAGCGAATAGCAATGCAGCGTGTGGAACACGATAGTCTCCAGTGGAGACTATCGCCGAAGGCGCAAACCCACAACGAAAACTTATCGCCGTAGGATGCTAAGACACTTCCTCCCAAGAGATCTCTCCTACAGGCCTAAGGATATTACATTTGTTTCGGTTTGGCTTCATTTACGGTTAAGGGACGTCCACCAAAATCCTTGCCATTGAGCTCTTCAGCCATACGTGACGCATCCGCTTCTTCGACTTCGATAAAGCCAAACCCCCGAGAGCGGCCGGTTTCACGATCGGTAATAATCCGACTACTATCAACCTGTCCATATTCGCTAAAGAATTGACCAAGTTCGTCTGCTGTAGTATTCCACGGGAGATTTCCGACATAAAGTGTTGTTGTCATAGCGATACCCACCTCTTTATATTGATTCATTGATCTTTTTTAGTATGATCAAAACCAAACAGAGTATGCGAACTCGGCTATAAAAACATCTAAACCTTGATCTTTAAGACATTTTTTTCATTCAGCGGTATAAAGTCCGTGTTTTTGTAGAAAAAGACGCACTAGCTCAGGCAAAAGGTAACGAATGGGTTGCCCGTTTCTGACTCTCGCTCGAATATCAGTTGAGGAAATTGCTAAGGCGGGAACTTCCAAATAATGAATCCTTCCCTGGGTTTCCGGATGTTCTTGTTGGACTTTAAGAAGAAAATCACTCGCATCAAAACCAGGACGTGCAGCACCGATAAATTGAATCATTGTTAAGATTTCTTCGGCATCACGCCAGGAAAAGATCTCGAGGAGAGCATCAGTTCCCGTAATAAAATAAAGTTCATACTCCGGCCAAGCGCGACGTAAAACACGTAACGTTTCCACAGTATAGGATAACCCTATTCTCTCAATTTCCAAGGCAGAAAGATCAAATGCAGGATTATCCTGAATAGCGAGTTCAACCATCTCATAACGTAAGTTTGCGGCTGAGACGTCTCGATTGACC
This sequence comes from Desulfosporosinus sp., assembly GCA_031292075.1. GTDB lineage: Bacteria > Bacillota > Desulfitobacteriia > Desulfitobacteriales > Desulfitobacteriaceae > Desulfosporosinus. Next base: position 46,289 of record JARLHW010000143.1, read on the forward strand.
TTATGCGGCGGTGTCCCACTTGGAATAAATAACACCTTACTTAGATTAAACTCACCTCGCGCCATTTCTGCAGCAACAAGATGCCCATAATGAATCGGGTCAAACGTTCCGCCCATAATCCCTAAACGGTTCACTTTCCCTTTCAGATCATTACTCATTATTTTCTTCTCCAAGGCCTAAGTCAGCTCAACTTCGACGTTAATCACTGACAGCTTATAGTTTTTTATTAGGTTTTTTAATTTTTTAACTCTAAAGAAAACCACATGACCTAAAAACATATAAAAAGTTCGATACGAGAAGGCAACCTCTCTCATATGTATTATGCCATAGTATATCAGAAGTGTATACCTAAGAACGAGGTAACTCTTTTCAAAAGGCAAGCCCAATCGTCTTTCTAGCAGCATGTTTTATAACCGGCAGCTCTATCAGTTTCGGGTGCATTCTTTTTTAGGATACAACACCATTATAAATATAAAGACGAAGGCCAAAACCTCCGTAAGGAGATTTTGACCTTTGCTTCATGGCCTGTCCACTGATTCATTATGCTTCTTTCTTGGCTGCGGGGAGCATCATTTCTACGTCACCGTGTGGACGCGGAATGACATGAACGGAGATTAGTTCGCCAACTCGCTGAGCCGCAGCAGCACCGGCATCGGTTGCTGCTTTTACAGCACCAACATCTCCTCTTACCATAACGGTTACTAGAGCACCGCCGACTTTTTCGTAGCCAATCAGTTGAACGTTGGCGGCTTTAACCATGGCGTCCGCCGCTTCGATTGCTCCTACCAAACCCCTGGTTTCAATTAATCCTAAAGCTTCCGATCTACTCATTTTGTTTCCTCCTAAAAATTTTATTTTACAATCGTTATTCTTGAAGTTGATGCGAGTTGCATAGCATTCGCTTCTTCCGTGTCGATATGAAATTCAAGTGTCGAGGTGTTGTTAGATCTAATGACGACATTCGAGTAAGTTCCTCCCCGAAGTCCGTCTATTTTGACGGTTACGTGTTCTCCATCGATTACACCAAAGTATTTAGCATCTTCCAGGGTCATATGAATATGCCGCTGCGCAATCAAAACGCCTTTAGAAAGAAGGATACTTCCTTTGGGACCAATGAGAGTGATTCCCGTAGTTCCTTGTAGCTCTCCAGACAACCTCACCGGCGCGGTTATGCCAAGTTTGAAACAATCTGCCAGGAGTATTTCTACCTGCGATTCGTTTCGCACTGGCCCGAGGATACGTACTTTTTCAATAGCACCTTTTGGCCCAGCTATGGTCAGGGTTTCCTTACAGGCATATTGCATGGGTTGGGACAAATCCTTAGCTTTAGTCAATTGGTATCCTAGACCAAACAGGGTTTCCAAATTTGCTTGGGAAAGATGAATGTGACGGTTCGATATTCCCACGGGTATGGAGTTAGCGTCCTTTGTTAAATACCCCCCTTCTTTGATTGCTTCCAGCAGTAACTCTGCTAAAGAATCATACTTTCCCACTTTTAGTTACCACCTCTTTTTTTTAGTAACAAAATGACTTCATTTACAACGTTCATGATCTGATCGTCACTGATGGTACTGGGGCTACAGCTCTGTGCCACGCTGGCTGAATAGGAAGGAGTTGTGTTTTCGGTGACGTCTTTGATTCCATAGGCGACACGTTTGATATTGATCAAGTGCAGGGGGGTTACATTATCGGAGGTTGCACTTCCGCCCCAAGTACCACAACCGAGTGTAAAGGACGGGGCAAGTCCGGTACTTGCACCCACACCGCCTTGGGTGGAGGGTGTGTTGACCAAGATTCTGAATACGGGTTTTTCAGCGAATTTCATGACCATTTCATGATTTTCCGTATGAATGGAAAGGCTGTGCCCGACACCACCATTGTTCAAGAGTTTGATGCACAGATCACAAGCTTCCTCCCAATCTTTTACGATATAAAAGGCCAGCACGGTCGTTAACTTTTCATACGACAGGGGATAGTCTTGACCCACGCCCTGTTGTTCACCCAACAGAACCTTTGTTCCCGGAGGAATGGCTATACCCGCACCGTCTGCGATGGCTGCCGCGGATCTCCCTACCATTTTGGCGTTCATGGCATGGTTGCCAACAAACAATTTTTTAGCAACTTGGTTTGTTTCCGCGGGGGTCATGAAGTAACCCCCCTGGCATCTGAACTCTTCCATAACCTGCTCACGCATGCATTCTTCAACAATCACCGATTGCTCAGATGCACATATGGTACCATTGTCAAACGTCTTACTGGCGATAATATTTTTGACTGCTTTCTGAATATCGGCAGTTCTTTCTATATAGGCTGGAACGTTGCCCGGACCTACACCCAAGGCCGGTTTCCCTGCGCTATAGGCAGCCTTTACCATAGCTGAACCACCTGTCGCAATAATCATGGCAACTTCATCGCATTTCATGAGCTCATTGGTTGAATCCCTCGAGGGTTTTGAGATACAGCCAATGATATTGGCCGGGGCGCCGGCAGCTACTGCGGCATCATTCATCAGTCTAGCTGCTTGCAACGTGCATTTCAAAGCCGCAGGATGTGGGGAAAACACAATCCCATTACGAGATTTAATGGCAATAATTGATTTGTATATGGTCGTGGATGTGGGATTGGTTGAGGGAATAATCCCCATGAGCAATCCTACCGGTTCGGCAATTTCGATGAGTTTGTTGACCTTATCGTCTTTGATGACTCCGATAGTTTGCATGGGTTTGATAAATTCATAGAGTTCTGTGGAAGCAAAACGATTTTTGAAGGTTTTATCTTCTACTTTGCCAAATCCAGTTTCTTCCACAGCCATTTTTGCCAGAGAAAGAGCATTCTCCTCTGCTACTTTCACCATATTGCGAATGATTTTATCAATCTGGTCACAATCGAATTTTGCAAGTTGAGTTTGTGCCAGTTTGGCCTGACGGGCAAGATTTCTGGTTTCTTGCACAGATTGTAAATCATAATCAAAGTTTTCCAATTTACTATTCCTTCCTACACTTTTTTCACTTATTTTTACAGGTATTTATGTTACTTTTCACTCCCCATCTCGTAATATCCCTTCAGTTTCTGGATAAGTAATTCTTTGTTTGTTTTGGATATGGCTCTGCCCTCCTATTGTTGTGCCATAAGATCCGCCCAGTTTGCCGGGTAAGTTACGTAAAAGAATTTGACATACTCAGACGAACTCCAGGTTACTTTGGAACCTTTCGGTACGAAGAGGACATCTCCCTGGTGAGCGTGATAGGTCTCACCATTGATAGTGATGGACAGGCTTCCCTCAAGAATAATATCAATCTCTTCATAGCATAATTTCCACTCAAAGCTGGATTTTTCAATTGTCAAAAAGCCTGCGCTCATTTGGGAATCATTTTTATTGACCACTTCACGATAAGCTACGTTGGTGCTTGGATCACCCGTATCAAAGGTCTCGAGTTTCACTGTCCTGCCGCGTACAATTTTCAGTCCGCTTTTCGCTTCACAATCTGCTCGGAAGGGCGTTTCGGGAGATGGGGCAGGGACACTTGCCAGAAGACTGTTGGCTAATACCGCTTTTACGACTTGATATATCATATCTCTGTCAATCACTGTTTCGTTGGTATCTTTCTTCTGCAGACCGCTGTCTTTACAGATGTGATTTCCTGCAGACGACGAGTCTATTGTAAATTCCACACCCATTTGTTTCGCTAGATCCTTGGCTGCCGGTGTAATAATAGTATTGCAGTCTACGCAGAATAGTTTTTGACCCTTTTCTGCTGCTACTTTTACCTCGGTTGCACAAACAAGTTTTTTCAAAGTCACACCTCCTTTCAATCGTTTAGAGAATAGCGGTCTGTGATGATACAGTTAGAATAGCGATGTCCATAATTTGTCAGATGGGGAAGGAATCACTTCTGCATCGACTAACAAGCCTTTTTCGATAGCGATGGCATTCCCAGCCTCGATACCTGCTTCCACAGAGCCAACATCTCCGGTGAAGGTGAAGTAGGCTTTACCACCCAGTCCACTGCCCAAACGTAATTCCAGAGCTTGTACATCAGCAGCTTTGAGTACCGCATCAGCTGCAATGATCATAGATGCCAGGGAAAAACATTCTATGATCCCCAGAGCCCCGATTCCATCGGGCATGGTTGTGGCCGTTATGGCCGGAAAAATAGCCTGATGGACATTGGCGAGGATAAAGCTATCTACCAGATATTCTCCTGCTATCTCTACGCCTACGCTGATAGAACTTTCTACGGCGGCAACGTCACCTTTGATGATGGCGATGTATTTACCGGGACAGACCGGGGTTGCACTGACCACCTCAACGTAGGCTGTTTTAAGCATCAAGTCTGTCGCATAAATTCCTCTGGCAATACTCGTAAGCTCAATCATACCTATTGCACTATACATACGAACCCACCTTTATCACAATTGAATTATCCTTGATGTCTATCACAGTACCATTGAAGCTAGAGTGAACAGTAGCTCCGAGACTGCTGTCCGGAATTTCGCCAATCAGTTGCCCCGCTTTCACCTGTTCGCCGATGGCGACGACAGGGATTGCCGGTGCTCCGATGTGCTGTCGTAGAGCGATACGGATGTATTCAGGTCGAAATTCAACCTTGGTCATAGGTGCCGGCTTATCGAAGGCCGTTAAGCCGATTCTAATAATTAAACGTTTGCTTGGAATAAGACGATAGTCTCTGGCCGATCTCGCTTGGAAATCCATCTGGATCGGCTGATATCTAATACCTTGTTCTGCCAGCTTTTGCTTATAAAAAATATTGACCGATTTCGGATGGAGATTAGCTGGGCAGGAAAATAATTCGCAGGCATTGCATTCACAACACAATTGGGCAATTTGTTGTTCCTTCACGTCCTCTAGATTGTAGCTCAGGGCACGCATGATTTTATGGGGTTGCATATTGTGTCCTAGCAGATAACGGGGACACAGATCAGTACACATGCGACATTGTTCACAGGCGGTTTTGCCTAGTACTCTTGCTCGATCGAGGCTCACGGATTTTTTTCGGATGAGAAAGTGATTTTTTTTGAGCAGCACATAGCCTTTGCTTTTTTTGGTCACATACCCATCGACCTTGTTCAGGACAGAGCCCATCATGGGGCCGCCGTCTATCACTGCATAATCATCCACATTTTCCACTCCGCATTGTTCGATGACCTCCCGGATGGATACGCCCACAGGTACTTTAACGGTCATGCGGTGAGGAATATCTCCGGCAATGGTGATGTACGTTTCTGTGACAGGGTTCCCGGCCATGGCCTTACATATATTCAGTGCAGTTTCTGCATTAATAACTACACAGCCCACTTTCAGGGGAATGGATGCTTCCGGAACAATTCTTTGAGTCAGTTCATGAACCAGAACCTGTTCGTCACCTGCAGGATAGATATCCCTGAGTTCCATTACTTCCATGTAATTTGCAAGTCCCAGAGCTGCGATTCTTTCACGCAGGAGGACAATGACTTTCTTGTGTTTGCCCTTGATACCAATGATGGCTTGGCGGGCTTCAATATATCTTCCCGCCGCTTCCATTCCTTTGATGATTTCATCAGGAAACTGCTCCATCAATTGCTGGTCCACTCTGAGCAGGGGTTCGCATTCAGCTCCATTAAGCAATAAATACTCAGCTTTAAAAGTTAGTTTGGCGTGAGTTGGAAACCCGGCTCCTCCCGCCCCAATAACCCCTGCATCCTTGATTATGTTCAGCAGATCCAACGTTTTCCACCTCCAGTTTTCCTCTATAACTTGCAGTCTTCGTCAATGATTCCGATAATGGCGGCATCAATCGGTACATCCTCCCGACCCAACATTTTGCGGGCCGAGCTGCCGGTACACACCAGCACTCGTTCGCCATTGCCGGCACCGATGGTGTCGGCAGCGATCATGAGACGACCGGCCTCGATACCGCCGAGGACCTCTACCAACATGAATTTCAGTCCGACGAGGGAATCGGCTTTTCTCGTTGACCATATACTATCCCTTACTTTTGCTGCTATCATCGAATCTCACCTGTTTTCTCTTCGTTGAATTTATATTGTATCTCCTGAATAGCGGCTTCCACCGACGCCGTATCTCCGAAGATAGCAATCATAATCAGATTCTGCGGGCACTGTCCTTTAATGTCTTCAACTACTACCCCAGCCGCTTTTTCTGCGATATCAGCAGCAAAAACCATATCAATCAACTTCCCCTGAACCAAACCTACAGCATCATAGTTCTCGAGGGGGATCGTTGAAGCAGAGCCTTTTCGCCGAAAGAGAATATCCACTGTCCCACTGGAAGGGGATTTTATAATTCGATATTCCATGTGCAAAAGTCACTCCTATCTAAAGGATTTCCTGTGTGCAGTTAAGGGCAATACCCAAAGGTGTAACAAACATGGGGTTTTGCGGTTTATAAGTGGGAAGGTTGGTTTGTTTAGCGATAATATCTTCGATTCCTTCAAGGCAACAGGTTCCACCTACCAGGTAAATTTCTTTTACTCGGTATTCACTTATGTGGCGGATGATAATGGATGCGACTTTTTCAATGACAGGTCTTAATACGGGAATCAATTCCCTATGGTTTTTGAAATCACGCTTATATTGATCCGCATCGTCAAAGCTCATTTTATAGGCACCGGCAATGACGAGTGAAAAGTGAGTGCCACCTGTTGGTTCATCGTCGACATAAATCACTTTGCCGTCTTTCAGAATTGCAGTCCCTGTAGTTCCGCCGCCAATATCGACAATCGCACCGTCTTTAATCTTAAGTACGGCATTGGCCGCCGTCGGTTCATCCAACACGTTGGTAATTTCGAAACCAGCCCCCTGTACCACATGTCTAATAGCTCCTGAGTCAAGGGTAACGGTTCCCGGAGGAAGCGCCGCTGCTGCATAGATCAGTTCTGCGCCCAGTTTCTGTTCGAGTTCTTGTTTTAATTCTTTGACAATGCGAATGGCACCGATATAGTCCACCACCATGCCGTCTTTGACAACACTGGCAAATCGGTAGGCGCCGGCAACAGGCTGATAATTCTCATCAAGGACTGCCAGTACGATATAGGCTGTTCCCAGGTCAACACCGGTGTAATAAACGGAGGATTTATTCAAGATGGGTGTTGTGATGACTTTCTCAAAATCACGAACAAGTTGATCGCAGTATTGAAAGGCTGAATTTACCGTTTCCATTTTTGACCTCCCAGACACTTCCACATCATCATGCAGAGTATGTTAATGATCAGATTGACTGTATCAATCAGGTCTTGCCGTGAACAGGCTTGCTTCTCCTCATTCCAATAGGTTTCTAAAAGGGTTGGTTCAACCTCTCGGAGGGAGGCACGTAAGTGATTTAACAGGGCAATCTCTTTTCCATTTTCCAAACCCACATGAAACTCGCTAATGTCAACGTATTTTTCCAGATTAGCGGATCGTTTTTTGATTTCTTCTTCCGACCATCCCCAAAATTGAATATTGTCTGGGGCTATCTGTTCCCGTTCAGCGTTTCGCACGTTCTGAAAGTATTTTTCTAGACCCATGACTTCCTCTGACAAAACAGCATCTCCAGAGTGTAAAAGTTCTGCAGCAATTAGGAGAAATAAAGATTCTATGCAGTCCATCCTTCTACGCAATCTCAGGGTACACCAGCTTTCCTGTACCTGTGCCTGATTCGACTCGTGGATGTTTGATTTCTTGCCATCACTACACTGAGCCTGTTCCAGCGTGACTCGTCTGTCCACAAGAAATTGGCGAGCTCCTGGTGTAATCTTTGTATCTGGTTCCAGAACATAAGTAGCAAAGGGTTCTGTCTTATATAAATCTCGCAACTCCATTTCGGTGATGAATTTCATTGCCTCACCTACCCTTCCTCAGATCTCCTTTTACCAAATTTCCCTTCGATTTATTGCTGAGGCGATAAATAATCTTTCAAGGCTTCTACGCCTGAATTGTCTTTTAAAGAAACCCAGAAATAAGGTTCTATAATCCCGATTGCTTTCAACTGTTGAATACATGAATTGGAATTTTCCAGAGCTGAATCAATCTTGGTAATCACTCCAACGACTGGACAAGTAAACGATTTGGCAAATCCGGGCGGATATACTTCAATGAGTCGGGATTGATCAACAAGAATGAGCACATGAGATGCGGTTTGTGCTGTCGCAATCAGGTATTTGTACATAGAAGCGTTTTCAATATATGAGCCCGGTGTGTCAATGGTATTTTTCCCATAAATAACATCTTGGGTCTTTTTTAAGGGTCTGGTAGAATCATTTAAAACATTGGCCAGGGTGGATTTGCCCGACTGAGTTGGCCCGACGACCATAATTCGTTTTTTCATGTGCGCGTAATCTTGGCAGGCGTGAAGCCTAGCAGATTTTCCAAGGTGTCATTAATAGCAATCATGGCTGCTTCGACACTTGCCACATCACCGGATATAACTAGAGATCCTGTAAAACGATCAAGAAAACCGATCTCAACATCAGATGTCTTTGTGGCAATATCGGCTGCTATAATGGCTGTCTCAGACGGAGTGAGGGTTAAAATTCCAATGGCCCCTGTTTCTTCAATCCCCAGACGTTCATATATTTCTTGTACGGGCGAAGCTATGATGTGAGCCAGAGTGACTTGCTTGCCTGGCACATATTCCTGGATAATACGTTTTCGGTCAATTTCATCGACTACACTCATAAAACCCCTCAGTTCGGTATAGCTTTTAATGTCTGATGACTTCGACCTGTAGGTCATAACCTTTTATGAACTCTTCAATTTTATCCAACTCTTCTTCTTTGAAACTCAAATCTTCGGTGATGGCGTATTTCATGTCCAACTGCTTGTATTTGTTGATGCCTAATTTATGATATGGAAGCAGGTCGATGCCCTGAAAGTTATTGTAACTTTTAAAGGATTGGAGATATTCCAGAGTTCTTCGAACGGTGTCTTCACAATCATTCAATCCCCTGACGAGGGGCATCCTGACTTTAACAGTAAACCCACGGCGTATGAGTTCAGTTAGGTTATCCAGAATACGTTCATTGCGCACTCCGGTAAGTTCATAATGCCGCTCAGAATCAATTTGCTTAAGATCATACAGAAACAAATCGGTAAACTGGGCAATCATGAGCAAAGAGTCCAATTTCGTATATCCACTGGTTTCTAGGGCGGTGTGAATTCCCATACGTTTACATTCCGTCAGCAAGTTGATGGCAAATTCCGGCTGTGCTGTGACTTCGCCTCCCCCAAGAGTGACTCCTCCACCTGAACTGAAGTAGAAAGGTACATCTTGTTGGATGATTTCCAGGACTTCGGAAATAGTTTTGTCCAAGCCGACAACGGACAATGCCTGTTTAGGACAAACCGTTTCGCACTTTCGGCAACCTATACAGTCAATGCCCCTATCTGCTTTATGCCTAGGTCTTTCACTTTTGGCTCGTAATTGACCGTCTTCTGCATTCACGAAATAATGTATGTGGACGGGACAAACAAGAATACAGTTGCCACAATCAACGCACAAATCTTCTTTGAACATGACCTGATAGTTTCTTTCAAGTCCCTCAGGATTAGAACACCAAAGGCATCTTAGGGGACACCCTTTGAAGAAAATTAATGTTCTAACGCCCGGTCCATCATAGATGGAATATTTCTGGACATTGAAGATTCTCGCGTTTCTTTCTAAGATGCTACCGGTTTCTGTACTCATAATGTCCCCATCCTTTCCCTACATGTTCCCTCCTTACTTACGCAATATCTGAAGAGCTTGCAACCTAAAATTTGTATTAAAAATGTTCCAACACGGTTCTGCTGATAATTTCATCCTGCACTTCCTTGCACAGTTCTACGAAGTAAGCGCTATACCCAGCGACACGAATGATCAAGTCTCGATACTTGTCTGGTTCGATTTGGGCTTTCTTCAAAACCTCATTGTCAACATAGCTGAATTGCATCTGACCGTTGCCGAGAATCGATGCAGTTCTAAGCAAGGTAATCAGGCCATTTTCGCCTTCCGGCGTTTCCAGAATGCCGCGTAACAGTTTAAAGTTGTGCACCATGCCAATATTCATAGACTCGTTACTCAGCTTGCTGACCGATTTAATGATGGCTGTGGGGCCCAATTTATCGGCACCTTGGGTCGGGCTGATTCCGTCTGACAAAGGTGTCCAGGCCAGCCGTCCATTGGCTGTCGCGCCAGTAATTTCACCGATAGGGGTGTTGTTGGAAATGGAAAGAGTACCATGAGTGAAGTGCGAATAAAGCATTTTAAAGGTTTGGTGAACCCGTTCAGTCCAGAGGATGATATCTGAGGCAATTTCGTCAACATAGTCGTCGTCGTTCCCATATTTCGGTGCATTCAGGCAATCTGTCCGAATGGTATCGTAGCCTTCAAAATTCGCATTCACGGCATCCCCGATTTGTTTCAGCGTATATTTCTTGTCCTCAAAGACTAACTTTTTAATAGCCGCCATAGAATCAGCATAGGTTCCCAAACCAGAGAAGATAAGTCCGGGGCCGAAATTAACAAGAGCGCCGCCATGTGTAACATCAGTACCTTTTTCCATACAACCTTCTACCAGCAGGGACATGAGGGGTTTGGGCACAAGGTCCCGATGAACCCTCTGGCTGACAATGGTTCCAATGGCAGACAAACGGATAATATGTTCAATCTGTTTTTTGCAGGCAGTGTCAAATTCTTCATAGGTCTTGATATTGTCCAGTTCCCCTGTATCCAGGCCTTCCATGGTGCCACGCCATTTCATCCTGCCGCGATTCAGAACAAATTCTATGGCAATGGGCCATTGGGTATAACCAGTGGATGTCCACTGATAGATTCTGCCGGATTTTTGCGGTTCCACGCAACCCATGAGGCAATAGTCACGTGCATCTTCAATGCCGAATCCCTTGGCAAGCATCATTTTGATATGAGTGTCGTCAAAGTGACAGGCGGGGAACCCAAGCCCTGCTTTCACAACATCTACAATTTTCTTCAGATATTGTTGCGGTGATTTATTATGAATCCGACAAGCAAGGGACGGTTGATACATCTTGGTCAAACGAACGGCATCCATGATCAGATAAGTCAGGTCATTCGTTGCATCGCCACCAGTTCTCTTTTGTCCGCCAATTGTTAAGTTGATAAACGGTTGATAGCCGGCAAAATATTTCGCTCCCAGTTCACTAGACAGCCACATAACTTCAGAACATTTAATAATAAAGCTGCTCACCAGTTCAAAGGCTTCTAGTTTGTTCATCCTGCCAGCTTCCATGTCAGCCTTGAACATCGGATAAATGTATTGATCCAAACGTCCGAGAGAAATACCGGTCTGGTTTTCTTCCACCACAAACAATGATTCCAGTGTCCAGATAGACTGGAGTGCTTCATGGAAGGTGCGGGGCGGATTGGCCGGTACATGTGTCAAATTATCGGAAATCTTGTAAAGTTCTTTCTGCCGGGCTGAGTCATGCTCTCTGTCAGCCAGTTCTCTTGCATAATCAGAAAGGCGTTTGGCATAAGCCAAAATGCCGTCACAAGTCTCGATCTCAGCTTTATAGAAGTAAATCTTATCTAAGTCATCCGGGTTTTCCCTAGACAATTTACTCAATCTGTCGACGGCTTCCTGTCTTGCACCATTAATTCCTTTTTTAATTAGTATGACATCATAACCTGGGCAGGTGTCACCGCCACCATTAACCTGATGATAAGAAAGATCACTGACAAAAGATTCCCCTGAAAATGACCATACGCCGGCTTCTTCATATTGTGTCTGACAAACCTCATCCACGCTCTTGCCTTCCCAGTAGGGGAAAATCTCTTCTCGCAAAATCCGCTTGTCCTCTTCACTGATTTCAAAGGGATCCTGCTGTCTGGTTGACATGGTGTCCAGTTCATCTCGAATCCATCTCCAGGCAATATCCGGGGATACGGCACCAGCTCTCGGTTTCCCGCAGGGATGGCCCACAATTAGTTCATCATTTTGAATCACCAAGGGAGCTGTCTCACAGGCTCTTCTGAAGCACTTGGCCCGTAGAAGAATCTTGGGTAAACCAGCACTTTCTCTGGTAACTTGGGTGAAAGCTCTGGCACGATAAATACTGACACTGGGTTTAACCTTTAAATAGGCTGCTTTCAGTCGTTCCAAACGCGGTGTCATTCCCGTGATTTCCCCTTCATACACAGGCGATTTTGTCACACTGTTTGGTGCAGGACCGTTTGAGGACAATTCCTTGGAAATTCCTTGAAACAACTTCATGATGGCAGCCGTTTCTTCCTGGGATAAATGTTTTGTCGCATCCGCAAATTTATCTGAGAATTGTTTAATATCCAACGTTTCTTCCTCCTTCTTACTTTATTTAGCAGGCTAAGTTTCTTATATACCTCAAGCATCTAACGTACTACTTAAGTTGCTCAAGTAACTTTTCGAGCAACTCTTTCAAATCATACGTGCTTTCAATGGAACTCTGATTGGCGGAGCAATGAGTTCCACTTGTTTCAACGACTTCCCTGGCCTGCAGACCCTTGGTTATATCCTCGACCTGTCGCACGCCATAGCCAACTTTTCGGATATTAATCAGGTTCATTGGTGTGACATTATCAGAAGTAAACCCGCTGCCAACTGCGCCGCAACCCAAAGTTAATGCCGGGAAGAGATTGGTTGTCGCTCCTATACCTCCTAATGACGCGGGAGTATTCACCAGTACTCTTGATACTGGTTTTTTCAGGGCAAATTCACGAATCACATTCTCATTCCTCGAGTGAATGACTAGGGTATGTCCCCGGCTCTCATTTATAAGCAATTCTATGCATTTTTCACAGGCATTCATCCAGTCCTTTTCAACGTAAAATGCCAGAACTGGGCAAAGTTTTTCTCTAGAATACGGATTGGTGGGAGAAACATAGTTTTGTTCTGAAATTAACACTTTCGTACCTTCCGGTACACAAATTCCGCTTTGCCGTGCCAACTCTATAGCCGATTTCCCAACAATTTCTGGATTTAAACTGTCATCGGGACGGAAGAAAAGCTTACTGAGCTGAACTGATTCCTGTCCTGACATGAAATAAGCTCCATTGTTTCTAAGCTCTTGCCTTACTTCATGGGCAATACAGTCCTCAGCAACAATGGCTTGTTCCGAGGCTGAGACAATTCCGTTATCGAACGTTCTGCTGGCGATAATATCTGTTACAGCCTTTTTTATGTCAGCAGAACGTTCGATAAAGGCCGGTCCATTACCCGGGCCACCATAAATAGTCGGTTTTCCGGATGTATTCGCCGCCCTAACCAGCTTGGGCACACCCGTAATCAGAATAAGCGCTGTGTCTTTGTGGTTCATTAATGCAACCGTTCCGTCCACCGCCAGCGTTCTCAAATATCCGATGGCACCTCTTGGCAATCCACTTTCTTCCGCCGCCCGTATTAGTATATCAAGCACCTTGGCGATCGTTTTTTTAGCCTTAGGATGAGGAGAAAAAATAATAGCATTACCAGACTTTATGGCAATCAGGGCTTTATATATTGTAGTGGATGCAGGGTTGGTTGAAGGAGGTAACGCGACGATCACCCCAACAGGTACGCCAATATCCAGGGTCTTGTTTTCTTTATCTTCACCAATAATACCGACAACTTTCATGTCCCTGATTTTCATATAGAGAAAATCACTCGCAAAAATATTTTTGACAAACTTGTCCTGCCATTTACCAAACCCTGTTTCTTCATGAGACATAATGGCAAGTTCTCTGGCATATTTGCACACTGTTTCAGTCATATGCCCGACAATTTTATCCAATTTTTCTTGGGGAAAAGCCGCCAGTATCTTTTGCGCCTCGCGGGCGTTTTCCACAAGAATCCGAGCTTCTTGGACGGAGAGCAAATCATTGTCAATTCTATGCATATCTCAGTCACCCCCCTTTCCACTCGCAGAATCAAAGGTTTAACCACTGCGTCATTTACCAGTCGATAACGTATTTGGCGACAATCTTTTCTACGTCCGCATGCGGCCTGGCAATGACATTGGAGCTATAGATCTTGCCTACCTTACTTGCCTCTTTGATGCCTGCCTCTACAGCCGCTTTCACCGCTCCCACATCACCACGAACCACGACAGAAATCAAGCCAGAAGCTACATTTTCATAACCAACCAATTCCACATCCGCAGCCTTACACATGGCATCCGCAGCTTCTAGCACCGAAACCAGGCCATACGTTTCTATGAACCCTAAGGCACCATTTTTGTCCACACGGACTCCCCTTTCCCAAACAATCACTGTTCATTCCGCATCAATGTCATGTCTTGTAACAATCTTACCCACTCGGCTGATGGGACGCGGCATGACATGGGAGGCTGTCACCTCGCCAATGGCTGCTGCCGCTGCTGCACCGTTTTCTACTGCTGACCTCACTGCTGCCACATCCCCTTTAACCATGACCGTGACAAGCCCGGAACCCACATTTTCGTAGGAAACAAGAACAACGTCAGCAGTCTTACACATGACATCCGCTGCTTGAATTGCCGGAACCATACCTCTTGTTTCAACAAGACCCAATGCCTCTTCCCCAAAGAATTTCATCGAAACAACCCCTTTATAATCTAAATTTAAGCTTCTAAGGATTGTCACTTTTCTCTTTTTTTCATTAACCGATAACTTGTTGCTTTTATGCTTCAGCTCACTCTACAAGGAATAGAAGCTAGCATAATTGAGATTTTAGTTTGTCTTTATCCATGCTACAGTCTAGCCGTTTGATTTCTTTCCCTTTATCCAATACCACCACTGCCGGTACCTTTTCTATTTCATACTTTCCGGCAAAATTCTTCTTTGTTGCCATATCAACTTTGAATAGTTTATATTTATCACCAGTATCATGATTGATTCTTTCTAATAACGTGCTGAATTCTATGCTTTCATTGACTAAGACATTAAAAAACAATAATAATGTCTTTTTATCATTTTGAAGAATATTCGCCTTAAAATCCTTGAGTTCTTCGATGTATCGCTCAGCTGCTACGGCTGCAGTCGCACCATCACCTGCTGCAGAGACAACTTGTCTTAAATATTTCACTCGATTGTCACCGACCGCATAGATCCCTTCAAGGTTCGTTTCCATACGGTCATTGACGGGGATATACCCGCTCTTGTCCATTTCAATTCCGCTATCTTTTAGAAAACGGGTTGACGGAATCATACCGACGAAGAAAAATACACCCTGACAGGTAAGTTGAGATGAACTGCCTGTTTTTAGATTCTTAATTTTTACTCCTTCCACATTCTCTTCCCCAAGAACTTCTTCAATTGTTGAGTTCCATATAAACTCCATTTTTTCGTTATTAAAGGCTCTTTCAGCACTTACCTTATTACAATCGAGAATTCCTTCATCATGTAAAACAATCACAGTCACTTTACGGGCAAACTTAGTAATGTACATGCCTTCTTCGATGGCCTGGTCACCACTCCCAACGACGACAACCTCTTCCCCTTCAAAGAACTCCGCATCACAGGTCGCACAGTATGCTACTCCACTCCCCCGAAGTTTTTTTTCACCAGGGATATTCAGAAGCCTCGGCTCACTGCCGCAGGCCATGATAACAGCTTTAGCGGAAAATTCCTTTCTTTTTTTAGTCTTGATTATTTTCTCTTCCTGAGAAAAATCAACACTGACAACCTCTTCTTTTATAAACTCAACTCCAAAGCTCTGGGCATGCTTGTGGAAATCCTTCATGAGATCTGGTCCAGAGACTTGCATATATCCAGGATAATTGACGATTTCCCTTGTGGTATCCGCTAAACCGCCGATTGTGCCTTTATTGATAACTAAGGTCTTAAGCTTAGCCCTGCCTCCATAAATAGCAGCAGAAAGTCCTGCAGGTCCCCCCCCAATAATGATCAAATCATAAATATTAGCCACAGCTTCCACATCCCCTTTAAATTAATTATGATTCAAGGACTTCTGCAATTTTCTCTTCGATTTGTTCCTCCTCTACTTCACCAGCGAGCTTTCCTTGATACTCGCCATGATTGAAGAAGAGGATCTGTGGAACACCTTTTAATGAAAATCGTTGAAATAAATTCTTATCTTCTTCAACATCAACATAATAAAAACCAAATTTACCTTCATATTGAGGGTGCAATTCTTCTAACACTGGAACGACTTCTTTACATACATGGCAGCCTTTTCTTGAAAAAATCACCAAGCAGGGCTCACAATTGTCATAGATAATTTCCTCAAAACGGTTTGAGTTTAATTGTTGTAAAGACATATTCTCCACCTCTTAAAAATGATCTTGTATTTTAATCTACTATTAATATCATCAGCCGTTTTCATCATTTTGAGCGATGAATATGAGCAGTTCTTCATCGCTTTCAACCTCTATTTAAAAAGCAGCTATCAGAGTGCGCGTTCTGATAGCTGCGCATATAACTCTTAAATTTCTTCGGAGAAAATCTGGTAAATCGGGGCCCCTTCACATTGTGCAGGGTACCGCAAACCGAGTAAGGCTGAAATTGAAGGTGCCACATCAACTTGTCGGATAGTACGTTCGGTTGTAAATGCAGACTTAATACCGCTACCTGCAGCTACAAAGATTGGTGAAACGGATGAATTAAAATATCCTTCGGAAGTCGAAATACTATCACCATGCAGTCTATTGTATTTTTCTTCAATCGAGAAGAATATATCACCACATTCTGGTCCATTCGCACCAATTAACACAGCATCTTTGTTTCTAAGGCAGATGCCGACAACACGTTTACCCGTCCTATCATCTCTGTAATTATATAAATCAGAGATTATTTGTTCTTCTAAGTCATATTGATCTTTCAGATCCACAATACCATATTTGTCACGGCCCTTGAGGTTGAGGTAAATATAGTTACTCCGAATCTGAACGGCCCTTGTTTTTTCCCAATCGACCTCCCTTATGGAATTGCCATTTTCATCTTTTTTCATGACCGTATAGCCCAGTTCTTCCATGACCTTTGTATTGAGACCACCATATTCCCCTAAAATAGGAGGTACGTTTTCCCCAACAATTAGACCGTGATCACTTAGAACTAACACAGTCCAACCTTCATCTAATAAATGCATGAATTCGCCAATATAATCATCTGTTTGGATATAAAACTTTTCAATAAACCCTTGATAGGTTTTTTCATCTGTGTGGTCCCAGGGCGGCAGAGTCTTCCCAAGATGCCATAACTGATGCCCTGCACAGTCAATATTGTGGAGATGAGAAAATACCACTTCGTATCCTTTTTCCTTGATGCAATAATTCATGCAATCAGCTTGCCATTGGTTGTATTGTACCCAAGAAGGTTCAAAGATTTCACGTACCAATTCAGCATCTTCCCCGCCGATTAAGCTGACAGGTGGAACTTCGCCAACATTTTTAACGATGTCTTTATAGAGAGATTTTTGATGCCATAATTGGTCATTAGAAATATCAAGAGCATTGCTAATCCAAAGCCTCACTTTATTGCCTGCTGGATCCAGCTCTAAAATCTTCATAGAACGGCAAGCCGGCTTAGTGACTTCTTTTTTTGTAACATCATCAATGATACCAGATACCATTTTATCTAGTTCTAAGGTAACAATCGGCGCTTCTGCTTTCTTATTCTTATAAATAGCCACTCGGTCATATTCACCAGCTTCATTTTTAAGAATTAAGGCAGGGCGTCTCATTACACCACCTGAAGTTAGGATCGTGAATTCTTTAGCCCCTTCTGGAGCATTTGCCCAACCTATAGCATCTTTGAGTGGAGAGTTGACAATATCATAGGCAACCTTACTACCAATGACAACTTCTGTATCTTCATCATCCATGACGTAGGTACGAATTTCGCCACCTTGACGAGCTGTATCGCCCCACCAAAGTTCCATCATTTCATCATCAACATCGTCTAAAGTGCCTTCCAAATCGGCAATAATGCAACCAACACCCGCTGGTTTATCCACTCTTGGTGCATAACGCACGTCTTTAATATCAGGTGTAGCAACAATAACTTTTTCCCAGTCAAGCTGCGCAACACCCATATTGACTGAACCTGGTTGCGTACCATCGACAACACTCAGATTTTCACTTTGAGAGGTTGGAGGCCAAGAACTCCCAGGCCAATGCCAAACTAATGTCTTCAGGCCAGCTTCAGCTGAGATATTCCAGATTTGTTCTGCGGTGCAATTACGAGAGTCCATATTATAAACAACCGCATCAAGACTTTCCGGCGATTGCCTCCAATAACAAGTGATGCCATGGGTTCCTGGATAAGCACCTGTAGCTAGTGTCGTCCAACAAGGCGGTGTAATCGTTGGAATTGCCCCAAGCAGATGCAAATCTTCTCTAGCCGATCCGCGTTCAATGAATTTCTGTAAATTAGGCATTTTTCCTTCTGCCAAGAATTTCTTAGTAATTCTTGGGTCCATCCCATCGACACCTAATACCAATAATTTATGGGTAAGTGCTGTTTTCTTCATAATATTCATCCCCTCTTATGAATTTTGATATACGATTATCTTAATCCTCCGATTTATAAAGGGAGAAAATTTGTCTCCTCAAAGCTTAGAATCCCTAAGTGTAAGGGAGATTTCAAGGTCCACCTTACACTTAGCTCCTCGATGTGCCTCTTTGGACACGATAGACCTATGAGACTAATGATCTGTGGTGTTAAATACCAATTTCGTCCAGTGAGCGACCAGCTGTCTTCTCGCCCCAAATTCCAGTAACGACTGCTACCACCAAGAACATAACTCCAATAATGGAGAATAGGGTTGCGTAACCAAAACTTTTGTAGATCATTGGAACTACGATCATGGCTCCGGCCGTTAGAAGTCGACCAGTACTGTAGATAAAACCTGTACCACTGTTTCGTATGTGTGTGGGGTAAGATTCTGCCAGGTAAGACCACATCACAACGAAAACACCATCCATGAGCACTCTGATGATAAAACCTATCCCTACGATGACCATCGGGATCTTAAGAGTACCGAAAGCAATTGTCAAGACACCCACTAAGATACTGTAAATGACGATGGGAATCTTTCTTCCACCTTTGTCAGTAAAGGCAGCCGCCAGATAGTTACCAATAGGGCTTCCAAAGGATACCAAAGCAGACATCCACAGCGCATCGTCCAAGGAAAAACCAAATTCATTCAGTAAGGTAGGCATCCAAGCGAAAAACATAAAGTACCCTACCGTAATACAGCAAACCATCGTGATAAGCACACCGGTTTTGCGAGCATATTTTTTACTAAAGACCTCTTTTAGTGCGGTTAAGGTCCCTATCTCTTTTTGTTTGACGGCACCTTCTACAGGGATACTTGCTTCATCATTAATGTCAACCTTAATTTCTGGCATAAATCTTTGTATAATGACTTCTGCCTCAGCATATCGCCCTCTGGAGATAAGCCAACGTGGAGATTCTTTTAACCATATCAGACCTAAGATTAAGATAATAAACCCTGTTCCACCGATGTAGAAAATATGTCTCCAGCCATCCGGACTAGCCGGTACAATTCGTTCGGCCACTTGTCCAATCAACGGTACACTCAGCAGACCTGTTGCGAGAGATATTGCCTGCCACTTTCCCCTCGAAAGAGATGGTAATATTTCCGTGATATAGACCATTGCCACGACAACCATTGATAAGATACCAAAACCCGTTAATGTTCTAAAAACTATGAATAACGCTTTGTTAGGTGCCAAGCCATTTAATATTGAGAATGTAGAGAAAAATGCCACCGAATATAAAAATGCTTTTCTCCTGCCAATAACGTCAGATAGCCACCCACCAAACCAACACCCAAACAACATACCAACAAAAGTGCAAGAATTGACTATTCCTATCCACTCCATTGAAACACCCCAGTGTTTCGTAAGAGCAGGAGCAACGAAAGAAAAAGTAAATAAATCCATTTGGTCAAAAGCATAGGCTAGAGCAAGAATAATTAAAAACTTATAATGCTCCGAACACATACGTGCATCATCAAGGAAATGTTTCTTTCCACTAGGATTTACTTCCGGATTTGAACTCGCCATTACAGCCATATATTTACCTCCTTATTCATAATAATTGATATTAATCAATGATAAATCCGCAGATCTTTTACTTTTTAACCCTCCTACTCTTCAAATAATTTAAAACTCCGAGTTTCCTTTGTGATTTACCGCACTTACATGCCAGATTATATGCACTACACGTTTCCCTGTAAAATACCTAGTGATTATGCCCCGTATAAACACAATTATGGGTTAATTAATATTTCCTATTGCAAATATTCTGTATCTACATTTTTTTCTTATAAAGGTTTTGTAGTTTTCAATCTTCTTTAACTTAAATGCTATTGTTATTTGAATTACTCATAGTATAATGAACTCTAAGAATTGCATTCTTGCCTTAGGAGTGGTCTTTATAAGGAAATATGCTATCAAGGATGGTTAAAAATATGCGTTTTGAACAATTAACTTATTTAGTTGCAGTTCATGAATCTAAGTCTATTTCTCTAGCAGCCGAGCGTACCCACATTTCACAACCTGCTCTTAGTTCTGCCATCAGTAAACTTGAAGATGAACTAGGTGTTGTTCTGTTAAAGAGGACGAATTCTGGGGCCCACCTAACTGAAATAGGAGAACTGATTATCATTAAGGCCAAGGAAGTGCTTAATACAGTTGATGAGATCAAATCTATCGCCCACGGTGATTCGATTGAACTAAATGGAAACATCACAATTGCAGTAGATCCCGGCATCAATATTACCGTAATGCCGGACATTTTAACCACTTTTAAGCATAACCATCCTAAAGTTAATGCTTTGCTCAAAGTCGGAGAATCCAATAATATATTGCGAGATGTTGAATCTGGTAAGGCCGACTTTGGTATCATTTTGAAAACTGATGCGTTTTGTAAATCGAAAGATCTTAACCATAAAGAATTATTCTTTGATGAATTAGTAATCATTACCGGAAATAACTGCGAAATTGCTATGGGATCTACGACGATGACTCTAGAGAAGGCGCTTTCTTTGCCTATACTTTTGTACAATACGGAGTACATCACTAATTGTGGAGTATCCAGTGTGTTGCAAAAGTATGGTGATATTAATGTTTCTTATAGGGTTGACAACTTAGAGATGATGGAGAAGATTTTATCTCAAGGCAAAACCATTGCTTTTGTCCCTCAATTTATGGCTGATGAGTATATTAAATCCAGTAGTATAAGAAAAGTAATTATAAGTGATGCCCACTTAGAGGTTTCAGTTATTTTAATTTGGTTAAATCGTCATCACCTTTCAATGGTCGAGAAAGAATTCATCAAAGTTATTAAAACCGTGTGTTCTAAGTTTTCCAACACAAAGATTTAAAAATAACTCAATAACTCATGCTGACATAAAAAGGCCAAGATAATATTTATTATCTCGGCCTTTTTATATGCTGAACTTGGGTATAAGTTATGCTGATTCTTAAGCAATACACAAATTTTCTAAACTTTAAATTCACTTGAACTTATGGGGGGCATATTTACTAAGTATTTTACTCTGGCTAGTCATAATCTTATAATAGGATCACTCGAGCCACTTAAAAATTATCTTTCTGAACAATTATGCTAAATATTTCTCATAAGTAAGTTACCTTTGAAAATCAGCATATAGGGAGTTTAAAGCATATGGATCAGAAAACACAATTACTTTTACAAAAGAGAGACCTAATCTTTGCGAAAAAGGGTATTAGCCTTGGATTATTGACCGGCGCAGCTTGGGGCTTAGACGGGGTGTTGATGGGAATGGTGTTAGGCTTAGCACCCTTCACAAACAATATGAGTATCTTCGCTGCTCCTTTGGTAGGAGCCTGTCTTCATGATGGATTCGCCGCACTATGGTTGTTTATTCACAATGTCATTAACGGTAAATGGCGTGATTATGCGCGCACCTTAAAAACTCGACCAGCCAAAATTATAATCTTAGCTGCTATTTTAGGGGGCCCCATTGGGATGTCCGGTAATTTGCTAGGAATTTATTTTGCTGGTGCGTCTTATACTGCAGCAATCACAGCTGCTTATCCCGCTATAGGCGCTATTCTTGGGTCTATTTTTCTTAAAGAGAAGATATCGCCCCGTGTATGGGCTGGCATAATATTAGCTATTATCGGCTCATTTGTTGTTGGGTTTGTGCCTCCGGAAGGGTCAGGCTATCCCCACTTTTATCTCGGTCTTGGATTAGCCGGGGTTGCCGCCATTGGTTGGGCAGTAGAAGGCGTTATGTCAACTTATGTAATGGATTTAGTCGATTCGGATATTGCCATTGGTATAAGGGAAATAACTTCATTTTTTGTATATCTTATTGCCATATTACCTTTATGCGGAGGAATCGCTTACCACGTTCTTTCCGTTAGTTTTACGACACCCTCTGGCTGGTATATTGCTGTTATCGGCTTGGTTGGTGGAATTTCATTTTTATCCTGGTATCGGGCAATGAATATGACTGGGGTGGGCAGGGCTATGGGCCTAAACGTAACTTTTGCTTTATGGTCTGTATTCTTCGGGTGGTTGTTGAATAATTTACCAATAACACCGAACCTGATTATTGGGGTTGTAATCATTTCCATTGGCACAATCCTCACTATAGGCAATCCCAAAGATTTAGTTAATTTGAGAAGTTGATAAGGAGATTCACTATGAGTCAGATGCCTGTTAAATTCAAAGTAGCACACGTAATCTTCCTGAATGAAGGAGTATCAAATCAAGAAATATTGAAACTGCTCAAAAATGAATACCCCCTTGATCGAAGTGTTAATGAAAAAGGCATCAATGACTACCTTCTTGCGTTAAAGGCCGTTGGCCTCATTGAACTAACGAGCGCTAGTTTGGATAATAACGGTAATCTTAAGCAGTTTTATAAAATCACTGATTATGGTGCAAGCCGAATGAAATATATTAGTTAAATCTGCATACCAGGAACGCTTTTGAGGCTGGGATAGATACTCTTGAGGATACAAGGAAAACAAGTCGTGTCTTCAAAAGGAACAAGCGAACATTACAAATCGGATTAACAGTCAAAATGTTAATCCGATTTGTGATTCTAACGAATTCCGTCGGCAACTCAAAAATGCATATTCACTTTAGGTTACACGATTTTTGTCGTCCACTCCTCCAGATTCCATACATCACTCACCCAATCCTCATAGAATTCTGGTTCGTGGGAAACAACAATCACGGTGCCTCTATATTCGGTTATCGCTTTCTTAAGCTCTTCCTTGGCATCCACATCTAAATGATTAGTCGGCTCATCGAGAACCAACCAGTTCACATCCTTCAGCATGAGCTTACAAAGCCGAACTTTAGCGTTCTCTCCCCCACTTAACACCATCATCTTACTCGAGATGTGTTCCTTGGTCAAGCCGCATTTCGCTAGGGCCCCGCGCACTTCAGAATTCGAAAGACCGGGGAATTCGCCCCAGACTTCATCTAACGCGCTCTTCTCATTCCTATGACTTGATTCCTGTTCAAAATAACCTGGGTAGAGAAAATCTCCGAGTTCGACTTCACCCGATACCGGCGGAATGAATCCAAGCAGGGTCTTTAACAAGGTGGATTTACCCAAGCCATTAACCCCACGAATGGCAACTTTTTGTCCTCGTTCTAACGTCAAATTCATAGGGCGGGTCAAGGGTTCTTCATAACCAAGCACGATATCTCTGGCCTCAAAAATCATTTTACTCGGCGTCCGCGCTTCTCTAAATTTAAACTTGGGTTGGATTTTCTCTCTTGGTTTATCTAGTAACTCCATTTTTTCCAACTGCTTCTGTCGACTCTTGGCCCGCCCAGTCGTTGAAAATCGTGCCTTGTTCTTAGCGATAAAGTCTTCCATACGATCGACTTCTTTTTGCTGCTTATCATAGGCTTTAATTTCCTGTTCCTTGCGGGTTTCAAAGAGCGCCATAAATTGTTCATAATTTCCGGTATAGCGTGTCAACCCTGCATTTTCCACATGATAAATGACATTGATTACGCTATTCAAAAAGGGTACATCGTGGGAAACGAGGATAAAGGCATTTTCATACTGATTGAGATAGCGCTTCAACCACTCGATATGATCCACATCCAAAAAGTTCGTCGGCTCATCCAAGATTAAAATGCTGGGATTTTGGAGTAAGAGTTTTGTGAGTAAAACCTTTGTCCGTTGACCCCCGCTTAAATCGTCAACATCTTTGTCGAGCCCTATTTCTCCAAGTCCCAGTCCATTCGCAATTTCTTCAACTTTAGCCTCAATCATGTAAAATCCATTGTGTTCCAGAATACTCTGAATCTCGCCCACGTCTTCCAAGAGCTTGTTCATTTCGGCTTCCGAGACGCTACCCATGCGGTCATAAATCTGTAGCGTCTCCGCTTCCAGATCGTACATCCCTTGGAACGCCTCTTTGAGAACGTCACGAATCGTTTTCCCCTTGCTCAAAGCTGTGAGTTGATCTAAATACCCAACCGTCACCCGGTTTGACCATTCCACATTCCCTTT
Organism: Desulfosporosinus sp.; assembly: GCA_031292075.1. GTDB lineage: Bacteria > Bacillota > Desulfitobacteriia > Desulfitobacteriales > Desulfitobacteriaceae > Desulfosporosinus. The sequence continues at coordinate 70,756 of JARLHW010000143.1, forward strand.
ATCAGGCATAAGTTTTCCTGTAATGATATCGAGAAAGGTTGATTTACCTTCCCCGTTCGCCCCCACCAAGCCAACGTGTTCCCCTTTTAATAAGCGAAAGCTGACATCCTCTAAAATTTTTCGTCCACCAAACCCATGGCTGACATTCTCTACATTTAAAATGCTCATATGCCTAAACTTCTCTCCTTATTGACTAAATAGATTAGCATAAATTATTTATCAAACATCCCGCCAACCTTGCGACGTTTTGTACCCTTCCTCTTTTCCCCGATTTTCTGGGCAGCTTTATTCGGTCCACCTTGTTGGGCACTCTTCAGTTTCTTTTCTTCTACGACTCTTTTCATCGCTTCAAGCGTCTTCTCATCCATATTAATGATCCCCCTTTTGCGAGGCGCGAGGTTCGAACTTCGTGTTCGTGGTTTCGTATATCGCGCATCGTGCTTCGTACTTCGATTATCCCTTATTTTGTGCTATTCTTTCCGCCAGCTCATTTAAATACGTCCACCGCTCCAACAAGTCATCCAGATTCTTTTCTAAGCCTTGTTGGATTCCAACTAGCTCAGTTAGTTTTTCAAAATCGCTGCCCATATCATTCATATGGCGATTATTTTTTTCAAGTTCCTCTTCTGCCTGCGCAATTTGAGCCTCAATTTGCTCATAATCCTGCTGCTCTTTAAAAGTCATTTTCAGCGGGCGTTCTTTCTTCTTTTCAGGTTCTGCCTTGAGCGCTTGGACGTTGGTGGTCAAGTAGGCCCTTGACAAAGAATCTAGGTTAGCGGCCTGCATAGCCTCTTGCTCAGCAGCGTACAACTGTTCTCGATAGTCTGAGTAATTTCCCACATAAGACCGAATAGCCCCTTCACCTTCAAAGGAGAAAATCTTATCCGTCACTCGATCGAGAAAATACCGATCATGAGAAACAGCAATCACGGCGCCTGGGAATTCGTCCAGATAGCCTTCCAAAATAGTCAAAGTTTGAATATCCAAATCATTCGTTGGCTCGTCTAATAAAAGGACATTTGGGGTACCCATCAAAATTCTCAACAGATAAAGCCTTCGCTTTTCCCCTCCTGAGAGCTTACCGATCTGTGTCCATTGAGCAGCTGGTGGAAACAAAAAGCGCTCTAACATTTGAGATGCAGTCAAAAAGCCGCCATCGGACGTCGGAATCACTTCAGCCACCGCTTTAATCTCATCAATCACGCGAATATCCGGATTAAAATACGTATTTTCCTGCGTGAAATAACCCATATTGACCGTGGAGCCCAGTTCTATGCTGCCACTATCCGGTGTCAGACGACCCGCGATCAAATTTAACAAGGTCGACTTGCCACTCCCATTGGGGCCAATAATCCCAATCCGATCGTTCCTCAAGAGAATATAGTTAAAATCTTTGATCACGACACCCCGGTTAGAAAACCCTTTTTGAATATGAGTACATTCCAGGATTTTCTTCCCTAAGCGCGACGAGCCCGCCGGCAATTCGACCCGATCCAAGTACTCTGTCGGTTTGTCCGCTTGTAGCTTTTCAAAACGTTCAATTCTCGCCTTTTGCTTGGTCGTACGGGCCTTAGCCCCTCTGCGCATCCAGGCCAATTCATTACGAAAGAGGTTTTGCCGTTTTCTCTCAGTTGCCTCGACTTGCTCTTCCCGCTCCGCTTTTAATTCCAAGAAACGGCTATAATTTCCTGGGTAAGGATAAAGTTTTCCTTGATCCAACTCCAAGACCCGACTCACGACACGATCGAGAAAATACCGATCGTGCGTAATCATGATCAGCGCACCTTTACGCTTATTCAAGTATTGCTCCAGCCAATCCACCGTATCATTATCAATGTGGTTCGTCGGCTCGTCCAGAATCAGAATATCCGTGGGGTTGATGAGCGCACTCGCCAAGGCCACTCGTTTTCTCTGACCACCCGACAGAGTCCCGATCAGAGTATCAAATTTAGAAATTCCGAGCTTAGTCAGAATAGCTTTAGCCTCATTTTCCAGTTGCCAAGCGTCCAGCTCATCCATTTGTTGCCCTAAAGCGATCAGGTCTTGTTGAAACTTCGGGTGCTCCGAGTCATCATTCAACCTTTCCAAAGCCATTTCATACTTCCGCAACAAGGACATCACCGGAGAATTTCCTTTAAATACTTGTTGTAGGACCGTCGCCCCATCTTCAAACTCAGGATTTTGAGGAAGGTACTCTAAGCTGACACAATTTCCCTTCGTGACTTTACCTTGATCCGGCCATTCAATACCCACCAAGATTTTAAGCAGAGTTGACTTTCCGGTCCCATTAACTCCAATAATTCCTATTTTTTCTCCGTCGTCAATCCCAAAGGATATATCAGCAAAAAGAATTTTTTCGCCATAACTTTTCGTCAAATTCTCAGCCGTTAAGACGTTCATATTTATTCCTCTTCCCCTTAATAAAAGCTGTAGAACGCCTTATTATATCATGTTTTCGCCCATGCTGCCCAAACAAAAGTCCCATAGCTATGCGCAGGGGCATTGTTATGGGACGATACGATCAACAACTTATCTAAGACTAAGCAAGAACCTCTAAGACACACCCTCACTCTACTTTGGTAAAACGATAACCGGTTTATTCTTAGATTGTCTAAACAATAAGAAATTACGCCCGATCACTTGTACAAGTTCGGCTCCGGTCTGTTCAGCCAGTTCAGCTGCCACAGTTTTCGGTTCTTCCGAACTATTTTGCAGAACACGACCCTTAATAAGTTCCCGAGCTTCCAACGCCTCGTCTGTTTGGGTGACCACCATTTCTGTAATTCCGCCTTTACCCACTTGTAAAATCGGAACCATTTCATTGCCCATGGATCTTATATACCCTTTTTGTTTACCTGTTAACACAGAAATCTTCCCCCTAAAACTTTCATACCCTTTTGGGTACAACTATCATGAAAACTAAAACTTAATCGCTTCCCTATTTACTCAGACACTATTCCCAATCAAACTTGACACCGGCGATATCGACCTTATCCCCCGCTTTAATTCCTTGATCACGGAGAGCGTCGTCAATTCCCATAGCTTTCAAGATATTTTGAAAACGATAGACACTTGCTTCCCTATCAAAAAAGGTCATCTTTACATGTTTTTCAATTTCTTTACCAACAACAATAAATAAATCCTCTTCTTTGAGAATTTCAAACCGTTTATCAGACTGTGCTTTTGTGACCAAGTGTTCGGCAGGAGGATTCAAAATTTTAGGTATCGGGGTATCCGGTAGAAGCTGGGCAATACGATAAATCAAGGCTTGCAAACCTGCCCCAGTCGCTGCCGAAACTGCAAAAATTTCATGACGATCTGCGACAACCTCTTGCAAGCGCTGTAAATGCTCCCCAGCACCCGGAATATCCATTTTGTTAGCCACTATGATCAGCGGTCGCAAGGCGAGCTCGGGACTATAGAGACGCAGCTCTTCCTGAATGATCCGCAAGTCCTCCAGAGGATCCCGTTCTTCCGACCCCGAGATATCCAAAACGTGCAGGATCAAGCGGGTTCGCTCAGTGTGGCGTAGAAATTCATGCCCCAAGCCAGCACCTAAATGAGCACCCTCAATGAGCCCCGGAATATCCGCCATGACAAAACTCTGCCCATCCTCAAGCTCGACTACTCCCAAATTAGGAATTAAGGTGGTGAAATGATAATCTGCAATCTTCGGCTTAGCTGCGGAGACTTTCGAAATAATCGTTGATTTCCCCACATTCGGAAAACCAACCAAGCCAACGTCAGCCAAAAGTTTTAACTCCAAGCGCAGCCAATGTTCCAGGCCCGGCTCGCCATTTTCAGCTAGGGTTGGCGCTTTATTCGTATTGCTCATAAAACGGGCGTTACCTCTTCCACCCCGCCCACCGGCAGCAACAATAACACGCTGTCCATGCTCGGTTATATCCGCAATCAATTCGCCGCTGGCATCATCGAAGACGACCGTTCCCACGGGAATTCGAAGAATAAAGTCTTCCCCGCTTCTGCCGCTCATATTTTTCGCTTGCCCATGGTCCCCTCGATCCCCTTTATAATGCCGTTTATAGCGAAAATCCACGAGCGTTCTTAAGCCTTCGTCACCAATAAAAATGACATTCCCCCCGCGTCCCCCATCTCCACCACTCGGTCCGCCTTCAGGAACGTATTTTTCTCGACGAAACGCTACCGCTCCCGCCCCGCCATCTCCACCTTTGACATAGATTTTTGCCTGATCGTAAAACATAAACATAGTTATTCTCCTTAATCATTACCATACAAATTTACGCACTTCTAGGATTTATAATAAACTTAGCCATTTTATCGTAGAGAACATCATCTTCTTCTAATAAGATAAACTGGCAAGATAATCCGCCTGCTTCATCGTATAAAATCACTTCAGCATTCAAGTTTTTCGACTGCCTAAACCGCGCAGACACTTCCAAGCATTCTCTAGTGTACCCGTATAAGGCTTCCACATATTCTTCTCGCCAATGGTCTTGCCAAAATTCTTCCTGTTTCATCTCCTCAGGAAAATCAATTGTCGAAGTAACGCTTCCCAGCTTAAGACGAATATTAAAACCTAGTAAAATCGCCGCGAGTTGGGGTTCTGGAATTTGCGCTATCTTTTGTTCTTGTTCAGGTTCAGCGATCAACTCCCGCATGTACGCAAGGGCCTTCTCAGGTTGGTTAAGTTGTAAATTACCCATGATCACCTGCCAGTGATTCAGTAGATCATGTCTTTGTAGGCGATACCATTGCAGAAGTTCGGACAACAGAACGTGTTCAATCTCTGACATATTCATCGTTTCCTCTCAATTCATATAACTTGGTAAGGCAGCAAAAGAGAAAGAGAAACATACGCGAATAAACCCCTGGGTAAACCCAGGGGTGAATAAAAAACTGCTTATTGGGCAACAGCCACCGGTGTTGTACGTTCAGTATAAATACTAACTTGCTTATGCAACCGGTCTTTGTGCTCAAATTTAACATAACCGTCGATCAGAGCAAATAAGGTATCATCTTTACCCAGTCCACAATTCTTAGCAGGATGAAACTTCGTACCACGTTGACGTACGATGATCGTACCAGCGGTTACGAATTGGCCATCACCACGTTTTACACCAAGGCGTTGAGCGTTGCTATCACGACCATTACGTGAGCTACCAACCCCTTTTTTATGGGCAAAAAGCTGAAGATTCATTTTTAGCATGGAGTCCACCTCCTTCGATCTATGAATATATAGTCTTGACCGTAAGTCGTTTGTATTTGTTCAATGCCTAATTTCATGGTTTGCAAAATCCACTGAGCTTTTTCTAATTCTTGTTCCATAATCCCCACAAGCTGACAAGTAAGATATCCATCCGCCTCCTGAACTTTCGGGGCTGTCGACAAGAAATGTTCTAACCCATTGATGGCAGCTATGCTCAGTGCGGAAACACCCGCACAAACAATATCGTGCCCTTCTTCCGCAAACCCGGCATGTCCTGATAGCTCAAATTTACGAATTCGCCCTTGATCATCCGCCCAAACTAGGAAACGAATGCCGTCAGTGCCCTTACGCTTGGAGTGCTTCGACAATAACTTTTGTGTAGGGTTGACGATGCCCTTGCTTGTTTCGATAGTTCTTTTTGGCCTTGTATTTGAAAACAATCACTTTCGCCCCTTTGCCGTGCTCCACTACTTTAAGCACTGCTGTAGCACCAGCCACAACTGGGGTTCCTACTTTAACCACACCGTCTTTTTCCACGAGGAGAACCTTATCAATCGTCACGGCATCTCCAACGTTAGCATCCAATTTTTCAACGTAGACTACGTCGCCTTCTTGAACTTTGAATTGTTTACCACCGGTTTCAATCACTGCGTACATTTTATTACACCTCCCATGCCCTAGACTCGCCATTGCAGGTCGGTTTTTCGAAAAGCAGAAAACCTGTTATTACCTGATTCGAGCGGTTGCGGTGAGAAGCCACCACATTTAAATATTTTAGCATTTAGTTGGTTCATTTGTCAATAACTAATACGTTTTTCGTATTTTAATTTTAATTATTATCATGAGCATCAAATAACTCAATACTTGGAAGGAGGAATTATGTTATATTATCTAGAATACATTACCCATAAACTGTTAGGGGTGTGATTTTATGCCATGGAAGAAAAATAAAGATCCGGTCCTAAAATTACCCACTCGCCGGGATATCCTTATAATTACATTTTCATTGATCTTTGGGCTGGTTGCAATTGCTTTCTTTGCCCTCCGTTCTTAATCTAAACCCCCTAAATATTTTGAGACTTCAAGTGGCCCTGACTGGTTATGTAGTTTACTCAATCGTATCCATTCGAATTGTTTCTATGCCACTTCCAAGCCGAAGAAATGATAGTTTCTAAATCACTGTATCTGGTCCTCAACCCAAAGGTCTTTTCAATTTTATTCACTTTGGCAATCAGCCTATCCGGATCTCCTGAACGTCTCGCTGCTTCAACAACCGGGATATCTATCCCAGTAAGCTTTTTCGCGGTATTAATAACCTGTAGTACCGAAAACCCCTCACCCGTCCCAACATTAAATATTCCGCTCTTGATCTGATGATCCAGGGCTTCAAGTGCCAGGACATGAGCTTCCGCTAAATCTAAAACGTGGATGTAATCACGAATACAAGTTCCGTCCATAGTGTTATAGTCTGTGCCGAAGACCTGAATGGCATCGCGTTGCCCAAGGGCGGCCTTGAGGACTAAGGGAATCAAATGCGTCTCGGGCCAATGTGCCTCACCGATTGAACCGTCCAAAGAAGCCCCGACCGCGTTGAAGTAGCGCAAAGCCACCCATTTTAGGCCATATGCCTTTTCCAACCAGCGAAACGACGCTTCAATCATAAGTTTGGATAATCCATACGGATTGATGGGATTTGTAGGTGACTCCTCGGGAATGGGGACTATCTCAGGGAGCCCATAAACGGCTGCCGTTGAGGAAAAGACGATTTTTTTAACCCCTAATTGCAGGAGATTAGAGACAAACAAATTCGTTTTTGCCGTATTCTCATAAAAATAAAGGTCCGGCTTGGACATTGATTCGCCCACTAGACTTAGCGCAGCAAAGTGAATGACTGCCTCAACCCCATGCGTTTCCACAATATTCCTTACCAGTCCAACATCAGAAATATCCCCCTGATAAAAGGGGACTTCCTCGGGAACTGCTTTTCTATGTCCTGTAACCAAGCTATCTAAAACTACAACTTGTACACTCTTTTCGCGTAATATCCGAACAGTGTGGCTTCCAATATAGCCCGCGCCTCCGGTAATTAAAATACTACTCATATTTTCCACCTTTCATTAGTTAACCGATATTCAGTCATCATTTGATTTAATATGATCGATCTTATTATACTTTAGTCTCCCCTTTTTTTCATCCGTTTTTTTCCAACAATCTATTTAAAATTAATAGAAAATAGGCCCCTTCCACTTCACGATCTCTGGAAGAGGCCTATTTTTTATTAGCCTGCCCTATGTAAGTTTTTAAGTAATAATCTTATTTTTATCCAAAATATGTTTAAAAGCGAAGCTAGGCATTAATTATCAGATAACCAATCCCTACCGCAACTGCGGCTATGAGAATTGTCGCTAAAATAATATAATAATCTTGCCTCTTATGATTGAGCTTATGCCATGGTAAGGCCATTAACCGCTTGCTCCTTTCTGTAATAAGTGTCTCATAATGATAGTTTATTACAGAATTCGACAATTAACAACCATTATTTGAACTAAGAAAAGAAACTATCGAAATCGACGTGATCGACGTTTTATAGCCTCCCGCTTCCATCGCAGGTCGGACAGGGCGAAGTATAACGCACTGCTAAGGTCTGCCCCACTTTCTTCCGGGTCATTTCAACCAGCCCTAGCTGGGTCAGCCCTAGAACCTGAGACTTAGTTTTATCTCGAGAACAGGCCATCTCCAAGACCTCAATCACCTGTTCCTGATCTTCTTTAGTCGTCATATCTATAAAATCTATAATAATAATGCCACCAAGGTTTCTCATGCGCAACTGACGTGCAATCTCACGCGCCGCCTCAAGGTTCGTATGGACCACCGTTTCCTCTAAGGATCGTTGACCCACATATTTACCGGTATTCACATCAATTACAATTAACGCTTCTGTTTGTTGAATCACCAGATAGCCGCCGCTCTTTAGCCACACTCTAGGGCGCAGAGCCTTACGAATTTCGTCGTTCACACCAAACCGGACGAAAAGGTCCTCAGAAGAGATAACATGTATGTGCTTAGCCGCTGGGTGTTCAATATTTTGTAGGGCTTTTCTCAAAATAATTGCCACTTCATCTTGATCGACGGTAATTTTGCCTACGTCTTGGTCAATCCAATCGCGGACTAGTCGAGAAATCAAATCCACATCCCTATGTACAATACCCGGCACGGAAACATGAGGAATCTTCGGCTGCAACGCTCGCCAAATTGCCACGAGCTGAGCAATATCTTCAGCAATCTCCTCACCGTCAATCCCTTCAGCCAAGGTGCGAACAATCACTCCCATACCCTCCGGTTTAGCCTCATCCGCTAGAGCTCGCAGACGCGCCCGTTCATCATTATCTTGAATCTTCCGAGACACACCAACATAACTCACCTGAGGCAGCAACACGACATAACGCCCCGGCAGGGTCAAGTTGACACTAATCCGCGCCCCCTTGGAGCCAACCGGTTCTTTGATAACCTGTACTAAAAGTTCTTGACGAGGTTTAAGAACGTGTTCGATCCGGACAGAATCAGCCGGAGAAACCCTTTCATCCTCTTCAAAACGTGTCGCCACAGCATCACCAACATAAAGAAACGCATTCTTGTCCAAGCCAATATCAACAAACGCCGCCTGCATTCCAGGAAGAACATTCTCCACCCGTCCCCGATAGATATTCCCCACTAAATGGGTCGAACCAACTACTTCCTCGAACACCTCCATCAAATTGCCTTGTTCAAAGACAGCTGCACGTATTTTCTGAGATTGGCCTTGAGTCTGAAGGACAATTTCTTTTGAGCACCCGGCACTATCATGCTTCATACGGATTAATACACCTCCTTAGAGAACTTGCGTTAGAGAACTTGCGTTACAACGCTCACTTGCTTGCTCTCGCAGATCAAACTAAGACTCAAGAGCTTGCTGTTGGGAGGGCGGGGTGCCCGGCCAAAGCGGTATCCGACGACCATGGATGGTCTAGTGTCACCGGAGCCCGAAGACACTGTCTTCGCACGTATTAACCTTCATGCAGGATGGCGGGAGGGGACCTTGCCGCATGGCCGGCGGAACACGTCCTGTGTTCCGCCCCGCCGTATGAAAGCGCTCTTAAGTCAAGTTTGATTACTGCTCGATCAAAGAAGATTCGCTTTTGTAAGCGCGAAGTTCTTAGCCTTTATAGCAACGGAGAAATCACGAACGTCTTACTGCTCAGTATCCGACCTTGCACACCCTGCGCCCAGCCTTCTAGCCTTCAACACTGCATGATGCAAGAAAGAACCGTCCCTAACTTGCATCTAACTTGCATCCGTCGACCCCAAAACCAAGAGGAAGTTTCTTAGCTTAGAGAAGCACTTTAGCGGAATTGCGTCAATGAACGCAGACGCTAAGGCGTTAAGAAACACAATGGTTCACATGCAGAAAGCCAAGAGGTTTTGTGTTTTAGCCTTAGCGTCAAGCGAATAGCAATGCAGCGTGTCGATCACGATAGTCTCCAGTGGAGAGTATCGCCGAAGCCGTGATCCCTAAAGAAATACCTACCGGCGTAGGATGCTAAGACACTTCCTCCCCACCTTGACGCTCAAATCTCAGCAAGCTGTTCAAACGGCGAGCTATTCTTCCCCTGATAACTCACATGCACGCCTGTCCGTTTAATATGCAGCGCTTCTAATTCCAGCGGCAAATTCTCAAGCTCACGCAAGCTTGCCAACACTTCGTCCGGACGAACGCTGCCGGCGTTACCCATCTCCACTTCCAATTCAAAGATGATTTCATCTCCGTGGATTTCTCCTGACAACCGCTTTACCCACGGCCTAATATCCTTCTCCGTCGGACCCTTTTTCGTAAAACGTGAAAGTGTCACATGTCCCCGTGCGAGCCAATTTTCAATCCCCTCTTGCAAGCGTTCCGGTAGAATAGGCAAGGCCATCAGAACGCGTATTCTATAACTTGCGGCATTGAGCACCGCCATCAAGGGTTTAGCGCCCTGTGTCAGGACGCGACCTTGCAAGAGCCTGATACCCGGTGGCAACTGCTCCTGAATACGCGCTAAGACCTCCCCCAAATCCAGATCACGTTGGATATCAATGTCCACGTACTCCCGCTCTCCTTCTGTCCCGACCGCTAAAGCAAAACCGAAGGAAATTTTGGGATGTGGGTTAAAGCCCTCCGTATAAGACATATTGATCCCTGCCCGACGGATCGCGCGTTCAAACACCCGTGTCAGGTCCAGGTGTGCGATAAATCTTGCATCTTCGACTTTGGTATAGGCGATTCTTAGCCGCATTGGCACTCACCCTTTCAACTCAATCTGAACCCCTCTGCCGGGGCAAATCCCACACCCAGTACATACATCATACCGACAATCGATCGTTTTCGCTTCCTGCAATGCCCGATGGTGTTCTTCCACCAAGAATTGTTTCGTCACCCCGCTCTCTAAATGCTCCCAAGGTAAGATATCATCATAATCCATCGCCCGGTTGGCGTAAAAGTGAGGGTCAATTCCTAACTCTATAAAGGCATCTATCCATACCTCTTCGCGGAAATGCTCAGACCAGCCATCAAAACGAGCTCCGTGTTTGAAGGCCCATTCCAGGAGCGGAGCCAAGCGGCGATCCCCTTTGGCGAAGACCGCTTCCAGATAACTCGTCTTCACATCATGATAATTATATTTAAAGCGGCGATCCCTCAATTTTTCTCTAAGGTATCTCTGCTTTAGTTCCACCGAAGCTTTTGCTTCCTGAGGTTCCCATTGAAACGGAGTGTGAGGTTTGGGAACAAAGATACTCGTGGAGATGGTAACCGTAATATTTCGGCGGCCAAGCTTTGTTCCTAGATTGGCTACCTTTTTAGCCAGATCGACAATCCCATCAATGTCTTCCTGCGTTTCCGTGGGTAATCCAACCATAAAGTACAATTTAATGGTTGACCAACCCTTCTTAAAGGCAGCCTCAGCTGCATTTAAGAGGTTTTCCTCGGTGACACCTTTGTTGATGACGTCACGCAAGCGCTGTGAACCTGCTTCCGGAGCAAACGTTAGCCCTGATTTTCTAGCCTTTTGTACGGTCTCTGCCAGACCCACATCAAAGGAATCTACCCGCAGTGAGGGGAGAGAAACCCCAACCCCTTCAGCCCCATGTTTCTCAAGTATCTTGTGAATTATGGGCTGGATGCAGGTATAATCCCCACTGGAAAGCGAAGTGAGCGCAATCTCATCATACCCAGTAGAACGCACCAATTCCTCCGTTTGCTTTATTAGCGTTGCCAAAGAACGCTCACGAACCGGTCGATAAATCATTCCAGCTTGACAAAAACGGCACCCTCGCGAACAGCCGCGCATGACTTCCAGCATCATGCGATCATGCACAATTTCTAAGTACGGGACAACCGGATTGGTGGGGAAAAACGCTTGATCAAAATCTTGAACGATAGCCTTCTCCACAACAACAGGAACGCCGGCTTCAACCTCGATCTTCTCAATTCGACCGTCTGCTTTATAGGTTACGTGATAGAAATCCGGGACATAAACACCTTGTACCTGAGCAACTCTCACTAAAAATTCTCTTCTGGGAAGAGGATTTCTCTTTTGTTCAGCTATGAGACGAAGCACTTCAGGTAACTGCTCTTCACTCTCCCCAAGGAGGAAAAAGTCAATAAATCCAACGAGAGGCTCCGGGTTAAAGGCACAAGGGCCTCCGGCAATAATCCAAGGATCGTCAGCCCCACGTTCTTCCGTCCGCAGAGGAATTCCCGCCAAATCCAGCATATTAAGGATATTAGTAAAACTCATTTCATATTGGAGAGTAAATCCGACCACATCGAACCCTTGAAGAGGTTGAAACGATTCCAGAGCATACAGCGGAATATTCCTCTCACGCATTTCCTCTTCCATATCCACCCAAGGCGTAAATACCCTTTCACAAAGAAATTCCGGGTACGAATTGACCAAGTGGTATAGAATCCTTGTTCCTAAATGGGACATTCCAACTTCATACACATCCGGGAAGGCAAAGGCCATATGGACCTCCGTTTTATCCCAGTCTTTTCGAATCGCATTCCATTCAGATCCTAAATATCTGCTTGGTTTCATGACTTTGGGTAAGAACCGTTCGACCTGCCGGCGTATCTCCGCCGCAGTAAATTTACTCATGCTGTCAACGAGGCCTCCTTGTACTACATTGTGATCTTCAATTATATCACAATTCCCCAATATTTACAGGTCTCGTCCTCAGAAATCAGAAGTCAGAAACCGGATGTGTCAGATCGTTGTATTTTCTTTCTGATCTCTGACCTCTGTTATCCGCCATATGGTAGAATATTCCTACAGTTTACCTACCGGATAACGAATTCCTTCTCGCATCATCCCTTCCACCACATTCGTCTCGGTCAGTATCTTACCCAACCCCATTTCTTCATTCGCCAGGGAGATCAGAGCGTAGCGATCAGGGGTAAACTCCTCAACAATTCGTACCAACGGAGTATTTCGGTGAACAGTTAGCCATTTGCTGCGCATCAGACCCTTTTTAACCAATTCCTCCTTCTTGCGTGTCAATTGCCGAAGAAAGGTAATATGGGCCGTCGAAATTTCTTTACTACCTGCAAACCAAAAGAATCCCCCCAAAATAATGAACGTGAGCGGCCCTTCTGTAAATTTCCCTTTACCCCATAAAAGTATCCCGTAAAGGGCAAAAAGAACACCCAGCCATTGGCCAGCCCTTGCCAAGAACTTCGTAGTACGAACGAATCCGAATCCTTCCGCACAAATAGCCCGCAGAACACGTCCGCCATCGAGCGGCAAAACGGGGATCAAATTAAAGGCTGCCAGCCAAAAGTTATAGCGTACAAAATCATTAGCAAGCTCTCCCGACCACATCCCGTTCCACCTTAAGGCCTGAGCTCCGAATAAAAGAACCACGTTAAAGGCTGGACCCGCAAAAGCCATCACACTCTCCTCAAGTTTTCTACCCTCAAAGAGATCATCACAATAAGCCGCTCCTCCAAAGGGAAATAGTTCTAGTCCTACGATCTTAAAACCATAAGCTTTGGCCGTCAAAAGATGTGCCAATTCATGCCCAAGCACTAAACCAAAGACGAGAAGAGCCTGGGCAGCTAAACCCAGGACTCCATAGACTACCAAAACTGCCAGAAATGTGGGATGGATTCGAATGCTCACCCCGTAAATTTTTACGAGTTCCATTATACCTCCTCCTCATTTACGTGGTTCGATGTTCACTATTCGTGGTTCGAACTCTGAATTTGATTCTACGAATCGAAGAGTGAATGGACTACCAGGGTTTCAATTTATTATGCGAACTTTGTTCGCTTCGATTCGAACCACGATCCACGAACATCGAACTACGATTTGGGTGGGATAAGGTAAGGTATTGGGTTGACCGGCTGATTATTTTTTCTCAATTCAAAATGAAGCCAAGGCTTCTTCAGAGGAGCAGAAAGCCCTATTGTTCCGAGTATTTGCCCTCTCTCAATGCGCTGACCCTTTTGCACGGCGATATCGCCAAGATTCCCCAGCACTGTGGACCATCCATCTCCTAAGTCAACTTTTATAATTTTTCCCAATTGAGGATCCTGCCCCACTAAAGTGACCACCCCCGCTGCAGGCGAAACCACAGGGGTTCCCAACGCACTTGCCACGTCGATCCCGTTATGAATTGAACCCACAGCATTACTTCCCCCTTTGCCTACTGCTCCAAATCCTGCAACTACAGCTCCGGAAATAGGAGGTAAAAACTGACCTTTCATCTTCGCATCAACAGGAACGCTCTTATCCCCAACACCACCAAGAGACAAGGCATCTTTAGCCATACCATTTAATGATTCGTAATAATTACCCGAATCCATCGCGCTCCGGTAAATTGAATGAATCGTCAAGGACACTCCATCAGAACTATTAGCGCTAAAAAATACCAACAGAAATAAAGTTGCCCCTATTATGGTTCGCTTCTGAGTTCCGTTCCAATGTCTAAGCATGTCCCCCCAACCAAACTTTGTAGGACTTCGATTACGTCCGGATTGTTGATTAAAGTGCTGTGCAGATTTACCCCGCCCCTGTTCTTTCCCCACTTCATGGATTGCCCGTTCCCATTCCCAATCATCCCAACGTTCAAAAGGATTCATCACACTCTGCCTCCTATTGCGATGCGCGAAGCGCGAGGTTCGAGGTTCGATTTGTGAATTCGATTCTGCGAATCGAAGAACGAAATGGATTTGAAGGCTTTAAATCTTGCGAACTTTGTTCCTTCGATTCGAACCACGACCCACGAACATCGAACCACGATTAGGCTCGTACATCCCTTAATAGTCTATGAGAGGGCAGAAAAAATAGAACTGCTGAAGGGCCCGGCCCGGGCCCTTCAGCAGTTCTATTTTTTCGATATTCGATATTCGATATTCGATTTTATTGCTATGTTCAAGACGCGAGGCGAGGCGCGATGTTCGAACTTTGAATTCGATTCTACGAATCGAAGAACAAATTCTAATATTTGCCTGACGAACTTGGTTCGCTTCGATTCGCACCTCGAACATCGAACCACGAACCACGATCAGAACATGAGCCTCTGACGTCTCAAATTAACACTTAACAGCAGGCCGACCGCTGCCATGTTTGACCACATAGCGCTGCCACCATAACTAATCAGCGGCAGCGGAATACCGGTTACTGGCATAATCCCAGAAGTCATCCCAACATTGATAAGAACATGAAAAGTAAACATTGAAACGACACCCGTAGCGATTAACATACCGTACGTATCTCGCGCTTTTAAAGCGATACTAACCGAACGTAAAATAAAAATTAAAAAGAGAAAAAGCAACGTAATTGTCCCAATAAAACCGAACTCTTCCCCAACCACCGAAAAGATAAAGTCCGTGTGATGCTCCGGCAGAAAGTTCAGCTGGCCCTGTGTTCCCATTCGGTACCCTTTTCCCCATAATCCTCCGGACCCGATGGCCCAGAGTGATTGCAGAATATGCCATCCATCTCCAGACTTATCTGCGGCCGGATTTACAAAAATTACCAGGCGTTTTAACTGATAATCTTGCATGGGAAGGGGGAGCCCTTGAGCCCAGTGTAACCACCCAGGCAAATTCGTCGCATAGTGGAGCCACAGCGCTACCCCAATGATGCAAACTCCACCCAATAACAGACCGCCGAATTTCCATGGATTTGCTCCTGCCACAAACATCATCCCAACAAAGATGGCCGCAAAAACTAAAGCGGTACCCAAGTCAGGTTGCTTCAAAATCAAAAGCATAGGTAAAAGCACAAATAAAAAAGGCAATACGAAATCTCTATAGTTATTAAGCTTTCCCTTTCGGATAGTCAAGAAATCAGCGAGGGTAATAATCATAAAGATTTTGGCAAATTCAGAGGGTTGGATACTCACACTTGAGGTAATCTGAATCCACCGAGTTGCCCCTTTAGCTGAGTTTCCAATAAAAACAACAGCCAAAAGCAATATCAGATTAAGGGCGTAAATCCACCACCGTAAACGTCGCCATTTTTGATAATCAATTACCGCGAGGACTGCTGAAATTGAAATCCCGCTCATAATCCAATAGGCTTGCTCCTTGACATAGTGTAGGGGACTTGTTTTATCCACATTAATTGAAGCCGTGCTTAAAATGAAGAGACTGGCTGCTAATAATAGGAACGTAAATAATATGAATAAAAAGTCTAAATTTTTTAATGTTCGTTTATCCACGCTGATAAATTCCCCTCTGGCTATCTACTTCCAAGACACCTAATTTAATAAATCGACACACCATATTCTGAGTTTACTAAGCAGAATACTTGCTCATTATAACACAACTGTAACACAACCCAAAGCAATGATCGGGATCCGAGTTGAACTCAGCCCACGAAAGCGCGTGGGCGAGCCTCGGAATGTTGAGTGACACGAAGACACTGTCTTCGCACGGATTAACCTTCTTGCAGACACTGTCTTCGCACGAATTAGCTTTCTTGCAGGATGTGGGAGAAGCTGCCCGACCCAAGCGACCTTTTTCCATTCATCAGTGGTGGCGCGCAGCGGCATGGGGGTCTGATAGTATTTAAAAAGCCAGTGGTTTTACCCACTGGCTTTTTGATATAAACGTCTACTCATCTAGGGCACGATGCATCGCACCCCTACGTCTTGCTCGCGTAATCTCGCTTCATTTTTACGACTGGAATGTTGGCAACTAAAGCCACCTCGTTATCATCCTGTAATAGATTAAACTCAAGTGCAGCTTCGTCAATCTCCATATAGTTCGATATAACTTGGATCAGATCTTCCCTTAATCTATTAAGCATAGCGGGCGAAATGCTGGCACGATCATGAACCAGAACGAGCCGAAGGCGTTCTTTTGCCACCGTCTTGCTCGAGGTACTTTCCCTGCCAAGCATTCGGCTGATAAATTCTAACAAGGACAATTCCTCCTCTCAGTCCCGAACGGTCAGCGTAGACCAACGAGTTTCTTTAGTTTATCTAGAAGCCCTAACGGCACGTCAAGGTTCATCAGGGTTACTTCTTCTCCTTTGATCCGCCTTGTGATCCGCCGATAAGCCTCTCCGGCTTTTGATCCCTGATCCATAACAGCTGGTTCGCCACGATTTGTGGAAATTACAATACTCTCGTCCTCCGGAACGACACCGATAAGTTCAATCGCCAAAATGTCCAGGATATCAGAGATATCCATCATATCCCCACGTTTGACCATTTCAGGGCGAATCCGATTGATAATTAATTTCGGGTTCCTCAGCTCTGCCGCTTCTAATAAACCAATAATTCGATCCGCATCACGCACTGCACTGACCTCAGGTGTGCAAACAACAATCGCTCGGTCTGCCCCGGCAATCGCATTACGAAAGCCTTGTTCGATCCCAGCCGGACAGTCTATGACTGCAAACTCGAATTCTTCTTTAAGCTCGTTAGCTAAAGTTCTCATCTGCTCAGGACTAACAGCGGTTTTATCCTTTGTTTGTGCAGCCGGAAGCAAAAAAAGATTGGGAAAACGTTTATCTTTAATTAGTGCTTGTTTTAAACGGCAATTCCCACTGGTCACATCCACAAGATCGTATACGATACGGTTTTCCAGTCCCATCACAACATCGAGGTTACGCAGACCTATATCCGTATCAACCAGGACGACCTTATGCCCGGCTGCTGCCAATCCTGTTCCAATGTTTGCGGATGTTGTCGTCTTGCCTACGCCCCCTTTTCCGGAAGTTACAACGATTATCTCACCCATATTTAGACCTACCTTTCCACATGACTTATTCTACCTATCGGTCCTTGCCGCGCCAACCATTCATACCGACCGCTTCTACTATCAATTGGTCATCTTTGATTCTGGCTATTTCCGGGCCCCGTTCGCCGACCTTCTCATCCGGTGCCCTAGTCACCAAATCTGCAATCCGCAATTGTGTAGGGGCTAAATGATAAGCGCTCACAGAAGCTTTTCGTTCGCCCGTTGCTCCGGCGTGGGCAACTCCCCGAAGGGAACCCAAAACGACAATATTACCGGTAGCGATAATTTCGGCCCCGGGATTAACATCACCCAAAACAACAACATGACCCTCAAACTGAACGCTCTTCCCGGAACGAAGTGTGCGTTCCACAAAGAGACAGCTTCCTTCGATCATCCCTTCGTCTCGCAGGCGCGTTTCTCTATCCTCAGTTGCATAGGATTGGACTTTACCTGGCACATACACTTCTTCCGTGGTCAACCATCCAGCGAGTTCCAGCTGATGTTGTGTTAGGACTGTGGTTAACATAGCATGTTCGTCCTCAGAATATTCCTTTTTTCCAGCAAAGCACCGGACGCTCGCGCCTTGCAGAAATTGAACAGAATCCTTTAATAACTTATCGAGTTCATTCATCAGCAATTCAAAGTCCGCATCCGGATCAAAGTACAGGACCAAGCCTTCGCGGGTTCCCTTAAGTGCTACATGTTCAGTCCGTGTCAACCTACACAATCCCCCATCGTTTGTCTTATTCAACGTTCTCTATAAATTCTACAAGCCTGTCCCAATTCCCTTTTTACAAAGAAAAAAAACGAGGACGAATTTCCTCGCTTTTTAGCCCCCATTCGTGGACTTCCAACCAAAATACTTCATAAAGGCCGCCCTAGCGACGTAACCTGCCGTATCGCCACCGTGGCTTCCAAATTCAACAACTCCAGCGAACGCGATCTGGGGATGATCATAGGGTGCAAAGGCCACAAACACCCCATTGTATATCTCTCCGGAAATCGTGTTTACAGATCCGATCTGGGCGGTACCTGTTTTAGCCCCTCCGGAAAATTCCGGCAAATCAGCAAAGAGAAAAGCGCCCGTCCCTTCACCACTCGTTACTGCGGCCATCCCCTTTTTGACCGTATCCAGAACATCCGGAGAAATTGATACTGAATTCAGAACTTTAGGTTGGTTCTGCAGAGCCACTTTCCCGGTGATTGGATCCAACAATTTGTCGACCACATAGGGACGATAATGTTTTCCACCGTTCACCAAAGTTGCTACGTAATTGGCTAATTGCAAGGGAGTGTAGTCATTATACCCTTGCCCAATGGCATTGTTGTAACTATCATAGGCCTTCCAGTCAACATTATCAGTAACCATTTGCTTGTACCAAACGGCAACCTGATTAATCTCCGAGTCTTTCGCCGTTTGTAGCTTCTGCCTAGCTTTGGCATCCGGAGCCTGCGCTAATTTTGGGGCATAATCACTCTCAATTGTGGCCAGCTTTTTGTCACGTAATTTCTCATAAGTAGGTCCATAATTCGCTTTCTTCCAGTCTGGTGACGGTGCGAGTCCCTTAGCTTCTCCAGGTAAATCGACACCACTGTCTGCTCCTAAACCAAACTCATGGGCGATCTGACCAATCTTTTCCGGATTGGCTTCAAACACTCGGCGACCCATCACTTCAAAATAAATGTCAGAGGATAAGGCCAACGCTCGATAAAGATTCACCAGGCCAAAATTATTTCCGCCCCATTCTACAAACCCTTGTTGCTGAGAAGCTAGATTTCCCAAAGAAGATAGAACGTCATTAATTCGTTCCTCCGGCGTCGTCACTTTAAGTTGCAAAGCCGCCATCGCTGTCACCATTTTGAAGGTCGATCCCGGCGGATATAACCCGGTCAAGGCCCGATTAAGGGAGGCCGCTTCTTTATTAACAAAATACTTGTCCGCCATTTCCTGAGAAATATTACCGATCAAATCGTTCGGATCCATTCCTGGTCGAGAAGCCATGGCTAAAATCTTACCTGTATTGACATCGATCACCACGGCAGCCCCAGACTTTGCATTCGGATTAGTATGCATTTGCACATTGGCAATGACTTGATCGAGACTGTCTTCTACAGTCTTTTGAAGATCAGCGTCGATCGTCAGTTGGACCGTCTTTCCCGCCTCTGGTGCTTGGACCACCTGTTTGGAAACAGGGCGCGCGCTATTATCTACTTCAACTTGCTGCACGCCCTCTTTACCACGCAACCAGAAGTCATAAGCTTTTTCCACTCCCATCTTGCCGACCATATCTCCCTGTGCATACTCAAAACCAGCTTTTTGCGCATCTGTATTTTGATTAAACTGGGCAATCTCCGTATCTGCTATCTCACGAACATACCCCAGGAGCTGGCCGGCCAACATCTTTTGAGGATAGGAACGAACCGGGACAGGGTCTACACTAACCCCCGGAAGCTCATCCTGATGCTCGGCAATGACAGCCTGGAGATTTTGAGGAACATGCTCTAGGATTGTGACTGGGCGATAGCGCTCCCATTGATGATTCTGAATATTAACTAAGATATCCTCGGTAATCGATTCAACCGACTCATTAGGATTGGGCCAGTCCTGATTAAGTTTAATGAAACCCGCTAATCGTGCGACAACATCTTTCCAGTTACTTACTTTCGATTGTTGTAAATCCAGCCAGTCTAAATTAAGAGCGAACTCCGGAACACTTGTCACTAAAATCTTGCCGTTTTTGTCGACAATATCTCCCCTTGTAGCAGGGACCTTCACAAGTTGTAAGGCATTTCCCTGCGCCTTGGCGGCAAAATAAGAACCTTGAGAGATCTGTAAACGCCAAAGGTTAAAGCCCAGGATCAAGAAAACGAGAACCACTACGATACTTAATCCCCAAAGACGATGAACATAAGGTTTTCGTTCTTGTTCATCCAACTTGCAAAACCCCCTATTCGATGTTCGTGGTTCGATATTCGTGGTTCGAATTGTGTCAAAGACACACAGACGATATTGCATTAACAAGCAAGCAAGAGCCGTCCCCTCTTGCACAAGCGTTTTTGCGTCTAAGACGCAAACAGTCCCCACAAAGCACCTAACGTCGTCCCAACCCCGTCGACCCCAAACCCAGAGGAAGTTTCTTAGCTTAGTGAAGCACTTTAGCGGAATTGCGTCAATGAGCGCCGACGATTTTGCGTTAAGAAACGCAATGGGACTTGTCCAAGGATGGACTGATGTCGCGGTACCAAGGATGGTAAGGAGCGACACACATGGATGCAATCAAGAACCGTCCCCCGTTGCACGCAAAGCACCTAACGTCGTTCCAAACCTCGTCGACCCAAAACCAAGAGGAAGTTTCTTACCGCTCATATCTCGGCCTATACCTCAGCCATCCGTGCAGGAAGGACCTATGAATCAACGGATAGGTTACCGGAACAAGGATAGCGTTATATAGTGCGACCCCAATCACCAACTGGTCAATATCCCCTAACGACCAATGGAGTCCGGCTCCCAAGCTCAGGAAGGCGACCACGACTTGCCCCACTATGGTGACGATAAAAACCATAAAGGTTGTCAAAAGAAAATTATCTCGATACCAGCGCTCAGCAAGCCAAAAACTCAAACAAGCAACCACTGCAAGGGTGAGCGTATACATACCAATATACCGCCCCAAATATAAGTCTTCCAATAAGCCTGCGCCCAGTCCCCATAACACACTCGTAGACAATCGGTGATGTATGGCCATATAGATTGTTAAGAGCATAAGTAGATCCGGCTTAATTCCTGACCAAGCCCAAAAGTGAAAGAGTGTTCCGGGTAAAATAAGGCACAGCAGAAACATCACCACGAGCAACACATAACGCATTATTTTCCCCCCACTGTTTTAACGATATAAGCCTCTTCTAAAGCATCAAAATCGACCAGTGGTTCAATATAAGCAGTTTTCAGTAGCCCAGAAGGGTCGAGCTGAATTTCCTTCACTTTCCCGATTGGGACATCTTTAGGGTATACCCCACCATCTCCTGAGGTAAACACAAGGTCTCCAGCATTGACATTATCTTCTCTGCGAAAGAGCATTTGTAAATTTCCTTCCGGAGTCAGGCGCGAACCCCGCTTATAGGTTCCTTGGACAATTCCGAAAGTCCCATCACCCGTGCTATTCCGTACCAAGGCACTTACTTGACCTTCTCCGTCAAGGATCAGCAAAACTTCCGAAGTATTGGATGAAACAGAAACAATCTTTCCCACAAGCCCCAAAGCACCGATAACTGGGTCATTCGCCTGAACCCCATCGTTACTGCCGCGGTTCAAAGTCAAAGTTCGGTACCAAGTAGTCGGATTCCGATTAATAACACTTGCCCCGATCTTCGTAAACTTATCGAGCGTGGGGCTTCGGAACTGCCCCTGATCAAGCTCCGTATAACGCATACCAGCCAATACTTGTTCTTTCAGTTTCAAGTTATCTCCAGTTAATTGATCTACTTTCTTGGTCAAACTTTCATTTTCAAGCTGGACCCCTCGGAAATCCCACAATACCTTCATATTATCCCGTATCCCATTCCCCAACTGAAGAATTGGTTTTTCTATCGGGCTTAATGCACGTTGCAGGATACCTCCAACAGGATTAGGAAAATTACTACCTAATCCTGTTAGACGAATACTAATAAGCACACCTAAAAATAGAAAGAAAACGAGAACCGCAATTCCCGTTACATTAACTCTTTTCCCCACCATCATTCCTCCCCGCTCTTAACTCTTTTGCGAGGCTGCAATTTTACGAAGGATATCTGAATGTTCTAGGACATGCCCAGTCCCTATGACGACACAGGATAGAGGATCCTCCGCCAAGTGCACCGCAATACCTGTTTCATCCGAAATAAGTCTGTCTAAATTACGGAGTAAAGAACCGCCACCCGCCATCATAATACCTCGATCCATGATGTCTGATGACAATTCCGGTGGAGTTTTTTCCAAACACGATTTTACGGCATCAACAATCGCCATGACCGGTTCTTGCAGAGCCTCTTGAATTTCCTCTGAAGTCACTTCGACAGTTTTAGGGAGCCCCGTTAATAAATCCCGTCCACGCACCGTGAACATACCGGGTTCTGCCCTATACGCAAACCCAATTTCAAACTTGAGCGCTTCTGCAGTACGATAACCGATCATTAGATTATAACGTCTCTTAATATGAGCAACAATAGCATCATCCATTTCATCGCCTGCCACACGGATAGAACGACTTGTTACAATCCCACCCAAGGAAATAACGGCAACTTCCGTTGTCCCTCCTCCAATGTCTACGATCATATTCCCTGTCGGCTCACTGACCGGGAGGCCTGCACCAATAGCTGCTGCCATGGGCTCTTCCAAAATAATTGGGTCTTTAGCACCCGCTGCCATAGCAGCCTCTTTAACCGCCCGTTCCTCAACAGGAGTAACACCTGAAGGCACACAAATAACTACACGGGGACGTATAAAAGGATGTTCAGTCCCAAGTGCCCGGCTAATAAAGTATTTCAGCATTTTTTGGGTAACGTTAAAATCAGAAATAACCCCATCTTTCAAGGGCCGAATCGCCACGATATTACTAGGAGTTCGACCGATCATTTCTTTGGCTTTGTCACCGACGGCCAGAGGGGTCTTAGTCGTTATATCCATTGCCACTACGGAAGGTTCCCGTACAACAATTCCTCTTCCCTTAACATGAACCAATGTATTTGCAGTTCCCAAATCAATTCCTAAATCCCTGCTTAAAAAATTAAACATGGTTTGCTAAAACTCCTTCCTTAATCGAGGCACGAGGCACGAGGTTCGATATCGAAGCGAACAATGTTCGCACAATAATTTAAAACCTTAAATCTATTTCATTTTTTCGATTTGCAGAATCGAATTCAAAGTTCGAACATCGAGCCTCGCGCCTCGCTATAAGACTCCACGTTCCTTCAAACTGATAAATCGGTTATCACCGATAATCACGTGGTCAAGTACTTCAATCCCAAGGATCTTGCCCCCGTCTGCCAAACGACGTGTTACTTCAATATCTTCC
Source organism: Desulfosporosinus sp. (assembly GCA_031292075.1). Taxonomy (GTDB): domain Bacteria; phylum Bacillota; class Desulfitobacteriia; order Desulfitobacteriales; family Desulfitobacteriaceae; genus Desulfosporosinus. Next base: position 94,262 of record JARLHW010000143.1, read on the forward strand.
TGACTGGGAGTTGGATCACCACTGGGGTGATTATGCAATAAAATAATTGCATTTGAGTTGCGCCGTATCGCTTCTTTAAAACACTCCCGCGGGTGAACTAAGGATGAATTGAGCGAGCCGATCGAGACAGGGCTGATCCCCAGAACATGATTCTTTGTAGATAGAGAAACGACGCGGAAATGCTCACGATCAAGGAACCGCATTTCTTCCATCACAATGTGCGCCACATCTTGGGGAGAATTGACCACCGGCCTTGACATCGGATCGACGGAAACTGAACGGCGTCCCAATTCTAAAGCAGCCTTTACTTCTGCCGATTTTGCTTTTCCTAAGCCATGTATCTGGGCTAACTCATGGACCGTCAATTTTCCTAACCTTGAAAGCCCACCAACTTCCACCAAAATGCGTTCCGCTAACGTCAAAACATTTTCTCCTTTAATACCAGTACGGAGCAAGATCGCCAAGATTTCGCGGTTAGATAATGCTTCCGGTCCTAATTGGTAGAGCCGCTCACGTGGTAGAAGTTCCTCGGGTAAATCTTTCAAACGCTGATAATCCATCATCCACCTCGCGTGAAGCGATATTTGTCTGTTCAATCCCCCACGCCCTAAGATGTTCCATCAGATATTCCATCGGTAAGCCAATGACATTTGTCAATGATCCCTCAAAGGATGCGACAAATTTTCCTGCTTCCCCCTGAATTCCATAGGCTCCGGCCTTGTCCATCGGTTCCCCGCCGACCACATACGCCTTAATTTCATCGGTTAAAAGTTGACGAAAACGTACAACGGTTTCAACCACGTCCGCTTCCAATCTTCCCGATCCGGAAATCAACGCTACACCAGTTAAAACAACATGTGTCCTGCCGCTTAGACTCCGCAACATTTCTTCCGCTTCATCAGACGTTGTTGGCTTCCCTAAAATACGGGCACCTAGAACGACCATCGTGTCCGCCCCCAACACAACATCCCGAATGTTCCCTCCCAGATTCAACCAGTGAGTTAAACCCGCTTGGGCTTTACGTACAGCCAACTGTCTAACCCCGATCTCCGGCGTCGTTCCTTCAGACAACACTTCTGAAACAGAAGACATAACCGTTTCAAAGGCGTAGCCACGCTCACGTAATAACATGGCCCTCCGAGGAGACGAAGAAGCAAGTACGAGCATATTACCACTTCCTTGACAATAAATATCCTCCAAGTGCTCCCAAAATTGTCGCGATGGTAATACTCAAGCGAAAACCAAAGGAAAGGGAGAAAAAAAAGAAATCCAAGTAAGTATGGGAAGGTACATCGATGACAGCCGGCCGCAAAAACGGTGCAAAGATACCGTATTTTTCCAAGCCGAATCCAACCAAAGTCCCCAGAGCAGCGCCAATCAGAATAAGCAATAATGTTCTTCCTGACCCCGAGGAATTTCGTCCAACCGCCATAGAATATTCCCCTTCCATCTCTAATATTTTTGCTTTGAATTCATTTGCCCTGACTGTAACTACATGTAAGTGTAGCATCTTCCACATTACTACGCAAGTTCGACAGTGTTCTATTTCTCTCTATCGAATTGATCAGACAACTCTAGGCCTTATCGAAAGTTGTCACAAAGAGTCCCCTCTGGAACTTAGAGCTTGGGCGGGGCTCCCTACAAAATTAGCATAGCAGCTCATCACCTGCTTGTACTTCCGACGACCATAAAACTAAATCATCGTGTTAAGTCATGACCGCCAAATATATACCGACTGCCACACAACACGATGTCGCTTTAAAGCCCTAGTTTGGCGCGACGAACGCAGGGCTGAACTAGTGTCTCGCGACCCTCCCTAATTAAGTAGTTCATAAATTCCGATTAAAATAAGTACCGCTCCTGAAATCACCCGGGACAAATGTTCAAATCGATCGGAGGCCGTTTTCCAACCGATCATATATCCCTCGCTAATTGAAACCATGCTGAAGATAAAAACCGCAATACCTGACGAAATTGGGTCAATTCCAGTAAGTCCGGCTCCAACCCCTGTAGCGATACAGTTGAACGATAAAGTTAGCCCTAAAACCATAGCCTCTTTAGTAGAGATTAAACCATTCGCGTCAAAATCAGCGACAGAAGGTTCTTTAGTAATTTGAACAACGCAACTAAAAGCCTTGATCGGAACAGAATAAGTCTTCATAACCGGAATTGCGGCCGGTAAGCTATTGCTGGTTGAAATTTTGTCTTTGCAAATATACTTTTTTACCTTGATTCCCGTGAAAAATTATACCTACATTAATAAACCCTGTTTTTACAGGCATTTTGGTGTTTTTGTAGGTATAAAAATTATACCTACAAATTGAATTACGAATCATTATTTTTGTGACTATTCAGGTACTCAGTTAATCAACCACAGATTACACAGATTAACACAGAATAAATACATTTTGGCTCTAAACTACAAATCGCTTATAACTCAATTGA